>NZ_JBFAQR010000067.1:0-38327 GCF_040678815.1 Kitasatospora sp. NPDC049285 | reverse complement strand
GACGGCAGAGGGCTGAGAGCCACACCCGACACCCCTGGGTGAGCCAACCTTACGAGTGGCTCGCTCATCCCAACCAACAACGTAGGGAGGGCTGACCCCCCACGAGAACGGCTGTGGGCCGCGGCCTCCCCCGACGGGGAGACCGCGGCCCACAGCCTTCGCTACGTCCCTGCGTTACTTCTTCTTGCGCTTCTCGCGGACCCGGACCGAGATCGAGATCGGGGTGCCCTCGAAGCCGAACTCCTCGCGCAGCCGGCGCTCGACGAACCGCCGGTAGCCGGCCTCCAGGAAGCCGGAGGCGAACAGCACGAACCGCGGCGGACGGACGCCCGCCTGGGTGCCGAACAGGATGCGCGGCTGCTTGCCGCCGCGGATCGGGTGCGGGTGCGAGGCGACCAGCTCGCCGAGGAAGGCGTTCAGCCGGGCGGTCGGGATCCGGGTCTCCCAGCCGGCCAGCGCGGTCTCGATCGCCGGGACCAGCTTCTCCATGTGCCGGCCGGTCTTCGCGGAGACGTTCACCCGCGGCGCCCACTGCACCTGGACCAGGTCGCGCTCGATCTCGCGCTCCAGGTAGTACCGGCGCTCCTCGTCCAGCTGGTCCCACTTGTTGTACGCGATGACCACGGCGCGCCCGGCCTCGACGGCCATCGAGATGATCCGGGTGTCCTGCTCGGCGAGCGTCTCGCTGGCGTCGATCAGGACCACCGCCACCTCTGCCTTGTCCAGCGCCGAGGAGGTGCGCAGCGAGGCGTAGAAGTCCGCGCCGGCGGTCAGGTGGACCCGGCGGCGGATACCGGCGGTGTCGATGAACTTCCAGGTCTTGCCGCCGAGTTCGATCAGCTCGTCGACCGGGTCGCGGGTGGTGCCGGCCAGCTCGTTGACCACCACCCGGTCCTCGCCGGCGACCTTGTTCAGCAGGCTGGACTTGCCGACGTTCGGGCGGCCGATCAGCGCGACGCGGCGCGGTCCGCCGATGCCCTGCCCGTCGCCGAACAGCTGCGGCGGGGCCTCCGGCAGGACCTTCAGCACGGCGTCCAGCAGGTCGCCGGAGCCGCGGCCGTGCAGCGCCGAGACGGGGTACGGCTCGCCGAGGCCCAGCGACCACAGGTACGCGGCCTCCGCCTCGGTGGACGGGCCGTCGACCTTGTTGGCGCACAGCACCACGGGCTTGCCGGAGCGGCGGATCAGCTTGACCAGCGCGTCGTCGGTGTCGGTGGCGCCGACCTTGGCGTCCACCACGAACAGCACCGCGTCGGACTGCTCGATGCCGAGTTCGGCCTGGCCGGCGACCATCGCGTCGAGGCCGAGGACGTCGATCTCCCAGCCGCCGGTGTCCAGCACCTTGAAGCGGCGGCCGGCCCACATCGCCTCGTAGCTGACCCGGTCGCGGGTCACGCCCGGGCGGTCCTCGACGACCGCCTCGCGGCGGCCGATGATCCGGTTGACCAGGGTGGACTTGCCGACGTTCGGGCGGCCGACGATGGCCAGCACCGGCAGCGGGCCGTGCCCTTCCAGGTCGGAGTCCACCTCGTCGGCGTCGAAGCCCTCCTCGGCGGCCAGTGCCATGAACTCGGCGTACTCGTCGTCGCCGAGCGCGCCGTGGTGGGTCGTCGTGTCGTTGCTCATACTGCGTGTTCCGTTTCCCGGCCCGGCCCTTCCCAGGGGCGTGCCGTGCGTACCTGCCCGGGGGCAGCGCGGACCGCGCGGATCTCGCGCGGTCGGATGGTGCGGGGGTCAGGCGGCGGTGAGGCCGGCCCGATGCTCGACCAGGGCGGTGATCGTGTCGATCACCTGGTCGAGGGTGAGTTCGCTGGTGTCGACCAGCTCGGCGTCGGCGGCCCGGGTCAGCGGGGCGGTCTCCCGGGAGGAGTCCGCGGCGTCCCGGCGGGCCAGGTCGGCGGCCATCGCGGTGATGGTCGCCTCGTCCACGCCCTTGGCTCGCAGCTCGGCCGCGCGCCGCGCGGCGCGGGCGTGCTCGGAGGCGGTCAGGAAGACCTTCACGGTGGCGTCCGGGAACACCACGGTCCCCATGTCGCGGCCCTCCGCGACGATGCCGCGCTCGACGTGCGAGGCGCAGCCGCGCTGCAGCTCCACCAGCCGTGCCCGCACCGCCGGGACCGCGGACACCGCGCTGACCTTGGCGGTCACCTCGGGCCCGCGGATCGGGCCGGAGACGTCCTGCCCGTCCACCGTTATGGTCGGCCCAGCGGCGTCCGTGCCCGAGACGATCACCGGCTTGGCGCAGGCGATCGCCACCGCCTCCGGGTCGTCCACGTCCACGTCGTTGGCGAGCATCCACCAGGTCATCGCCCGGTACATGGCGCCGGTGTCCAGGAAGCTCAGCCCAAGCCGCGCGGCGACCGCCCGCGACACGGTGGACTTCCCGGAGCCCGAAGGTCCGTCGATCGCGACGACGACCGGGCTGCTCGACGCTCGGTCGACACTCTCCACGGGACGAAACCTCTCTCTCGGGGCACACGGACTCCCCTCAAGGTTAATGGACGGCAACAGCTAGTCCCGTACGCTCCAACCGCGCTCGCGCAGGCCCGCCGTGAGCGGCTTCACGGCGCCGGGGGCCACCGCTATCTGGACGTGGCCGACCTGCTGGCCGGTCGAGTGCTCGATGCTGACGTCCTCGATGTTGACGCCGAGCGCACCGACCTCGCCGAACAGCCGGCCGAGTTCGCCGGGCTGGTCGCCGAGGACGACCGCGACGGTCTCGTACCGGGTCGGCGGGGCGCCGTGCTTGCCGGGGATGCGGGACTGGCCGGTGTTGCCGCGGCGCATCACGGCCTCGATGCCGGCCGCCCCGGAACGGCGCTCGCCCTCGTCGGCGGCCTGCAGCGCCCGCAGCGCGGTGACGGTGTCCGCGAGGTCCGCGGCCAGGTCGTCCAGGACGTCGGCGACCACGCCCGCGTTGGCGGAGAGGATGTCGATCCACATCGCGGGGTTGGAGGCCGCGATCCGGGTGACGTCGCGCACGCCCTGCCCGGACAGCCGCACCGCGGTCTCGTCGGCGTGCTCCAGCCGCGCGGCGACCAGCGAGGAGAGCAGTTGCGGCGCGTGCGAGACCAGCGCGACGGCCCGGTCGTGGTCGGCGGCGTCCATCACGATCGGCATCGCCCCGCACAGCGCGACGAGTTCCAGTGCGGCGTTCAGCGTCTCGGTGTCGGTGTCCGCGGTCGGGGTGAGCACCCACGGCCGGCCCTCGAACAGGTCGGCGCGGGCGGCCAGCGGACCGGAGCGCTCCCGGCCCGCCATCGGGTGCGAGCCGATGTAGTGGACGGTGTCCAGGCCGAGCGCGGTGATCTCGGCCCGCGGCCCGGCCTTCACGCTGGCGACGTCGGTGTACCACCGGGCGAGGCCGCGGCGCTGGCAGTCGGCCAGCACCTTGCCCACCAGCGCGGGCGGCACCGCGATCACCGCCAGGTCGACCGGCCCCTCGGGCGGCTCCGTGGTCCCCGCCCCGAGCGAGGCGGCCGTGCGCGCCGCGTCCTGGTCGGCGTCCTCCAGGTACACGCTCAGACCGCGACCGGTGAGCGCGAGCGCGGCGGAGGTGCCGATCAGTCCGGTGCCGATGACGGCGGCTGTACGCATGGCGGGTACTCGTCTCCCGGGTGCGATCCCTGCCCGACGATCCAAACGCCGCCGGTCCGGCCTCATCCTCTCGCACCCGCACCCCCCACCGCACCCGCCACCACCTCCCACGCCGACGCCACCCGCTCCCCCGCACCAAACCGTCCCGCTGCTCCGCCGACGCCCCACTGCCTCTGCCATCCCCCCACCAAACCCTCCCCCCGATCCGCCGGCACCCCACCATCTCTGCCATCCCCCCTCGTCAAACCCTCCCTCCGATCGGCCGACGCCCCTCCGCTTCTGCGCTCCCCCACCAAACCCTCCCCCCGATCCGCCGACGCCCCGCCACTTCTGCCATCCCCCCTCGTCAAACCCTCCCTCCGATCCGCCGACGCGCAGGGGAAATCCGGGTCCCGTGACGGGGGTTGGGTGCAGACTGGGCGCCCGGGTCCGGGGTTCGGGCGCTGGGATGCGAGGGGGCAGGGTGGCAGAGCAGGCGGTGTGGGAGTCGAGGCTGGAGTCGGTGGTGGTGCACGCGGTGGGCGCGGTGTGCCGTCGCCGCGCCTCGGGGGTGCTGCCGGCGGACGGCCGGGTGCGGGTGGCGGGGCTGCCGCGGGTCGCGGCGGAGGGCTCGCTGCGGGTCAGGGTGCTGGCGGGCGCCGCACGGGTCGCCGAGGCCCGCGTGGAGCACCTCTCGCGGGTCCGGGAGGAAGACGAACTCCCGTCCTGGGAGCGCGAGTTGGAAGAGCTCGGCGAGCGCCGCGACGCGCTGTCGGAGCGCATCGACCGGCTGGACGCCCGGATCGCCGAGGTCGCGGCGTTGCGCGCGGTGCCGCCGCAGCGCCGCCGCGACGAGCCGCACCGCAGGGCCCCGGCCGAGTCGGTGCTGGCGCTGGCCGAGTTCGTGGACGCCCGGCTGGCGGTGCTGCACGAGCGGGCGGTGGAGCTGGCACAGGAGTTGCGGCTGGCGGAGCACGCCTGGGAGGTGGCGTACACCAGGGCCCGGCAGGGGTCGACGGCCGAGCAGCCGGGTGCGCTGGCCACCGGCGCGCAGGCGGTACTGACGGTGCGCGGCGAGGGCCCGGTGGAGCTGGAGGTGGAGTACGCGGTGCCCGGCGCGGTGTGGGTGCCGACGTACCAGCTGACGCACCGCCAGGGCGAGCCGTCGGCGCGGCTGGTGCTGCGGGCGTCGGTGGCGCAGCGCACCGGCGAGGACTGGCTGGGGGTGCGCCTGGCGCTGTCGACGGCGGACCTGGCCCGGCCGACCGGCCTGCCGCGGCTGCGTTCGCTGCGGATCGGCCGCCGCCAGGACGCGCCCGCGCCGTCGGGGTGGCGGGCGCAGCCGGCCGGCCTGGGCGAGTTGTTCGCGGGCTGGTCGGACGCCCAGCCGTCGAAGCCGCTGCCGCAGTCGGCGCCGATCGCGGTCGGCGCGGCCGCGCCGTCGGCGTCGGGGTTCGGCGAGCCGATGGCGAAGGAGTCGGCGAAACGGGCCCGCCGTTCGGCGCCGCCGGGCGCCCCGGCCGCGCCGGGGTTCGCCCCGCAGGCGCAGCCGATGGCGGGCGGCCCGGTGCCGATGCCGGTGCCGCCGCCGGCCCCGATGGCCGCGATGCCCGCCCCGGGCGGCTACGGCGGCGCCGGGGCGGCCCGTCAGGGCTTCGCGGCCGACTACTCCGCCCTCGCGGAGCCGGAGCCGGAGCCGTCCGCCCCGGCGGGCCCGCGCCCGTCCGCGGATCAGTTGGACTACGCGCAGCTGACGCTGGCAGGCCCGGACGAGGACGACGTCCGCCGCGGCCGGCTGTTCCCGCAGCCGGCGCCGCAGGCGGCGGACGCGCTGCGCCGCGCGGAGGCGGTGGGCCGCCTGCCGCTGCCGGGCCACGCGGTGCGGCCGCGGGAGTCCGCGGGCTCGTTCGACCACCGCTACGACGCGGCGGCGCCGGCCGACATCCCGTCCGACGGGGTCTGGCACACCGTCACGGTGGCGGAGCTGCCGGTGGGCGTGGAGACCGGCTACGTGTGCGTGCCGTCGGTGGAGGAGGCGGTGTACGCGACGCTGCGGCTGGCGAACGGCACCGGGCAGGCGCTGCTGGCCGGGCCGGTGGAGGTGTCGGTGGACGGCGACTTCCTGCTGACGGCGGCGCTGCCGACGCTGGCGCCGGGCGGCTCCCGGCAGGTCGGTCTGGGCCGGGCGGACGGGGTGCGGGTGGCCCGGCACTCGGAGGTCCGGGAGTCCACCTCGGGGGTGTTGAACTCGACGACGGTGCTGGACCACCGGGTGCGGATCGAGCTGGTGAACCGGCTGCCGCATCCGGCGCTGGTGGAGGTCCGCGAGCGGGTGCCGGTGAGCGGCGAGGGGGAGGTGCGGATCGAGGAGCGCCCGGGCTGGTCGCCTCCTGACGAGCCGTCGGCGGCCGTCCCGCCGTCGGCCCGGATCCGCCGCGTCGAGGTGCCCGCCGGGGGTTCGGCGGAGCTGGAAGGCGGCTATGTGATCCGTATCCCGGCCGGCAGGGCCGTGGTCGGCGGAAACCGGAGGAGCTGAACGTGGACGACGAGACGATCGCTCTGCCGGTCACCGCGGTGACCTGTCTGGAGGACCGGGCGCAACTTGAGCGCACCGCCGAGCTGGAGCTGACGCCGGGCGTGCAGCGGCTGCGGCTGGGCCCGGTGACGGCGCTGGCGGTGGACCGCACCCTGCACGCCGAACTGCTCGACCCCGCGACGGCCGAGGCCGCCGCGGCCGCCCGGGTGCTGGACGCCCGGCTGGTGCGCTCCTGGCAGCCGCCGGCGCCGCTGCCGCCGACCGCGGACGACTCGGCGCTGCGCCGCCGGGTGCACGAGCTGGAGCGCGCGCACCTCGCCGAGTCGCGCCGCCAGGAGCGGCTGCAGGCCCGCCTGGCGCTGCTCGGCCAGTTGGCGGCCGACCTGCTGCGGGAGATCGGCGAGGGCGCGGGCAGCGGCGAGCTGGAGCAGGCCCGCTGGTCGCGCGAGCTGGACCGGGTGGACGCCGAACGGGAGTCCTACGGCGAGCAGTTGCGGGCCGCCCGGCAGCGCGCGGTGGAGCTGGCCGCCGAGCTGGCGCAGGCCGAGGAGGAGCTGGCGCTGGCCGAGCAGGAGCCGGCCGAGCTGGTCGCGTTCGTCGAGCTGACGGTCGAGGCCGGGGCGGCGCAGCGGGTGCTGGCCAGGGTCGGGCACCTGACGCCGTGTGCGCTGTGGCGGCCCGCCTACCGGGCGGAGCTGGTCGACGGGGCGCTGCGGCTGGAGACCGAGGCGGTGGTGTGGCAGCGCACCGGCGAGGACTGGTCGGGGGTGCGGCTGACGCTGTCCACGGCCCGCTCGGCGCTGGCCGGCGAGCCGCCCACGCTGGCGGAGGACCGGCTGTTCCTGCGGGAGCGGTCCGCGCAGGAGAAGAAGACCGTCGAGGTGGAGCTGCGCGAGCAGGCGATCGGCGACGCCGGTCCGCTGGAGCCGGGCCTGCCGGGGGTGGACGACGGCGGCGAGGTGCGGGTGCTGCGGGCCCCGGACCCGGTGTCGGTGCCTGCGGACGGGCGGGCGCACCGGGTGCCGGTGAGCGGCTTCGAGACGGCGGCGCGCAGCGAGTTCACGGCGGCGCCGGAGCTGTCGCCGCTGGTGACCGAGGTGGTGTCGTTCCGCAACGCGTCGGGTCACGCGCTGCTGGCCGGCCCGGTGGACCTGGTCCGCGGCTCGGGCTACACCGGCCGGGGCGCGCTGGAGTTCGCCGCGCCCGGCGCGCCGGTGCGCCTCGCGTTCGGCTCCACCGACGGCTTCCGGGTGGTGCGGGAGGCGGAGGAGCGCCGGGAGGGCGCGGGCCTGGCCGGGCAGCGCACCCTGGTGACCCGCACGGTGCGGCTGCACCTGTCGCGGTTCTCCGGCCCGGAGGAGACGGACGAGCGGGTGGTGGTGCTGCGCGAACGGGTGCCGGTGTCCGAGGTGTCGGCGGTGGAGGTGCGGCTGCGCAAGGAGCAGTGCTCGCCGCCGCCGGACGAACTGGACGGCGAGGGCGTCGCCCGCTGGTCGGTGCCGCTGCCGCCGGGCGGCCGGCGCACCGTGACGCTGGTGTACGAGATCGCGGCGACGGCGAAGGTGGCGGGGCTGTGAGCGGCGGCGGGCGCGCCCGTCGCCCCGTCAGCTCCGGTACAAAAGAGGCATGATCTACCATCTCGCCCCGCTGGACGACTGGCTGCGCGACCCGGGCCGGCCGTACACCGCCGCCTCCCTGCTCACCGACGGCTTCATCCACTGCTCCCCGGACGAGCGGACCGCCCTCGCGGTGGCCAACCTGTTCTTCCGCGAGACGCCGGACCCGCTGATGGCCCTGCTGATCGAGGAGAAGCTGGTCGAGCCGATGGTGAAGTGGGAGGCGGCGTCCGGCAGCCCGCCGCCGGGGACCGCCCCGGGCGTCCTGTTCCCGCACGTCTACGGCCGACTGAACCGGACCGCCGTGATCGGGCTGGAGAAGCTGGAGCGGGGCCCCGACGGGCGCTGGGCCGCGCTGCGGCCGTGGAGCTGACCCGTTTCCCGGCGGAGGCCGCGGACGGCCCCTGACGGGCCGTCCGCGGCCTCACAGCCAGCCGCGCTCGCGGGCCGCCATCCCGGCCTGGAACCGGGTGGTGGCCCCGAGTTCGCGCATCAGGCCCTGCAGCCGGCGCTGGGTGGTGCGGGCGCTCCAGCCCAGCGAGCGGGCGATCGACTCGTCGGTGAGGCCGGCGGCGAGCAGCCCGAGCAGCTTCAGGTGGTCGGAGTCCGGCCCGGGGCCCTCGCCGTCGCCGAGCACGGTCTGCAGCGGCACCGCGCGTTCCCACTCGGCCTCGAACAGCGCGTCCAGCGCCTGCAGCAGGGCGGACGGGTGGATGACGTACGCGGCGTCCAGCACACTGTCGCCGACGCTGATCGGGATGATCGCCATCTTGTCGTCGGCCATCATCATCTTCATCGGCAGCACCGGGCGGACCCGGGCTTCCTCGCCGTCCTCGACGCCGGTGAGGATCTCCTGCTCCAGCCGCCCGGGCCAGGCGATCGCCTCCTTGTCGAAGACGGTGCGGATCCGTACCCCGGACTTGAGCTTGGCCCGCTGCCGGGGCTGCTGCACGGTCGGGTCCTGCACGTACGGCGGGCAGTCGAAGCCGCGGATCTGGTACTGGCTGGACTCCACCAGGTGCTCCAGGCGCTGGGCGATCGCCTCGCCGCCGGTGAGCACCTCCACCGAGTGCGCCGGGTCGGTGTACCGGGAGGCCTCCCGGAAGGCGTCCATCAGCCGGTGCATCTCGGCGCGGGCGCTGCGCAGCTCGGCCTCGCGGTGGCCGATCAGGGTGCCGATGGCGACGTCCGGGGCGACCGCCAGGTAGCGGTCGCGGTCGACCGGCGCGCGGGTGGCCATGCCCTGCTCCGCGAGCCGGTCCAGGGCCTGCCGGCACTGGTCCAGCGTCAGGCCGCAGTGCTCGGCCAGCTCCAGCGCGGTCGACTGCGGCGCCACGACCAGCGCGGCGTACACCTGTCCGTCCGGCCGGCCCAGGCCCAGCACTCCGAATGAGTCGAGCATCGTGGTTCCTTCCCCCGCCGCCCCGTGTCCCCTGTCCCGGGGGTGGCGCACTTCCGCCACGCGCCGAGGCGCGCTTCGGTGGCAATCTTCTGCCACCGGCCCGCGCGCTGACAAGGCCGTGCGGTCAGCCTCACATGTCAAGACCCGGCAAAGTGCGAGGGCCCGCCCGCCGGCGAGCGGCGGACGGGCCCTCGGCGGGGCTGTTACAGCCCGACCTCGTTCATCAGCTGGCCGACCTCCGGGTTGGTCAGGCGGCGCAGCCAGCCGGACTTCTGGTCGCCGAGGGCGATCGGTCCGAAGTGGGTGCGCACCAGCTTCTCCACCGGGAAGCCCACCTCGGCGAGCATCCGCCGCACGATGTGCTTGCGGCCCTCGTGCAGGGTCACCTCGACGAGGTAGTTCTTGCCGACGTTGGAGATCACCTTGAAGCTGTCGGCACGCGCCCAGCCGTCCTCGAGCTCGACGCCCTTGGCGAGCTGCTTGCCCAGGTCGCGCGGGATCGGGCCCTGGATCGCCGCCAGGTACGTCTTGGTGACGCCGTACTTGGGGTGGGTGAGGCGGTGGGCCAGCTCACCGTGGTTGGTGAGCAGGATGATGCCCTCGGTCTCGGTGTCCAGCCGTCCGACGTGGAACAGCCGGGTCTCCCGGTTGGTGACGTAGTCGCCGAGGCACTGCCGCCCGTCCGGGTCCTCCATGGTGGAGACCACGCCGGCCGGCTTGTTCAGCGCGAAGAACAGGTACGACTGGGTGGCGACGGTCAGGCCGTCCACCTTGATCTCGTCGTTCATCGGGTCGACGCGCTTGCCCTGCTCGGTGACCAGTCGGCCGTTGACCTCGACCCGGCCCTGCTCGATCAGCTCCTCGCAGGCCCGCCGGCTGCCCATGCCGGCCCGGGCCAGCACCTTCTGCAGGCGCTCGCCCTCCTCGCCGACCTCCTTGCCGGGGCCCTCGTGCCGGGCCAGCACCCGGTCCTCGATGCGGCCCTGCAGCTCCCGGGAGCGCTGCGGCTGGCGCCGCGGGTCGCCGGGTGCGCCCTGCCCGTCCCGGCGCGGCTTGGGGGCCGCTCCGGGCTTGCGGGTGCCGTACGCGCCGCGCGACGGCGTGGCGTTCGGGCCGCCGCCGTACTCGGGCCGGTCGTACTTGCGCTCCTCCGGGCGCAGCGGACGGTCCGGGTAGCGGCGCTCCTCGCCACCGCGCCCGCCGTCCCGCCCGCCGCCGCTGCCGCGCGAACCCCCGTAGGAGCCGCCGCCCGAGCCGCCGCGCGAGGACTGCCCGCCGCGGCCGCCGCCGCTGCCGCCGTAGGACGAGCCGCCCCGGCCCCCGCCCTGCTGGCGGCCGCGACCCTGCCCGCTCTGTCCACCCCGGCCGCCGCCGCCACTGTTCCTGCCGTTGCCACTGCTACGCATCAAAAATGTCCGTACGTCGTATCCGTCTAGTCGGCCTGGTTTGGCCCGTCCTGTGCGGCGGCGACCGCCTCCGCGATCATCGTGCCCTCCAGGGACTCCGCTTCCACGTCGTCGACCTCGGGCAGGAAGGGCGCGAGCTCCGGCAGCTCGTCCAGGCCGCGCAGCCCCATCCGTTCCAGGAAGTAGTTCGTCGTCCGATACAGGATCGCTCCGGTTTCGGGCTCGGTGCCGGCTTCTTCGACCAGCCCTCGCTGTACCAGGGTACGCATCACGCCGTCACAGTTCACACCACGGACCGCCGAGACCCGTCCGCGCGACACCGGCTGCCGGTAGGCGACCACCGCCAGCGTCTCCAGCGCGGCCTGCGTGAGGCGGGCCTGCTGGCCGTCCAGAACGAACCGGTCCACCGCCTCCGAGCAGGCAGCCCGGCTGTAGAACCGCCATCCGCCGGCCACCAGGCGCAGCTCGAAACCGCGCCCCTGCGCGGTGTACTCGGCCGCCAGCTGACGCAGCGTCAGCGCCACCTCGTCGCGGCGCGCCTCCAGCACGTTGGCGAGGTGCCCCTCGGCGACCGGTTCGTCCGCGATCATCAGCACGGCCTCCAGCGCGGCCCGCAGCGGCACCCCCTCGGCGGGCCGCTCGACCGGGGGCTCCGCCGGTGCGGGCGCGGGCAGCGCCGGCGCCGGCAGCGGCTCCGGCAGTGCCTCCTGCCGCATGGCGACCACCCGCTCGACCGGCTCGACGCGCTGCTCGCCGTCCGGGTACGCGGACTCCTGCCACTCCTCGGGCCGGCTCTGGCCGGGCAGGCCGAGGGAACGGCGGGGCTGCTTCGCGGTCATCGTGAACCGCCCTCCTCGTTGCTGTCGCCCGGCGGGCGGTCGAACTCGTCGGTCACCTCGACCGGCCGGTCGGCCTCGGCGACCCAGCGCACCAGCAGTTCCCCGAGCGCCTCCGGCTGCTCGAAGTCCAGCGCCTTCTCCCGGTACAGCTCCAGCAGCGCCAGGAAGCGCGCGACCACCACCAGGGTGTTCTCGGCGTCCGCGACCAGGCGGCCGAAGCTGGCCTCGCCGAGCGCGGTCAGCCGGTCCACCACCAGCGCGGCCTGCTCGCGCACGCTGACCGGCGGCATGTGGATGTGGTCGACGTACACGGCCGGCGCGGGCCTGGGGGCGAACGCCTTCGCGGCGAGCTGCGCGAAGCGCTCCGGGCCGATGCTCAGCACCACCTCGGGCAGCAGCTGCGCGTGGTGCGGCTCGAGCCCGACGGTGCGCGGGCGCAGCAGCAGTTCGGCGGCCCAGCGGTCGGCGAGGATCCCGGCGGCCTCCTTGTAGGCCCGGTACTGCAGCAGCCGGGCGAAGAGCAGGTCCCGGGCCTCCAGCAGCGCCAGGTCCTCCTCGTCCTCGACCTCCGCGGCCGGCAGCAGCCTGGCGGCCTTCAGGTCCAGCAGGGTCGCCGCGACCACCAGGAACTCGGTCGCCGCGTCCAGGTCCCAGTCCGGGCCCATCGCCCGGATGTGCGCCACGAACTCGTCGGTGACCTTCGACAGCGCGACCTCGGTGACGTCCAGCTTGTGCTTGGCGATCAGTGCGAGCAGCAGGTCGAACGGGCCCTCGAAGTTCGCCAACCTGACCTGGAACCCCGCGGGCGCCGCAGCTTCACCGTCGCCGACCTTCACCATGACCGTTCATCTTGGCAGACCGCGGGCGCGGCGCCGCGCAGGCCTCACCGCCCGCGCAGCCGCCTCACCAGGATCGATGCCTCGCCGCGCTGCTCCAGATCGGCCAGCACCACCGCGATCGCCTCGCGCACCACCCGGCCGCGGTCGACCGCCAGGCCGTGTTCGCCGCGCAGCACCAGCCGCGCGTGCTCCAGGTCCATCAGTTCCTCGGCGGAGACGTACACGGTGATCTTCTCGTCGTGCCGCTCCCGCCCGGTGGGCCGCCGCGGGGCCCGTCCCCGGGTCCGCACGGTCGCCCGTCGCGCCTCTGCGGGGTCCTCCGCGCGCCCCGCAGCCGCGCCGCCCGGCGCACCGGCCGGGGCTCCGGGCTCCGGCCGGGCCGCCGGCACCTCGGCGGCGCGCCCCGCTCCCTCGCCCTCCCGGGCGGGGTTCTCCCGGCCGCCCTCGGCCGGCCGGGCGGGCTCCTGGGAGCCGTTCCGCGCCAGCGAGGGCGACAGGGCCATGCCTCCGGTGGCCCGGAACAGTTCGTCGGCCCCCGGGAGACTCACTCGGCGGGGCGGCACCGGTCGAGCACCTCCCTGGCGAGCTGGCGGTAGGCGGCGGCGCCGACCGAGTTGGTGGCGTACGTGGTGATCGGCTCACCGGCGACGGTGGTCTCCGGGAACCTGACGGTCCGTCCGATGACGGTGTGGAAGACGTGCTCGCCGAACGCCTCGACCACCCTGGCCAGCACCTCGCGCGAGTGCACGGTGCGCGAGTCGTACATGGTGGCGAGGATGCCGTCGAGGCGCAGGTCGGGGTTGAGCCGCTCGCAGACCTTCTCGATGGTCTCGGTGAGCAGCGCGACGCCGCGCAGCGCGAAGAACTCGCACTCCAGCGGCACGATGACGCTGTGAGCGGCCGTCAGGGCATTGACCGTCAGCAGGCCCAGCGAGGGCTGGCAGTCGATGATGACGTAGTCGTAGTCCGACATCAGCGGCTTGAGCGCGCGGGCCAGCGCGGACTCCCGGGCCACCTCGCTGACCAGCTGCACCTCGGCGGCCGACAGGTCGATGTTGGACGGCAGCAGGTCCATGCCGGGGATCGCGGTCTTCAGCAGCACCTCATCGGCCGTCAGGCCCCGCTCCATCAGCAGGTTGTAGACCGTGACGTCGAGTTCCATCGGGTTGACGCCGAGGCCGACCGAGAGCGCGCCCTGCGGGTCGAAGTCCACCAGCAGCACCCGGCGGCCGTACTCGGCGAGCGCCGCGCCCAGGTTGATGGTGGAGGTGGTCTTGCCGACGCCGCCCTTCTGGTTGCACATCGCGATGATCTGCGCGGGGCCGTGCTCGGCGAGCGGCGCGGGGATCGGGAAGTACGGCAGCGGGCGGCCGGTCGGGCCGACCCGCTCGCGGCGCTGGCGGGCCGCGTCGGGAGCCAGGGTGGCGGCGTACTCGGGGTCCGGCTCGTACTCGGCGTCCGGGTCGTCGTAGGGACCGTAGCCGAGGTCGGAGTAGGCCAGGCCGTAGGCGTAGTCGGCGTCGTAGTCGGTGGCGTTGGCCGCCGCGCTCTGACGCGCCTCGAAGGTGCGGACCGCGACCGAGCCGACCTCCTGCGCGCCTACCGTGGCCTGCCGGGCTTCCTCGTTCGCCTGCCCGACGGAGAGCTCCGCCAGTCCTGGCTGACCACCCCCGGGAGCAAATGTCGACTCATTCACAAGTCGTCTTACCTCCTTGGACGTCCAGGACTCTATGTCGATTCGTCAGCGTGGCAGCATGCCAACGGTTTGCGACTCTAGGCCGTTGCGGGCATTCGCAGCAACACAATCCACGGTAGTGGGCGTCAGGTGTCGGCTCTCCACCCGCCCCGTGTCAAGGGATGACCCTAACGTTTCCGAGCGCGTTGCGGGGCGTTGAAGCACCGTCAGGTGTCCTTGTCGACAGAGCGGGTGACAAACCGCACCGAAATTGACCGTCGCCGGACATCCCGTTGTCGCTCGGCATTCCCGCACGCGGGCATGCCGATGCCCCCGGCCCGAAGGGAAGGCGGGCCGGGGGCAGCAGCGGGTGACGCGACGTCAGGCGAGCACGCTCTCCAGGGAGACCGACTCCAGGCCGAAGGCCTCGGCGACCGCCGGGAAGGTGATCTGGCCCTCGTGAACGTTCAGGCCCTTGGCGAGCGCGGCGTCGCGGCGCAGCGCCTCCTTCCACCCGCGGTTCGCCAGCTCCACCACGTAGGGCAGGGTGGCGTTGGTCAGCGCGTAGGTGGAGGTGTTGGGGACGGCGCCCGGCATGTTGGCCACGCAGTAGAACACCGAGTTGTGGACCTCGAAGGTCGGGTTCGCGTGGGTGGTCGGGTGCGAGTCCTCGAAGCAGCCGCCCTGGTCGATCGCGATGTCGACGAGCACCGAGCCCGGCTTCATCCGGGAGACCAGCTCGTTGGTGACCAGCTTGGGGGCTTTGGCGCCGGGGATCAGCACCGCGCCGATCACCAGGTCGGCCTCGAGGACGGCCTTCTCCAGCTCGAAGGAGTTGGACATGATCGCCTTGATCTTCGTGCCGAAGATCTTGTCGGCCTCGCGCAGCTTGTTGATGTCGCGGTCCAGCAGGGTCACGTCGTAGCCCATGCCGATGGCGATGGTGGCCGCGTGCCAGCCGGAGACGCCACCGCCGATGACGACCGCCTTCGCCGGGTGGGTGCCGGGCACGCCGCCGGGGAGGGTGCCGCGGCCGCCGGCCGGACGCATCAGGTGGTACGAGCCGACCTGCGGGGCCAGCCGGCCCGCGACCTCGGACATCGGGGCGAGCAGGGGCAGCGCGCCGTTGGACAGCTGCACCGTCTCGTAGGCGATCGCGGTGGTGCCGGAGGCGACCAGCGCGTCGGTGCCGGCCCGGTCGGCCGCGAGGTGCAGGTAGGTGAAGAGGGTCTGGCCCTTGCGCAGGCGGTGGTACTCCTCCGCGATCGGCTCCTTGACCTTCAGCAGCAGGTCGGCGGCGGCCCACACCTCGTCGGCGGTGGGGAGGATGGTGGCGCCGGCGGCCACGTACTCCTCGTTGGGGATCGAGGAGCCGAGACCGGCGTTGTCCTCGATGACGACCTCGTGTCCGTTGCGGACCAGCTCATGCACGCCGGCGGGCGTGATGGCCACGCGGTACTCGTGGTTCTTGACCTCGCGGGGGATGCCGACCTTCACGGCTAAACACGTCCTCTTGCCATGGGGGTCCCTACCGGAGAAGACCGGCGGGCGACGCGCAAGCGGGGGGCACAACGGATACACCGGTGCATAGAACTATGCGCGACTGAGTTCGAGTGTAATGAAGCCCAGGCGACGTGTCAGCCTTCCAAACTGACTAAATCAGCCGGACCCATTGGCAGGTTCGTAGGCTTGCACGCGATCTGGGGCCACATTGCGGGGCGAACTCCGCATCTACGACACTACTCCGAAAGCGGTCGGAGGCCTTCCTGCTCCAGGTGCCGCTGAAGCCGTGCCAACAGTGCGCCGACCGCCTGCTCACCCTGCGTGTCGCCCAGCCGGCGCAGCACCGCGCCCGCCGCCCGGTACTCGCGCACCGCCTCCTCGAAGCGCCGCAACCCGGTGTGCGCCTCCGCCAGCCGCACCAGCAGCCGGGCCTGCCCCGGCTGGTCGTCGAGGCCCTGCCGCAGCGCCAGCGCCCGGCCGTACGCGTCGGCGGCGCGCACCGGGTCGCCGAGCGCCCGGTGGCAGTGGCCCACACCCTCCAGCGCGCGGGCGCACCCGGCCTCGTCACCCGCCCCCCGGGACAGCTCGACCGCCCGCCGGAACCGCTCGGCGGCGATCTCGTGCCGGCCCGCGGCGGCCTGCAGCTCCGCCAGGTTCAGCAGCGCGGCGGCGGCCCGCCGGGGAGCGCCCTGCCGCTCGGCGACCTTCAGCACCGACTCGTGCAGCTCGTGCAGCTCCGCCGGCGCGGCCTCCCCGGTCAGCGGAAGCGCCCGCAGCAGCGCCGTCACCAGCCGGCCCGCCGAACCGTCCAGATCGCCCTGGCCGACCGCGTCCCGGACCGCCGCCAGCAGACCCTCGCGCTCCTCGCGCATCCACCAGCCGGCCTGCGCGGCGCTGCGCAGCCGCAGCGGGCCCGGCAGCGGATCCGGGTTCGGCCCGGCGGCCGGGTCGAGCAGCAGGCGCGCCGAGTCGACCAGCCGCACCAGCCGCTCCAGCAACCGGGCCCGTGCCAGCTCCACCTCGGCCGGCCGGTCGCGCTCCTCGCGCAGCTCCACCAGCCGCCCGTACAACCGCGCCGGCACCCGGTAGCGCTCGGTGCCGTCGGCGGCGGCCGGCTCCCGCTCCAGCAGTTCCAGCCCGGCGAGCTCCGCCAGGTGCTCCCCGGCGTCCGGCGCCGGGCAGCCCATCAGCGCGGACGCGGTGCGCAGGTCCACCAGCTGCCCCGGTGCCAGCGTGACCAGCCGCAGCAGCCTCGCCCGCGCCGCCGGCAGCCGCCGGTACACCAGCTCGAACGCGCCGCGCAGCGGATCCCCCTCCACCACCGGCACCGGCGCGTGCTCCGCGCCCGGCCCGGCCTGCGCCGCACCCGACGCCTGGTCGCCGCCCGCCGCGGCCGTGTCCCGCCCCGTCGCCGCGCGCCCACCGGCCTTCGCACCCGGGTCGCCGCCCGCCCGGCCGGGCCGCTCACCGCCCGCCTTGCCCGCGCGGGAGCGCTCCCGCTTCTTCGGCCGGGTCCGCTCCTCCTCCACCGGCGCGGGCCGCAACTCGGTCGCCGCCTCGGTCACCGCGGCCCGCGGGTTGGCCCGCAGCCAGGAGGCCATCAACCGCAGTGCGGCCGGACGCGCGGCGCACGCCTCGGCGAGCTCCGCGGCGCCCACCGGGTCACACGAGATCCGGGTCCCGCCGACCAGCTCGCCCAGCAGGTCGACGGCGGAACCCTCGTCGATCCCGCCGAGGATCACCGGGTCGATGCCATCGATCCCGGTGAGCGGCCCGGCCGTGGTCGCCAGCAGCAGCGACTCGGTCTTCTCCGCGAGCAGCGGCCACACCTGCCCGGCGTCGCGAACGTCGTCCAGCAGCACCAGCACCCGACGCGTCGCCAGCGCCTCCCGCAGCGCCTCGCACGCCGGGTCCTCCTCCGCGCCGCCCGGCAGCACGGCGCCGGCCCGCTCCTCGCCGAGCTGGTCGAGCAGCGTCCGGGCGGCCCGCCCGGCACCCACCCGCGACCCGTCCGGCGCGGACAGCCGCGCGTACAGCAACCCGTCCGGGAAGTCGCCCGCCACCGACCGGGCCCAGCGCACCGCCAGCGCGGTGCGCCCAGACCCGGGCCGGCCGGCCAGCACCAGCAGCCGCCCGCGGCCCTCCGCCGGCCGGCCGGCCGCCACCGCGAGCGCCGCCAACTCCGCCGACCGGCCGACGAACGGCAGCGCGCCGACCGGCAGCGCGTCCGACGCCTCGGCCGGCTCCGCCACCGTCGCCGCCGGCTTCGTGTTGATCTGCCTCGCCACCCGCGCCACTCCCGACCAGTCGCTCAGCGGACCGGACCCGCACCGGGTCCTGTCCGCGAAGCGTAGTTCGAGCCGACCCGTCAGCCGAGGTGCCATCCGGTACTACCAACCGGCGAATCACCCCTGTGGATCAAGGAACGGCCCGCGCGGCGGTCAGTACGGGCGAGCCGGCCACGGCGCGTCGACCGCCCGCAGCCCGTCGACCCCGCCACGGGCCAGGGCCGCGCTCAACGCCAGCGTCCCCGCCACGATCACCGGGTTGTGCAACTCGCCCGCCAGCACGAGGCCGACCAACTCCTCCAGCGGCACCCACGCGGTCTCCAGCTCCAGCTCCTCGCCGTGCGCCGCGTACCGCTCCCCGTCCGCCTCCGACAACCCGGTCGCCAGGAACAGCCGCAACGCCTCGTCACTCCCGCCCGGCGAGGTGTAGAAGTCCACCAGCACCCGCCACTGCCCGGCCTTGCAGTACGCCTCCTCGAACAGCTCGCGCTGCGCCGCGTGCAACGGGTTCTCCCCCGGCACGTCCAACAGCCCCGCCGGCAGCTCCCACAACCGGTGCCGCACCGGGTGCCGGTACTGCCGCAGCACCAGCACCCGCCCCTCGTCGTCCAGCGCCAGCACCGCCACCGACCCCGGATGCAACTGGTAGTCCCGCCGCGCCCAACTCCCGTCCGGCATCCGAACCTCCTCGGTCCGAACCCCCGTCACCTTCCCCCGAAACGGCGTCGTCCCCTCCCGAACGTCCCACTCCTCCGCCACATCCCGAATCCCGGCCACCGCGACACACCCCTTCTCGTCAGATAGACACAATCTACCCGACCACCCACCCCCCAAGCCGACACCCCGCACAGCGAACGCCGCCGGAGGCGACTCCGCCGCGCACCGCGCTCCGCCCCGAACCCCGACTCGCCCGACTCGCCCGACTCGCGCGACTCGCGCGACTCGCCCGACTCGCCCGACTCGCCCGACTCGCCCGGCTCGCCGAATCCTCCCGCCCCCGAATCCCCTCCCCCGAAATCCCCCCCGGGAACGGCGGAGCCGCCCGGCCCGGAGGGGTGCTCGTGGGTGGGCGGCTGCCGTGGGGAGGTGGGGGGTGGCGGCGTCAGCCGATCTTGCGGTCGATGGCTGCGGCGACCAGGCCCGCGAAGAGGGGGTGCGGGCGGGTGGGGCGGGACTTGAGCTCGGGGTGGGCCTGGGTGGCGACGAGGTAGGGGTGGACGTCGCGGGGGTACTCGACGTACTCGACCAGGTCGCCCTTGGGCGAGAGGCCGGAGAACACCAGGCCGGTCTTCTCGAGGTCGGCGCGGTAGGCGTTGTTGACCTCGTAGCGGTGGCGGTGGCGCTCCTCGACGTACTGCTCGCCGCCGTACACCTCGCGGACGATCGACCCCTCGGCGAGCTTCGCCGGGTACAGGCCGAGCCGCATCGTGCCGCCCAGGTCGCCCTTGCCGTCGACGATGGCGAGCTGCTCGGCCATGGTCGAGACGACCGGGTGCTTGCCGGTCGGGTCGAACTCGGTGGAGTTGGCCTCGGGCAGGCCGGCCAGGTTGCGCGCGGCCTCGATGACCACGCACTGCAGGCCCAGGCACAGGCCGAGCAGCGGGATCCGGTTCTCCCGGCCGTAGGTGATGGCGGCGACCTTGCCGTCCACACCGCGGTCGCCGAACCCGCCGGGGATGCAGATCGCGTCGACGTCGCCGAGCTGCTCCTGCGCGCCCTCGGGGGTCAGGCAGTCGTCCGAGGTCACCCACTTGATCTCGACCCGGGCGTTGTTGGCGAAGCCGCCGGCCCGCAGTGCCTCGGTGACGGACAGGTAGGCGTCGGGGAGGTCGATGTACTTGCCGACCAGCGCGACCTTGACCTCGTGCTGCGGCTCGTGGACGCGGCGCAGCAGGTCGTCCCAGCTGGTCCAGTCGACGTCGCGGAACGGCAGGTCGAGGCGGCGCACCACGTACGCGTCGAGGCCCTCGCCGTGCAGCACCTTGGGGATGTCGTAGATCGACTTGGCGTCGATCGCGGCGACCACGGCCTCCTCGTCGACGTCGCACATCAGCGAGATCTTGCGCTTGATGGCCTGCGGCACCTCGCGGTCGGCGCGCAGCACGATCGCGTCGGGCTGGATGCCGATGTTGCGCAGCGCGGCCACCGAGTGCTGGGTGGGCTTGGTCTTCAGCTCGCCGGACGGGCCGATGTACGGCAGCAGCGAGACGTGCACGAAGAAGACGTTGTCCCGGCCGACCTCGTGGCGGACCTGGCGGACCGCCTCCAGGAACGGCAGCGACTCGATGTCGCCGACGGTGCCGCCGACCTCGGTGATCACCACGTCGACGTCCTCGGTCGCCATCCGGCGGATCCGGGACTTGATCTCGTTGGTGATGTGCGGGATGACCTGGACGGTGTCGCCCAGGTACTCGCCGCGGCGCTCCTTGGCGATGACGGTCGAGTACACCTGGCCGGTGGTGACGTTCGCCGAGCCGTGCAGGTTGGTGTCGAGGAACCGCTCGTAGTGGCCGATGTCCAGGTCGGTCTCGGCGCCGTCGTCCGTGACGAACACCTCACCGTGCTGGAACGGGTTCATGGTGCCCGGGTCCACGTTCAGGTACGGGTCGAGCTTCTGCATCGTCACGCGCAGCCCGCGCGCCTTGAGCAGGGCGCCGAGGCTCGAGGCGGTGAGGCCCTTGCCGAGCGAAGAGGCGACACCCCCGGTGACGAAGAGGTGCTTGGTCGTCACGGCGCGGCCGTTGGCCGACTTGCCGGAATGGGGCTGTGCCAAGAGGGGGCTCCCGTGGGTCGCGTGTCGGAGGGTGACGCCGGTGAGGGGGCTGAGGAGCCGCCGATGAGGGGGCTCGGTGCCGGACCTTCCCACCAGTCCACGGGATACCAGCGTATCAGTGCCCCGGCCACTGTTCGCCAGCGTCCGGGTTGACCCCCGCGCGCCGAGCCCCCGGACGGCGCAATCGCGCGGCGCACGCCCCGCCGCCGCGGGGCGGGTGGAGGCGACCTATCGGAGCGAATCCACGTATTCTGCTCAAACGTCGACATCCTCGCCCAACCCGCCCGGCCGGCCGCCCGCCGCAACCCGGGCGGGCCACTGGAACTGGAGAACAATGGCCGGTCGCATCGAGGACTACGCGCTCATCGGGGACATGCAGACCGCCGCCCTGGTCAGCCGGGACGGCGCGGTCGACTGGCTGTGCCTGCCCAGGTTCGACTCCCCGGCGGTCTTCGCCGGGCTGCTGGGCACCGACGAGCACGGCTTCTGGCGGATCGGCCCCGCCGAGCCGGTCGCCGACCCGCCGGCCCCGCCGCCGCCCCCGCAGACCGTGCTGGACAGCGGCGAGCTGCGCGTCCCGCCGGTCACCGCGGCCGCCCCCGCGCTGCCCTGCGACCGGCGCCGCTACCGGGGCGACTCGCTGGTGCTGGAGCAGGAGTGGGACACCCAGGGCGGCAGCGTCCGGGTGATCGACTTCATGCCGCCGCGGCACCTGCTGGGCACCCCGGACGTCCCGCAGATGATCCGGATCGTGGAGGGCCTGGCCGGGCGGGTCCGGATGCGCTCCGCGGTGCGCATGCGGTTCAGCTACGGCCGGGTGGTGCCGTGGGTGCACCGCGTCGAGGAGCCCGACGGCCTGCACCGCACCGTCGCCGTCGCCGGGCCGGACTCGGTGTGGCTGGACGGCGCCGCGGAGACCTACGGCCGGGACCTGACCACGTACGCCGACTTCACCGTCGAGGCGGGCCAGCGGATCTCCTTCGGCCTGACCTGGAAGGCCTCGCACGAGCCGGCGCCCGCCCCGCCGGACGCCGAGACGGCGCTGGAGTCCACCGAGCTGTTCTGGCGCGAGTGGGTCGCCCAGTGCGCCTACCAGGGCCCCTACCGGGAGCCCGTGGTCCGCTCGCTGATCACCCTGAAGGCACTCACCCACGCCCCCACCGGCGGCATCGTCGCCGCGCCCACCACCTCGCTGCCCGAGGACCTCGGCGGGATGCGCAACTGGGACTACCGCTACACCTGGCTGCGGGACGCCGCGATCACCCTCTCCTCGCTGCTGCGCACCGGCTACCGCGAGGAGGCCCGGGCCTGGCGCGAGTGGCTGCTGCGCGCGGTCGCCGGCGACCCGGAGAACCTGCAGATCATGTACGGCCTCGCCGGGGAGCGCGAACTCACCGAGTCCGAACTCGACTGGCTGCCCGGCTACGAGAACTCCCGCCCGGTCCGGGTCGGCAACGGCGCCGCCGGCCAGCTCCAGCTCGACGTGTACGGCGAGGTCGTCGAGGCGCTGCACCTGGCCACCATGTCGGGCCTGGCCCGGCACGACCACGCCCACAACCTGCAGCTGCGCCTGATCGAGTACCTGGAGGACCACTGGCGCGACCCGGACGAGGGCATCTGGGAGGTCCGCGGCCCGCGCCGGCACTTCGTGCACTCCAAGGTGATGGCCTGGGTCGCCGTCGACCGCACCATCAAGCTCCTGGAGCAGAGCGAGAACCCGCCCGACGGCCTGGTCGAGCGCTGGCGCAAGCTGCGCGCCGAGATCCACGCCGACGTCTGCGCCCGCGGCTACGACGAGCAGCGCAACACCTTCACCCAGTACTACGGCGGGCGGGAGCTGGACGCCTCGCTGCTGCTGATCCCGCAGGTCGGCTTCCTGCCGCCGGACGACAAGCGGGTGATCGGCACCATCGAGGCGATCCAGCGGGAGCTGTCCACCGAGGACGGCTTCGTGCTGCGCTACCCGACCCACGACGACCAGGGCAACAACGTCGACGGACTGTCAGGACACGAAGGGGCGTTCCTGGCCTGCTCGTTCTGGCTGGCCGACGACCTGGCGATGATCGGCCGGGTCGGCGAGGCGCGGGACCTGTTCGAGCGGCTGCTGGCGCTGCGCAACGACGTCGGCCTGCTCGCCGAGGAGTGGGACCCGCGGGCCCGCCGCCAGGTCGGCAACTTCCCGCAGGCGTTCAGCCACGTCCCGCTGATCGACACCGCCCTGCGGCTGACCGCGGCGGGCGGGACGTACCTGTCGCACTGACGGGGCGCTACTTCCGACGCTGCACCAGTTCGTCGTAGATGCTGAGCACTTGGGCGACGGTGGCCGCCTCGTCCGGCCAGGTGCGCGACTGGGCGCGGCCGGCGTCGGCGAGTTTGGCGCGGCGGGCGGGGTCGGCGAGCAGCTCGCGGACGGCGCCGCCGAGGGCGCGCCGGTCGGCGAACGGAACCAGCACGGCGGCGTCGCCGACCAGTTCGGGCACCCCGCCGACCGCGGTGGCGACCACCGGGACGCCCGCCCGCATCGCCTCCTGGGCGACCAGCGAACGGGCCTCCCAGCGCGAGGAGAGCACCACCAGGTCGGCGGCGGCCAGCAGGTCGGGGATGTCGGTGCGGTAGCCGAGCAGCGCGACCGGGAGCCGCTCGGCGGCGATCCGCTCGCGCAGCGCCTGCCGCTCGGGGCCGTCGCCGGCCAGCAGCACGCGGGGCATCGGCTCGCCGGGCGCGGCGAAGGACGGGACGGCGTCCAGCAGCAGCGAGAAGCACTTCTGCGGGACCAGCCGGCCGATCGCCAGGACCACCGGGCGGTCGTCGTCCGCGCCGCCGGGCAGCGCGGCGCGGGCCGCCGCCCGGTCGAGCAGGCCCGGCGGGATCGGCGGCGCGGCGACCGGGCCGAGCCGGGCGTCGGTGGCGCCGAGTTCACGGGCCCGGGCGACCAGGTCGGAGGAGGCGCCGAGCACCAGGTCGGCGGCGCGCACCACCCGACGCTCCATCAGCCGCTGCAGCCGCCGCTCCATGCCGGTGGCGAGCATCGCGTGGTGCGAGGTGACCACCAGCGGGGTCTCCGGGCGCAGGCCCGGGAAGCGGCCGGCGGTGCGCAGCGCCAGATCTGACAGCAGCGCGGCCCGCATGCCGTGGGCGTGCACCACGTCCGCACCGGTGAAGGCGCGGCGCAGTTCGCCGATCGCGGTGGCGTCACTGCGGGCGCCGGCGGTCGGGGTGATGTCGACGACGTGCAGCCGGGCGCCGGCCTTGCTGAAGCCGAACAGGTCGTCAGTGCCCTCGGGCGCGCAGACCGTCACCGACACCCCGTGCGCGACCAGGCCCTGCGCGAGGGAGCGCACGTGCGCACCGATCCCGCCGGTCGCGGCGGCCAGGACGAGCACCACGTGCAGCTGGGGGGCTGCGGCGGCCCGGGCGGCGGAAGGGTCCACGTCTGTCTCGCTCCGACTCGTAACTGGCGGTGTCCAGCCGCCACGATGCCAGGTTGGGCGGGCTCTTGGACAGTCGGCCCCGGATGCGGGCGCGTCGCCGGGCCCCGGGCGCTGCGCCCAGGACCCGGGCGGGTCAGCGCGCTCGGGCGGTGCGGGCCGCCTCCAGCAGTTCCTCGGCGTGCGCCCGGCCCAGCTCGGAGTCCTCCAACCCGGCGAGCATGCGGGAGAGTTCACGGACCCGCTCCTCGTCGCTGAGGGTCTTCACACCGGACCGGGTGACCGTGCCGTCGTTGGTCTTCTCCACCACCAGGTGCCGGTCGGCGAAGGCCGCGACCTGCGGGAGGTGAGTGACCACCACGACCTGGGCGCTGCGGGCGAGTTTGGCCAGCCGGCGGCCGATCTCGACGGCGGCCTTGCCGCCGACGCCGGCGTCGACCTCGTCGAACAGGTACGTCGGCACCGGGTCGGCGCCCGCGAAGACCACCTCGACCGCGAGCATCACGCGGGAGAGCTCACCGCCGGAGGCGCCCTTGGCGATCGGGCGGGGCTGCGCGCCGGGGTGCGGGGCGAGCAGCACCTCGACCTCGTCGACGCCGTGCGCGCCGTAGGCGACGGTGCGGCCCTCGATCTCGATCCCCGACAGGTCGTCGACCTGGGAGATCGCGAAGGTCACCCGGGCGTGCGGCATGGCGAGTTCGGCGAGTTCGGTGGAGACCGCGGCGGCGAACTTGTCGGCGGCGGCGTGCCGGGCGGCGGACACCTCGGCCGCCAGGTCGGCCAACTCGGCGCGCAGCTCGGTCTCCCGGGCGCCGAGCTCGTCGATCCGCTCGTCGTCGCCGTCGAGTTCGAGCAGCCGCACCGAGCCGGCCTCGGCCCAGGCGATCACCTCGGCGAGGGTGCCCTCGCCGCCGGAGTACTTGCGGACCAGGTGGGCGAGGACGGCGCGGCGGTCCTCGACGGCGGCCAGCCGCACCGGGTCGGCGTCCAGGTCGTCGGCGTACCCGGCGAGGTCGCCGGCCACGTCGGCCAGCAGGTAGCCGATCTCGCCGAGCCGCTCGGCGAGGCCGGCGAGTCGCTCGTCGTGGTGGCGGACGGCGTCGACGGCGCGCCGGGCCTGGGCCAGCAGGGTGCCCGCGTCGACGCCCTCCGGGTCGGCGGGGTCGCCCGCGAGGGCGGCGTGGGCGAGGGTCGCGGCGGAGGACAACGCGTCGGCGTGGCCGAGGCGTTCGGCCTCGGCGGCGAGTTCGACGTCCTCCCCGGCGACGGGTTCGGCGGCGGCGACCTCCTCCAGCCCGAAGCGCAGCAGGTCGGCCTCCTGGGCGCGTTCGCGGGCCCGGGTGGTCAGCTCCTCCAGCGTCGCCGAGACCTCCCGCAGGCGGCGGTACACCTCCCGGTAGCGCCCCAGCGGCTCGGCGACCGCCTCCCCCGCGTACCGGTCGAGCGCGCCGCGCTGCCGGGACGGGCGCAGCAGGCGCTGCTGGTCGGTCTGGCCGTGCACGGCGATCAGTTCCTCGCCGAGCTCGGCGAGCAGGCCCACGGGCACCGAGCGGCCGCCGACGTGCGCCCGGGAGCGGCCCTCCGCGGAGACGGTGCGGCTGATCAGCAGTTCGCCGGCGTCGAGCTCCGCGCCGGCCTCCAGCGCCCTCGCCACCACCGCGGACTTCGGGTCGAGGGAGAGCCGGCCCTCGACCACCGCCCGCTCCGAGCCGTTGCGCACCAGCGCCGGGTCGGCCCGGCCGCCGAGCAGCAGCCCCAGGCTGGTCACCACCATGGTCTTGCCCGCGCCGGTCTCGCCGGTGACGGCGGTGAAGCCGGGGGCGAGTTCGACCACCGCATCGTCGATGACGCCCAGATCCCGTATCCGCATTTCGTCCAACACGGACCTGACCTTACGAGGTTCCACCGTCGCTCCGCGACGACCGCCGCCCCATTCACACCTGAGTGGCGGCGGACGGCTACCTCGCCGCGGCCGGTTCGGGCACCGCGAGACGCGGCAGCAGGACCTGCACCAGCGGGCCGATCGCCAGCGCGTACGCGACGGTGCCGACGCCGAAGGTGCCGCCGAGCAGGACGCCCGCCGTCAGCACGGTCACCTCGATGCCGGTGCGGATCAGCCGCACCGAGCGGCCGGTGCGGCGGTGCAGCCCGGTCATCAGCCCGTCGCGCGGGCCCGGGCCGAGCCGGGCACCGATGTACAGGCCGGTGGCGACGGCGTTGAGCAGGATCCCGGCGGCCAGCAGCGGCACCCGCAGCGCCAGCGCGTGCGGCGCCGCCACCAGGTGCAGGGTGACGTCCATCGCCGCGCCCAGCACCAGCACGTTGCCGACCGTCCCGACACCGGGCCGCTGCCGCAGCGGGATCCACAGCAGCAGCACCAGCGCACCGACCACGGTCACCCAGGAGCCGACGCTGAGGCCGACGTGCCGGGCCAGGCCCTGGTGCAGCACGTCCCACGGGTTGCCGCCGAGCGAGGCGCGCAGCATCAGGCCCATCGAGACGCCGTACAGGGTCAGCCCGACGGCGAGCTGGGCCAGGCGGCGGGGCAGGCGGCGGCCGGACAGTCCGGCGAGCCGGCCGGGAAAGGGCAGGGACACGGCCATCGGGGTGGACTCCTCTTCTTGCTCCGAGAGCTCCTCGAAGAGCACTATGGGCAGTCCACCGAGCATCCCGACAGGGCCAATCCGAACCGAGTGGACCGCAACCGTGGCCGAGTGGCACACCACGCTGACCCCGCCCGCGCTCGCCCGGCAGCTGCGCGCCGCCCCGCAGCCCGAGGCCCGCCGCCCCGCCTACCGCGCCCTCGCCGCCCAGGTCTCCCGGCTGGTCGCCGACGGCCGCCTCCCGGTCGGCACCCGGCTGCCCGCCGAACGCGAACTCGCCGCCGAACTCTCGCTCAGCCGCACCACCGTCGCCGCCGCCTACGAGGCCCTGCGCGCCGACGGCTACCTGCGCTCCCGGCGCGGCGCCGGCAGCTGGACCGCCCTGCCCGAAGGCACCCGCCCGCCCGGCGACGCCCTGCACCCGGTCTCCCCCGACCAGCACGACACCGTCCTCGACCTCGGCCTGGCCGCCCCCACCGCCCCGCCGCAACTCGCCGAGGCCGCCGCCCACGCGGTCGAGCAGCTCCCCGCGTACGCCGCCGGGCACGGCAACTACCCGACCGGGCTGCCCGTGCTGCGCGAGGCCGTCGCCCGCCGCTACACCGAACGCGGCCTGCCCACCGCACCCGACCAGATCCTGGTCACCACCGGCGCGATGAGCGCCCTGCACCTGGTCCACCACGCCCTGCTCGGCCGCGGCGACCGGGTCGCCGTCGAAGCGCCCGGCTACGCCAACACCCTGCGCGCCCTGGACCGCCAGGGCGCCCGCCTGGTGCCCGTCCCGTTCGCCACCGACCCCACCGGGCGGACGACCTGGGACCTCGCCCAGTGGCAGCGGGTGCTCCGCGGCGCCGCACCCCGACTGGCGTCCACCATCCCCGACTTCCAGAACCCCACCGGCGCGCTGATCGACGAGGACCAGCGCCGCGCCCTGCTCGCCCACGCCCGCGCCGCCGGCACCACCGTGATCGCCGACGAGACCTGCGCCGAACTCGGCTGGGACGTCGCCGAATCCGCCCTCCCCCGCCCGCTCGCCGCCCTCGACCGCGACGCCCAGGTGGTCACCGTCGGCTCCGCCGGCAAGGTGCTCTGGCCCGGCCTGCGGATCGGCTGGCTGCGCGGACAACCCTCCCTGGTACGGAAATTGGCCACCGACCGGGCGCTGTACGACCTCGGCACCCCGGTCCTCGAGCAGCTGATCGCCGCCCGGCTGCTCACCGACCACCTGCCCGCGATCCGCGCCGCGCGCCACGAGCAACTGCGCGCCACCGCCCACGCCTTCGGCCGGGCGCTCCAGCAGCGCTTCCCCGCCTGGGAGTTCACCCTCCCGCCGGGCGGCCTGGCGCTGTGGGCGGCCACCCCGGGCCTGCCCGCCAGCGCCCTCGCCCGGGCCGGCGAACGCT
Source organism: Kitasatospora sp. NPDC049285 (assembly GCF_040678815.1). Lineage (NCBI taxonomy): Bacteria > Bacillati > Actinomycetota > Actinomycetes > Kitasatosporales > Streptomycetaceae > Kitasatospora > Kitasatospora sp. NPDC049285. Next base: position 10,440 of record NZ_JBFAQR010000067.1, on the reverse strand, counting down.
CCGGCGTGCGGATCGCCTCCGGCGCCCGGTTCGGCATCGACGGCGCCTTCGAGGAGTACCTGCGGCTGCCGCTCACGCTGCCCGCCGCACTCGTCCCCGACGCCCTCGACCGGATCGCCGCCGTCGCCGAACTCGCCCGCACCGAAAGCCTGCTGGGCGCCGACGCACCGCCGCCCAGCCTCTGAGTCGAAGCCCTTACCTCTGGCTGATCCGGCGTCAGTTCACCGCCGGATCAGCGGTTCTGCGAGCGCCCGCGCCAACCCGCCACCGGCAGCGCGAACTTGGCCACCAGCCGGTCGGTGAACGGCGCGCGGTGCAGCCGCGCCAGCCGCACCGGCGTCTTGCCGCGCCGCACCTCCACCCGCGCACCGGCGGGCAGCTCCACCGACCGCCGGCCGTCGCACCACAGCACCCCGTGCGGGGTCTTCGGCTGCACCTCCACCGCCAGCACCGAGTCCGGCGAGGTCACCAGCGGACGGGCGAACAGCGCGTGCGCGGAGATCGGCACCATCAGCAGCGCCTCCACCTCCGGCCACACCACCGGCCCGCCCCCGGAGAACGCGTACGCCGTCGACCCGGTCGGCGTGGACAGCACCACCCCGTCGCAGCCGAAGTTGGACACCGGGCGGCCGTCCACCTCGGTGACCACCTCCAGCATCCGCTCCCGCGCCGCCTTCTCCACCGAGGCCTCGTTCAGCGCCCAGTCCTCGTGCACCACGTCGCCGTTGGTGCGGACGAGCACGTCGATCGTCATCCGCTCCTCGACCTCGTAGTCGCCCTTCACCACCCGCTCGACCACCACCGCCAGGTCGTCCCGCTCGGCCTCCGCGAGGAAGCCCACCCGACCCAGGTTGATGCCCAGCATCGGCAGCCCCGACTCGCGGGCCAGCTCCGCCCCGCGCAGCAGCGTCCCGTCACCGCCCGCCACCAGGATCAGCTCGCAGCCGTCCGCCGCGCCGTGCCCGCCGGGCACCAGCTCCACCCCCTCGGGCAGGTCCAGTCCCACCGCCTCGGCGGCGAGCAGCCGGATCCGGATCCCCGCCTTCAGCAGGCCGTCCACCAGCCCCTCGACGCTGCGCAGGGCCGCCTCCCGGCCGGTGTGTGCGATCAGGAAGACCGTACGACGATCGCTCATTGCCCGCTGCCCTCTCCCTACGCCTGCCGGGACGTCCACGGCCCGGTCGCGACCTGCCAGTCTGCGGGGCGTTCGGACGTCTGCCAAGTACCCTACTTGGGCCCCTCGGCCACAGCCCGGGCAGCGGCGGCCGGATCCAGCTGCGCCGCGTCCCGCCGCAGCCACAGGAAGTACTCCACGTTCCCCGACGGCCCGGGCAGCGGCGAGGCCGTCACCGCCCGCACCCCCAGGCCCAGCCGCCAGGCCTGCTCGGCCACCTGACGGATCGTCTCCGCCCGCAGCTCGGGCGAACGCACCACGCCGCCCGACCCCAGTCGCTCCTTGCCGATCTCGAACTGCGGCTTCACCATCAGCACCAGATCCGCGTCCGGCGCCGCACAGCCCGCGAGGGCCGGCAGCACCAGGCCCAGCGAGATGAACGACAGGTCGCCGACCACCAGGTCCACCAGCTCACCGCCGATCAGCTCCGGCGTCAGCTCCCGCACGTTGGTGCGGTCCATCACCGTCACCCGGTCGTCACTCTGCAGCGACCACGCGAGCTGCCCGTAGCCGACGTCCACCGCCAGCACCCCGGCCGCCCCCGCGCGCAGCAGCACGTCGGTAAACCCGCCCGTCGACGCGCCCGCGTCCAGCGCCCGCCGGCCCTCGACCACCAGGCCCTGCGGCACGAACGCCGCGAACGCCCCGGCCAGCTTGTGACCGCCCCGCGAGACGTACTCCGGGTCCGCGTCGTCCTTCGCCACCACCACCGCCGCCGCGGTCTCCACCTGCGTCGCGGGCTTCGTCGCCACCGTCCCGCCCACCGTCACCCGGCCCGCCGCGATCAGCTCACTCGCGTGCTCCCGCGACCTGGCCAGGTTCCGGCGCACCAGCTCCGCGTCCAGACGGCGTCGTGCCACTGCCACTACTACGTCAGCTCCCACATTCCACGGTCACCCCTCGCGGTCCAACGCCGCCAAGGTCGCGGCAAGCCGCGCATGGACATCTTCGTACACCTCGACCCGCTCCCCCGTCCCCACCCCGCCCAGCTCCCCCAGCCGGGCCAGTGCCTCGTCCACCGCGGGCTCCCCGGTCCATTCCGGCTCACTCACCACCGCCACCCCCGGACGCCTTCTTCGCGGCAGCCTTCCGCCCGCTCGCGGCCTTCTTCGCCGGAGCCCCCGCCCCGGGCGACGCCTCGCCCACCGCCGACTTCGCCGCCGCGGCCTTCCGAGCCGGCGCCTTCTTCGCCGCCGGCGTCCCTGCAGCCGTAGTGCCCGAAGCCGTCGTCCTCGCCGCCGCCGTCTTCGCGGTCGACGTGTCCGAAGCCGTCCTGCCCGACGCCGCCGTCTTCGCGGTCGCCGTCCTCGCCGCCGCCGTCTTCGTCGCCGCCGTCTTCGCGGTCGTCTTCTTCACCGCCGTCTTCGCAGTCGTCTTCTTCACCGGTGCCTGCGCCGCAGAATCCGCGCCGCCGGTCGCCGCGCCCCGCGCCGTCGCGGTCTTCCGGGCCGCCGCCGGCTGACCCGGCGTCGCCCGCTTGGCAGCAGCCTTCCGCGGCGCGGCCGACGCACCGTCAGCACCCGCCCCGGCCGCCACGCGCTTCGCCGCCCGCTTCACGCCGCTCGCCGAACCCGCCGGGGCCTTGCGCGCCGCGGCCTTCCTCGCCGTCGCCGTCCGCTTCGCCGCGCTGCGCCCGGCCGCCGTCCGCTCCCCCACGGACGCCGCCTCCGGCTCGGGCTCAGCCGGCTTGGCGTCCCACCCCGCGTCGAACAGCCCCTGCGCACGGGCCGCCGGACGGACCGGCGGCTCCTCGGGAGCGGCGGCCGGCTGCTCCTCCGCCGGCGCCTCCTGATCGACCTCGCGGAGCTTCGACTCCAGGAAGCTGAGCACCACGCCCACCTTCACCACCTGATCGCCGACCCGCTCGAAGACCCGCTCGGCCTCGCTCCGTGCCACCCCGCCGACCAGGTCGACGCCGGCCCGGCCGGCCGTCACCGTCTCCTCCGCGAGGGTACGCAACTGGTCCACCACAGGGCCGAGTTGGCCGCGCTGCAGCAGCTCCTCCGCGGCACCCAGCACCCGCCGGCCCGCCTCCTCGGCGAACTCCGCCGCGACCACCACCACGCCCCGCACCGCATCCCGCAGCATCCGTACGCCTCCTCGCCGCTCCGACCGTCCTACCGACTGCCTTACCGACTGACTGCCTTTCGGGCTGCCCGGCACCGACGCTACCGCCTCCCGGCCCCCGCCGTGCGCCCTGCGCTAGCGTGGAGGGTCGAACGACCACCGACGGGAGCAAGCCGCAGACATGGCCACCATCGAGGAGTGCCGCGCCGCACTGGAGCAGCTCAGCCGCAACCTCGCCGCCGCCGACGGCAACGTGCAGAAGGCCGCCGCCCTCGACCGCTCGCTCAGCTGCCACCTGCTCGACCTCGACCTGACCTTCTCCGGCCGTCTCACCGAGGGTCGACTGGCCGACATCGTCGAGTCCCCCGGCGCGCCGCTCACCAAGGCCGACATCCGCCTCACCACCACCGGCGACGACCTGGTCGCCCTGGTCGACGGCAAGCTCCCGTTCCCCACCGCCTGGGCCACCGGCCGCCTCAAGCTCGACGCGAGCTTCCGCGACCTGCTGCGCCTGCGCAGCCTGCTCTGAGCCGGGGCTTCGGTCAGCACACCCACAGCTGGTCGGGCCCGACCTCGCCGGGGTCGGGCAACGGCATCAGCTCCACCGCGTCCCCGGCGGCCCGGTGCACCCGCAGCACCGCCCGGCCCGTCAGCCGACGGTCCGTCAGGACCGCGTAGGCGCGGCGCGGATCGGACGACGACGGGTCCGGTCCGAACGGAACCAGCAGCGCCGGGTGGCCGCCGCAGTCGAATCCCAGCAGCTCCTCGTGGGTGGTGATGACCGCCTGCATCCACGGCCCGCCCGCGCCGTGGGTGTGGGCGGCGTCGAAGTACGACCGCGAGGCCGAAGGCTCGGCGTCCGGCTCGGGGCCGCCCGGCGGATAGCAGACCGACATCCACCCGTCCTCGATCCGGATGGTGCCGAAGCACCAGGAGCCGTCCACCGTCGTGAACGTGAACGACGCCGCGTACCGGTCCCGGTAGACCAGGCGCTGGGTGCCGTCCACCAGCGGATTCGGCCCCACGCCGACGTGCTCGCGCAGCTTCGCGTTCAGATCCGCCCACTGCTCCGGCCGGTACACCCGCGGATGCCCGCCCCCCACCCCGTCCGCCCGGCCCACCGGCTCCGCCGTACACACCACCGCGACCAGCACCGCACACGCGGCCAGCGCCGAGGCCTGCCACCGACTCGCCACCGATCTCCCCCTCATCGGCAGAACCGTCGACCGGACGGCGCCCCGCAGGCCGCCACCGGTCCCCCCGCCCCGGTGTACCCGCCGCCGCTCCGCCCCTAGCGGCGGCAGGCCACCCGGCCGTCACAGCGACGCGAGCGCCTTCGCACCGTCCGGCACCTCGCCGGTCGCGTCCGCGTGCGTCCAGGCCGCCGCGCACAGCGCCCGGATCGCGTCCATCCGCTCGCCCCCACCGGTCAGCGCCAGCGCACCGGAGTCCACCCGGGCCTCCCAGCCGCCGCAGCGGAACGCACCGGCCCCGACCGGCGCGACCTCCGGCTGCGGCTCCAGCAGCCCGCGCAGGTCCTGCGACAGGTACGTCGGACGGTGCTGCACCGGCGCCGCCAGCAGCAACTCCACCGTGGTCACCCCGGTGAACACCAGCAGGCTGTCCACGCCGCCGTTGAACGCGCCCTCGATGTCGGTGTCCAACCGGTCCCCCACCACCAGCGGACGCTTCGCACCCGTCCGCAGCACCGTCTCCCGGTGCATCGGCGGCAGCGGCTTGCCCGCCACCTCCGGCTGGACGCCCGTCGCCGCGGCCACCGCCGCCACCAGCGTGCCGTTGCCCGGCGCGATGCCCCGCGCGGTCGGGATCGACAGGTCGGTGTTCGACGCCACCCACGGCAGGCCCCGGCCCACCGCGTACGAGGCCTCCGCCAGATCCGTCCACCCCACCGTCGGGTCGTAGCCCTGCACCACCGCCGCCGGGTCCTCGTCCAGCGAACGCACCGGCACCAGACCCCGCTCGGTCACCGCCTCCACCAAGCCCGCGCCGCCGACCACCAACACCCGCGACCCCGCCGGCACCCGCTCCGACACCAGCCGGGCCGCCGCCTGCGCCGAGTTGATCACGTCCCCGGGCTCGGCCGGCACCCCCAACTCGGTCAGGTGCGCGGCCACCACCCGCGGCGGACGCGAGGCGTTGTTGGTGACGTACGCCAACCGCATCCCCGCCTCCCGGGCCCGCTCCAGCGACTCCACCGCGTACTCGATCGCATCCGGACCGGCGTACACCACACCGTCCAGATCCAGCAGCGCCGTGTCGTACACCGCGGTCAGCGGCTGCGCGCTGCCTCCCGGAGCGGTCCAGACCTCGCCGGCGTTCTCCGTCATCCTGCTCTACCTCGTCCCGTCATCCGCCGTCATTCGTCATCGCGGCCGACGAAAGGTGACACACCGTCACCCGCCGTGCCCGGCCCGGGCGTCGTCGCCCGGCTCCTCCGGCGGCGCCAGGAACCCCGGCGCCCCCGGCAGCAGCGGACCCCACGCCCCCGCCCGCGCCGCGAGCGTCGCCCTGGTCTGCCGCAGCGCCGACCTGTAGTGCGCGTTGGACGGCTGCATCGCCACCGCCAGCGCCAGGTGCTCGGCCGAGGTCTCGAAGTCCCCCAGCCGGGCCGCGGCCACGCCCCAGCCGAACTGAGCGTAGTCGTCCGACGGATCGGCCAACGCCACCGCCCGGAAGTTCTCCAACGCCGCCGCATGGTGCCCCGCGTCGAACTGCGCCCGCGCCAACGCCTCCCGGATCGACCGCGACCCCGGCTCCGCCTCCGCCGCCCGCACCAGCAACTGCACCGCGGCCGCCGGATGCCGCTCCTCCAACAAGCGCACCCCGCGCCGGAACCAGTCGTACACCCCGCCCTCCGGCAGGCCCGCCGCACCATTCACCTCGCCGCCACCGTCCACATCCTCCGCCCCGCCCACCGGCTCCGTACCATTCACCCCGCCACCGGGAATGCCCTCCACCCGGCCCGCGCTGTCGTCGTTCGAACGCCCGTGCTCACGACCACCACCGGTCACCGTGCTCGCCCCGCTCTCCACCAGCCCGCCACGACCTGGACGGCCTGGCACATCGTGATCTCCCAACAAGGACTACCCGACTAACATGCCCAAGATGAGTGCCCCCCGTGCCGAAAGCGGCGCTGAGCCCTCGGGCGGCCCCGGAGACCCCGGGCACGTCGCCACCGCTGGGCTGTCCCTGTCCCCGTTCCGCGGTCTGCGCTACGACCCGCACAAGGTCGGCGGCCTGGCCGCCGTGACCTCACCGCCCTACGACGTGGTCGACCCCGGACGACGCCTCGACCTCGAGACCGCGGACCCGCACAACATCGTCCGCCTCATCCTGCCCCGCCCCGAACCCGAGGACGCCGGCGACCGCCCCGACCGCGACACCCGCTACCGGCACGCCGCCCGCCTGCTGCACGACTGGCAGCGCGAGGGCGTCCTGGTCGCCGACCCGCGGCCCGCGCTCTACGTCTACGAGCAGCGCACCACCACCGGCGGCCGCGAATCCCTCCAACGCGGACTGATCGGAGCCCTCGCCGTCAGCGGCCCCGAAGCCGGCGTCGTCCTCCCGCACGAGGACGTCATGCCCAAACCCGTCGCCGACCGGGTCGGCCTGATGCGCACCACCCGCGCCAACCTCGAACCGCTGCTGCTCACCTACCGCGGCAACGGCCGCGCCGCCGCCGCGATCGAACGCGCCGTCAGCGGCGCCCCGCTGCTCGCCACCACCACCAGCGACGGCACCCACCACCGGCTCTGGGCCATCACCGAGGCCACCGAACTCGCCGAGATCAGCCGCGACCTGGCCACCTGCCGCGCCCTGATCGCCGACGGCCACCACCGCTGGGAGATGTACCTGCGCCTGCAGCGCGAACACCGCCACCTGCCGCGCAGCCCCTGGGACCGCGGCCTGGTCCTGCTGGTCGACACCGACCGCTACCCGCTGCGGGTCCGCGCCATCCACCGCGTCCTCCAGCGCCTCCCGCTGCACGACGCCCTCGCCGCCCTCGACCCCGCCGTCTGGCGGACCACCGAGCTCGACGTCCCCCTCCCCGACGCCCTCAAGGTGCTCGCCGAGGCCCGCGGCGCCGAACCCGACGCACCCAACGCCTTCCTGCTCACCGCCGGCGACCACCGCTACACCCTGGTCACCGGCCCCGACGAGAAGACCCTCGCCACCGCCGTCCGCACCGACCGCCCCGAGGAATGGCGCCGTCTCGACGCCACCGTCCTGCACGAGGTCCTGCTCGACCGCACCTGGCGGATCCCCGACAGCCCCGAGCACATCGGCTACCTGCACTCCGCCGAGGCCGCCGTCCGCGAGGCCGCCCGCACCGGCGGCACCGCCGTGCTGCTCCACCCGGTCGAGGAACGCGTCGTCCGCCGGCTCGCCGAGCAGGGCGTCACCATGCCGCGCAAGTCCACCTCCTTCGGCCCCAAGCCCGCCACCGGCCTGGTCCTGCGCTCCCTCACCCTCGGCTGACCCGCGCCGGCGCCACCACGCAGAAGGCCCCCGCTCCGTCCCGGAGCGGGGGCCTTCTGATCACGCGTCAGGAATCCGACGCCGGACGGACTCAGCCCTTCGGCTGGTCCTTGAACTCCGACTCGTCGTAGTCCTCGTCGACCTCGAGGTCGTCCTCGTCGTAGAACTCCTCGACGTCCTCCTCGTCCTCGAAGATCATCCGGTCGTCGCCGATGTCGTCCTTGTCGATCTGCCGACGCGCCGGGGCCTCCGCCGCGTCGTCCTCGTGCTCGGCGTCCTCGTCCAGCGCGTCGGTGAACTCGATGCCGTCGATCTCGGCCAGCCGCTCCGCCGCGTTGGTGGTGCCGTCCGTGTCCGCCTCGACGGCCTTCACGAACCACTCCCGGGCCTCGTCCTCACGGCCCGCCGCGATCAGCGCGTCGGCGTACGCGTACCGCAGCCGCGCCGTCCACGGGTGGATCGCCGAGGACGCCAGCTCGGGGCTCTGCAGCGTCACCACGGCCGCGTCGAACTGCTCGAGGTCAGCCCGGGCACCGGCCGCGACCAGCCGCATCTCGACCTGGCCGGCCTTGTCCAGCTGCTTCACCTCGGGCTCGCCGGCCATCGTCAGCGCCCGCTCCGGACGACCCAGACCACGCTCGCAGTCAGCCATCACCGGCCACAGGTCCGCCCGCCCGGTCATCCGCTTCGCCGCCCGGAACTCCGTCAGCGCCTCCGCGTACCGCTGCGTCATGTACGACGCGAAACCGGCCGCCTCGCGCACGCTCGCCACCCGCGACGCCAGCCGCAGCGCGACCCGCGAGTAGTTGTAGGCCTCCTCCGGCTCGCTGTCGAGCAGGCGGGCCACCATCACCAGGTTCCGCGCGACGTCGTCCGCGAGCGTCTTCGGCAGGCTCTTCAGGTCCTGCCGCACGTCCGCGTCGATCTCGAACCCGGTCACGTCGTCCGGAATCGGCAGCCGCTTCACCGGCTCCAGCTGGCGCTCGTCGTACTCCCGGCGGAACCCGCCGCGGTCGTCACGGCCACCCCGGTCGTCCCGGCCACGGAACCCGCCACCCTGCGACCGGTCGTCGCGCCGGCGGTAGCCGCCGCCCTGGGGACGGTCCTCGCGGCCACGGTACCCACCGCCGCCCTGCGGACGGTCGTCCCGGCCGCGGTAGCCGCCGCCCTGGGGACGGTCGTCGCGGCCGCGGTAGCCGCCGCCCTGGGGACGGTCCTCGCGGCCACGGTACCCACCGCGCTCGCCACCCCGGTCGAAGCTCTGCGGACGGTCCTCACGGGGACGGTAGCCACCGCCCTGCGGACGGTCGTCCCGACGCTCGAACCCACCACGGTCATCCCGGCGGTCATCGCGCCGCTCGAACCCACCGCGGTCGTCCCGGTCCCGGGTGAACGGACGGTCCTCACGGGGACGGTAGCCGCCGCCACCCTGCGGACGGTCATCCCGGGAACGGAAGCCACCACCCTGCGGACGGTCCTCACGCGGACGGAACCCGCCACCGCCCTGCGGACGGTCATCCCGACCCCGGTAACCGCCACCACCCTGCGGACGGTCCTCACGGGGACGGTAGCCGCCGCCGCCCTGGGGACGGTCGTCGCGGCCACGGTACCCACCGCGCTCGCCACCCCGGTCGAAGCTCTGCGGACGGTCCTCACGGGGACGGTAGCCACCGCCCTGCGGACGGTCGTCCCGACGCTCGAAGCCACCACGGTCATCCCGGTCCCGGGTGAACGGACGGTCCTCACGGGGACGGTAGCCACCGCCCTGCGGACGGTCGTCCCGCGAACGGAACCCGCCACCGCCCTGCGGACGGTCATCCCGACCCCGGTAACCGCCACCACCCTGCGGACGGTCCTCACGCGGACGGAAGCCACCCCCGCCCTGCGGACGGTCCTCACGCGGACGGAAGCCACCCCCGCCCTGCGGACGGTCCTCACGCGGACGGTAGCCGCCACCGCCCTGCGGACGGTCGTCGCGGCCACGGTACCCACCGCGCTCGCCACCCCGGTCGAAGCTCTGCGGACGGTCGTCACGGCCGCGGTAGCCGCCACCGCCCTGCGGACGGTCCTCACGGGGACGGTAGCCGCCGCCACCCTGGGGACGGTCGTCCCGACCCCGGTAACCGCCACCCTGCTGGCGGTCGTCACGGCCGTAGCCACCGCCGCCGGACGGGCGGTCGTCACGGCCGCGGTACCCACCGCGGTCACCACGGTCGTCCCGGCCGCGGTAGCCGCCGCCTTCGCCACGGTCGTCACGACGCGGGCCACGGTCGTTCGACCAGCCCCCACGCGACCGGGGCTCGTACCCCCGGCCACCGTCATTGCGGCGCTCGGGCCGGTCCTGGGGCGGGTTCGACATGCTGGTGACTCCTCTGTCTGCTTACTGCGAGCGTTCGGGGCGCCACGTGCCGTCTACGACACCAGCGCGGGGCCGGACGCCTCCCGGACCGCTTGGTCCGGAACGTCCGTGTTGTCCATTGTCCGGCATCCGGTACGGCACCGCGTCTGGTGCCCGAACCGCCTCGGCCGGCTGTCTGTCCTGCTGAAAACCAAACAAAAAAGGCCGAGGCCCCAGCGAATCGCTGGGGCCTCGGCCTATGAAGAATTGTTCGGCGGCGTCCTACTCTCCCACAGGGTCCCCCCTGCAGTACCATCGGCGCTATGAGGCTTAGCTTCCGGGTTCGGAATGTAACCGGGCG
>NZ_JBFAQR010000066.1:0-38628 GCF_040678815.1 Kitasatospora sp. NPDC049285 | reverse complement strand
TCCTCCACGCCTACAACTACCATCGCAGCCACACCGCACTCGGAGGCCAACCGCCGATCAGCCGCGTCAACAACGCTTCAGGTCAATACACCTAGACAGCGACTCTGTGTCTGTGGAGATGGGCCAGCACCGCGTGGTTCGCCTCCCAGCCGTCGGGGAACTTGACGGCGACGCCCAGTTGGACGGGGTCGGTGGCGGGGTGTTCGTCGAGGAGTTCGGCGATGCCCGCGCGGGCGACCACGATGCAGGCGTGGCGGTGTCGGGAGGCCAGGACGCAGAGGCGGCCGGTCTCCAGGTGGAACGCGGTGGCGTCGGGGCGCCCGGAGAGCGGGTGGAGCACCACGGTGACGTCGTACTCGCGGCCCTGCAACCGGTTCGCGGTGTCCACCGTCACGGCCTCGCCCTCGGCGGGGTCGACGGGGACGCCGAGCCGGGCGAGTTCCGCGCGGACCGCGGCGGCCTGGTCCCGGTGGGCGGTGCCGACCGCCACCCGGCCGGGGGTGAGCGGGGTGGCGCCCTGCTCCGAACGGGCCGTCAGCCGGCGGGCGAGCAGCCGTTGCACGGTCAGCGCGACGGCGGCGACGGCCTGGGCGTCCGTGCGGACGGTGTGCCGGGCGGGGAGTTCGAGCAGGGCCCAGCCGGAGGCCGCGGCCTCGTCGATGGCGGCGTCGACCGCGGAGCCGTCCGCCCGCACGGCGGCGGTCAGCGTCCGGTCGCCGGGGCCGGTGCCGGAGCGGAAGGGGGTGTAGGGGTAGAAGGCGGAGGAGATCAGCGGCGCCGCCGAGGCGGGCAGGCGCCAGGAGACCGGGAGGCGGTGCGGCCGGATCGCCGGGTTGTGGGCGAGCAGGGTGACCACGGCGGAGCCCGACGGGTCGTAGGACAGGCCCGCCCACTGGTCGGTGCCGACCACGGTGAACGGGTCGAGCTGGCCGGGGTCGCCGACGAACAGGGCGCGCTCGAACAGGCGGGCCACGGCCAGCAGGGCGTCCGAGCGCATCTGGTACGCCTCGTCGACGATCGCGTGCCGCCACGGCTGCTCGGTGCGCACCCACTGCCACTTCGCCGCGGTGGAGATCACCACGTCCTGCTCCAGCAGCGCCGCGACCTTGTCCGCCGCGGTGACGTTCGGGTGGCGCAGCGCCTCCGGGGCCGGGCGGGAGTCGCTCGCGTGCAGGCGGCCGATCGACACCTCGGGGGCCTTGGCGGCCAGCCGGTCCACCAGGTCGTCCACCTGGCTGTTGGTCTGCGCCACGATCATCAACCGCTCGCCCGCGGCGACGAGTTCGCGGGCCGCCCGGACCACCAGCGTCGACTTGCCCGCGCCCGGCGGGGAGTCCACCACCACCCCGCGCGGCGCCCCCGGCTCGGGGTGCACCACGGCGCGCAGGATCCCCGCCACCGCCGCGTCGGCGGCCTGGCCGGGCGTCAACTCCGATTCAGGAAGCAGGTCCTGACGGTCAGTCACCAGCTCTCCATCGAGGCTCGTCATCCGTCGATCATTCCCACTCGTCGGCACCGGCCGGTGAATCCTCCCCGGCCGGCGGAGGTCCGCCGTGCGTCCACGGGGTGTCGGCCGGCTCCGGCAGCGGTGCGGACTGCCGCGGCGCCAGCTCGAACAGCGTGAACACCACGGGGGTACCGGGCTCGGGGACGCTGCCGGGCTCGGGGTCGCGCCTGCGGCCCATCCCGGAGAGCAGGCGCACCACCACCTCGCCCGGTGCGGACGAGACGATCTCCGCCCGCTGGGCGGGCTCGGCGTGGGCGCGGAACACCTCCCGGCCCGGGTCGGCGTGCGGGCGGTCCGCGGTGCGCACCACCAGCAGCGGGCGCGGCTTCGGGGAGCGGCCCTCGGTCCACTCCGGGACCACCTCGGCGACCTCGCCCGCGAAGGCCTCGCCGGACAGCCGGCGCTCCGCCATCGCCAGCGGGTCGTCCAGCGCCTCCTGGATCTCCAACTTGGCCTGCTCCCGCTCGCGCTGGGCCAGCTTGCGGGCCGCGGTCACCGCGTCGTCCCGGCGCGGCTGCGGCGGTTCGCCGGCCGCCACCCGGTCCCGGTGCATGGTGTACGACCAGCGGTCGCCCTCCCAGCGGTCCGCGAGGTGCCCGGCCGGCGGCAGGGTGCGCAGCAGCTCCACGCCCTGCCAGACGTCCCGCCAGGTCGGCAGCGCGGCGGCGTGCAGCACCGCCGCGAGCTGGGCGCGGGCCTGCTCGATCAGCCGGGCCGAACGCTCGGCCTCCGCCGGGTCCGCGGCGTCCTGGGCGCGCTGCCAGGCGGCCAGCGCCGCGTCGTGGCGCAGGATCGCCGGGGCCAGGACGCGCTCGTCGAAGCGCGGATCGGTCGCCGGTCCGGCCGGCGGGTGGAGCAGCCCGCCGTCCTCGTCCCGTGCGGACTCCACCCACTCGGCGGCGGCCGGTCCGGTGGTCGCCGGCTCCAGGCCCACCGGCGGGCGGTGCCAGGCGAGTTGGGCGGCCAGGTGCTGGTCCTCCAGGGTGGACTGGCCGGTCGCCCAGTGCCGGGCCAGCAGCCCGGTCATCGGCAGCAGCAGCGAGGAGCCCGGCACCTGGGAGCGGTCGGTCAGATGCGTCAACCACCGCCCCAGCAGCGGTACCTGGGTGGGCGCCGGGTACTCGCCCGGGTCGGCGTCCTCCACCGTGCGGCGGAACCGCGTGGAGCGGCCGAGCAGCGCCAGGTGCGCCACACCCGCCGCGTTCGGCACCAGCAGCTGCGGCGCGTCCGCGCACAACTCCCGGACCACCGGCACCTTCTCGCCGCTGACCGGGTCCTTCTCGGAGCCCTCCAGCAACTCCACCTCGGCGCCGAAGGACTCCAGGTACGGCAGCAGGTCGGCCGCGAGGCCGGCCAGGAACTCCGCGCGCTGGGTGCGGTTCAGCGGCTGCGGCACCAGGTGCAGGCGCGGCGCGTCCGGATCGGTGCCGAGCAGCACCGCCAGCGGCGCGCCCGCCTCGCCGGCCGCCGCCAGCGGGACCAGCACCATCGGACGCTCCGACAGGTGCCGGTGCCGGACGGTCGCCAGCGGCTCCGCCCGCCCCGACCGCACCGACTCCAGCCGGGCCAGCGTGGCGAGCAGGCTCACCGCACGCCCCCCGCGGCCAGCGCCTCCGCCCGCAGCCGGGCCGCGTACGCCAGCCGCTCGGCCGCCTCGTCCAGCCCCAACTCGGCGAAGAGCGACGGCTCCAGGCCCTCCGCGCCGCCCTGCGCGGCCGCCTCCAGCGCGGCCTCCACGGTGCGCAGCGACCCCAGCTCGCCGCGCACCCCGCGGCCGAGCTGCTCCACCGCGCCCGAGCAGCGCGCCTGCGAGCGGCAGTGGAAGCCCAACTCGCAGGTGGAGATACACTCCGGCCCGTACGCCGCGGGCACCGCGGCGACCGCCTCGGCGAGTTCGCCGGTCGGCCGGGTCGGGGCGCCCGAGTCGTCCGGCGCCAGATCGAAGGTGACCCCGTCGGGGAGCGCCGCCAGCAACTCCTCGATCCGGGTCAGCCGGGACAACTGCCGCCGGGTGGTGGACAGTTCGCGGCGCACGTCGACCGGCACCGCGACCGGGCGGTTGGAGAAGTCCTGCGGGCAGACCAGCAGTACCGTCAACTCCGGTGCGCCGGGCAGCTCCTGGGTCGCGTACGGGTCGGCCGACACCTCCCGGCCGGCCAGCCGGGCGGCCGCCTCCTGGAGCGCCAGCACGTACACCGCGGCCTGCCGGGCGGCCGCGCCGACCTTCGCCGGGTCGGCCGAACCGTCCAGGACCGGAAAGGACTTGATCTCGACCACGGTGCACCGCCCGCCGTGCACCACCACCGCGTCCGGCTCCAGGTAGGCGGGGCTGCCCGCCACCTCGAGGCGCAGCATCGGGTGGTCCAGCAGCGTCCAGGCCGCCGGGTCGGACGCGGCCTCGGCCAGCGCCGCCAGCGTCCGCTCGGCGCGCACCGCCGGGGCGGCGGACGGCAGCAGGTCCGGTACCGCGAGCGAGGCCACCTCGGCCTCCGGCACGCCGAGCAGGCGGCGCAGCGGCTCCAGCAGCACCGCGTAGCCGTCCTGCTTCAACCGGGACTCGAACTGCAGGCCGCGGCGGATCGCGAACGGCGACTGGCCGAACGGCGCGGGACGGCCCAGCCGCTGGGCCAGCGCGGTCTTGTCGACGCCCGCGGCGTCCAGCAGCGCGCGGCGGCGACAGCCCGGATTGGCGGCGAGCGCGGCGAGGGCACGGGCGTCAAGGCTGCGTTGCGGCGCCGGGCCGCGCAGCTCGGAGAGCCGCCGCAGCGGCGGGGAGGTCTGCCCCAGGTGCGAGACGTTCATGGTGCGGCCCAGTCTCGCATCCGACACGGACAAAGCGGAGCCCGCCGGTCGAAGCGGCGCGGCCGGTGCGGGATCATGGGCCCGTCGGTCCGCGAAGGCGAGACCGGTCGAACCCCGGCCGCGAGGAGAGAAACCCCATGCCCGCCCGCATCGTGCTGGTCCGCCACGGCGAGACCTCCTGGTCGGCCACCGGCCGGCACACCGGCCGCACCGACGTCCCGCTCACCGACGAGGGGCGCGAGATGGCCCGCGCACTCGGCGAACGCCTGGCCCGCGCCCCGTGGAACGGACTGCCCGAGGCCGTCGTCTACACCAGCCCGCTCTCCCGCGCCCGGGAGACCGCCGAGCTGGCCGGCTTCGGCGACCGCGCCGTGGACCGCCCCGAACTGCTGGAGTGGGACTACGGCCAGTACGAGGGCCGCACCGGCACCGACATCCGCGCCACCGACCAGCCGGGCTGGCTGATCTGGCGCGACGGCGTCCCCGGCGGCGAGAAGCTGTCCGAGGTCGCCGCCCGGGTCGACGCGTTCCTCGCCGAACTCAACGACCGGCACGGCGTCCCGAACCCCGAGACCACCACCATGCACGCCGCCGACTGCGAGGTCGTGCTGTTCGCCCACGGCCACCTGCTGCGCATCCTCACCGCCCGGTGGCTCGGCCTGCCCCCCGAGTACGGCCAGCGGCTCAAGCTCGGCACCGCCGCGCTCTCCGTGCTGAGCTGGGAGTACGGGCTGCCCGCGGTGGAGGTCTGGAACGACCACAGCCACCTGGAACAGCTCGGCTGATCCCCGGAGGCTACGCCGCGGCCAGCGCCCCGTCGTACGCGCCGAGGAACGCCCGCACCTCCGGGACCGCGTCGTGGCCGCGCAGCCGGTCGGCGGTGGCCGCCAGCATGCCGCGGATCCGGGCCGAGCGGACCCGGTCGAGCAGCGCCACCGCCGCCGACCCCTGCTCGGCGGCGCCGGCCAGGTCGCCCCGGCCCAGCCGGTCGTGCGCCAACTCGGCGGTGTACAGCACCCGGTTGCGGACGAAGTGCGGCTCCTGCAACCGCACCGCCCGCTCGGCGCGCAGGCCGGCCAGGTCCCACTCGCCCAGCGCCGACCAGCACTGCGCCTCCAGCCCGGCCAGCTCGGCGTCGCCGAAGAAGGTCATCCACTCCGGGTCGGCGTCCGACTCGCCCTTGTCGAACAGCGCGTACGCCCGGGTCAGCGACCGCTCGCAGGCCGACCGGTCGCCGAGCAGCGCCCAGCCGCCGGCCTCCCGCATCGACAGCAGCGACAGCAGCCGGTCCGAACCCAGCCCCCGGGCTGCCGCCTGCCCGGCCTGGGCGGCCCGCAGCGCCTCCCGCGGGCGGCCGGCGTCCCGGGCCAGGAAGGCGCTGTTGCAGAACACGTGCGCCTCCAGGGCGGAGTCGCCGGCCATCCGCGCGGTCGCCAGTGCCTCCGAGTAGAACGACCTGGCGTCCGTCAACCGGTTCGAGTCGTGGGCCAACCAGCCCACCGAGATGGCCAGTTCACCGGCGCCGGCCTGCAACCGGCGTTCCGTCGCGGCACCGTAGTCACCGTCGTTGAGCAGCACGTACGCGCTGCGCAGCGACTGCCCGGCCAGCTCGAACAGCGCGTCCGCGCCGTGCTCGTCGTCCAGCAACCGGATGTCCCGCACCGCCTGCTCCACCCCGCGCACCTCGGCGGCGCCGACCCGGCGGCGCTCCGGCGGGGTCAGCGGCACGGCGGACGCCGGCCGGTCCAGGCCGAGCGCCGCCGCCAGGGCGGTCGGGCCGCCGCTCAGGAACGTACGGCGAAGCACGTCGTCGTTCTCCTCATCAGGATGGTGCGTACCGTCCGGCGGGTGCGCCGGGACGGCCGGGTCGTCGGCCGACGCGCGGCGGCGGACCGTCGTGCGCGGCGCGAACCCGAGGTCCGCCAGCGACCTGTCCGGCCACATGTGCCGGAACACCCGCTCGTAGGCGTAGTTGGGGCAGCGGATCTCCCCGGACTCCACCCGGCCGACGTAGCGCGGGTCGCAGGACACGTGCTCACCGATCTCCCGGGCGGCCCGGCGGACCAGGGTGGCGAACTCCCCGGGGGAGAGGTCGCCCCGCAGTTCGCGCATCGCCTGGTTGGGGACGGCCGCCGGGCGGGACCCGCCTGATCGCGTGGCTGCCATGCTGCACTCCGAGGTCGTGCCGGGGTGGTCGCGGGCCCCTGGGGGAGGGCCGCCGCATCGCCACGACAGTACCGGCAGTCACCGGACGAACACGGCGCGTCGCAGAGGGAGGCGGTCCCAATTGCGGACAATCCGGACGTGGTTGCCGGGTTGTGCCATGAAATGCCATGGCTTGCTGTACGGCAGGCCGTGGCCTGGTCGACCGGTTCCGCGTTGTCCTGATACATGGACGCCGAGCGCGCGGACCCCCTCCCGCACCGGTTCCCCGTCGCACGGTCGGGTGACGGGAAATCGCCCGGTTTCCGAGCAGCCCGAGGTGACAGGAGGTCCCCCATGGCCACCGGAGTACCGCAGTACCGGCGCCCGCCCGCCCCCGCCCTGCGGTCCGTCCCGGACGTCAGCGGGTACGCCGCGGGCTGCACCACCGGGTACGACACCGTCACCGTGCCCGTCCGGCACGGACTGGAGACCGTCGACATCCTCCGGCTGCGCCGCGCCTGCGGAGCCGTGCAGCAGACCACGACCGGCGCCGCCATCGCCTTCCTGGTCCCGGCCGGCACCGCCCTCGGCTGGCACCTGCCCGGTTCGACCTGTACCGCCGGGGCCGACCTGCTCCCGCCCACCGACCCGCGCTGGATCATGCCGCCCTCCGGCCCGCAGCCGTACGCCCGCCCCACCGATGCCTGGGTGCTGCGCTCCGCCCTCTGCGAAGCCGCCACCACGCTCACCGCCGGTGGCCTCGGCCCGCTCTGAGCCGCATCCTGACCGCCCTGACTGGCCATCAGGAAACTTTTCCGGCCCGGAAGTTGACATGCAAGCGGCATCTCAGCGGGCGGACCTCGCGACCCCGCACCGAGCAGCCCCGATCACCCACCGTCAGCGGCGGCGATAATGGTCCGCATGGGCCGACCCCGCACCACCCCCGTCCCCGGCCGCGCACGCACCGACGGCCCGCTGACCGCCCCCGTCGGATCCGGCACCGCCGAACTGCGCCCCGACCGGGACCGCCCGCACGCCTGGGAACTGCTGATCGACGGCGCCCCCCAGTCCCTGGTCGACCTCGCCGACCCCGGCTGGCTGGGCTTCGAGTACCAGCGACGGATCGGCCACCTGATCGACCTCGCCGCACCCGAACGGCAGCCGATCAGCGCCCTGCACCTCGGCGGCGGCGCGCTCACCCTGGCGCGCTACACCGCCGCCACCCGGCCGCGCTCCCGCCAGCAGGTCGCCGAACTCGACACCGCACTCACCGAACTGGTCCGCGCCGAGCTGCCGCTCGACCGCACCTGGCAGATCAAGGTCCGCGGCGCCGACGCCCGCGCCGTGCTGGAACGCACCCCCGACGGCTCCACCGACCTGGTCATCGCCGACGTCTTCGCCGGGGCCCGGGTCCCCGCGCACTGCACCACGGTCGAGTTCGCCGAACACGCCGCGCGGGTCCTCGCCCCCGGCGGCCGGTACACCGCCAACATCACCGACGGCGGCCAACTCGCCTTCGCGCGCGGCCAGGTGGCCACCCTGCAGGCGGTCTTCCCGGAGGTCTGCCTGATCGCCGACCCGGCCGTGCTGCGCGGCAAGCGCTTCGGCAACCTCATCCTCGCCGCCGCCCACACCCCGCTCCCGCTCACCGAACTCACCCGTCGCCTCGCCGGTGACGCCGCCCAGGCCCGCCTCGAACACGGCCGCCCGCTGGCCGACTTCACCGCCGGAGCAAGTCCCGTCCGGGACGCCAACGCGACGCAGTCGCCGGAGCCCCCACCACGAGCCTTCGGCTGAGCGGGGGCCGGGGTGCCGCGCATCGTCGCTGCCGCGAGGCTTCGGCTGAGCGAAGGGATGCGGAGTGCCGCCGTGCGGGAGGGCGAGCGCCACGCATCGCCTCGTCGCTGCCGCGACCTTCGGCCAAGGGAAGGGATGCGGGTACCGCCGCGCGGCGTCGGCCATCGCCTCCGCCCTGCGCTTTCGGCCGAGGCGGACGGGACAGGTGCCGCCGTGCAGGAGGGCGGTGGGTGGGCCCCGTGGGGCGTGGGGTCAGTGGCCGCCCGGGAGGCCTCGGTGCTTGTACATCGCTGCGCCGGTGAGCAGCATGCCCGCCGCGATCGGGATCAGGACGGCGAGGGCGGTGTCGCCGCTGTCGGCGCGGGCCGGGGCGGCGGTGAGGGTGACCAGGGCGTCGTCGGGGTCGGCGTCCGTCAGGGGCGGGGCCGGCGCCGGGTAGCCGTCCGGGAGGCTGTCACGGACGGTCGCGGGGCGGACTGCGGCGGCGTCGGGGCCGGTGCGGGCGAAGCCCGTCGGCTCGAGCGTCGGTCCGCCGCGCTGGGTCGGGACGAGGTGCTCCGGTTCGCCCCGGCCGGCGGACGGGTGGGAGCGGGAGGCCCGGGCGGGTTCCCCGGGACGGGCGGCCTGCGGCGGGACCGAGGGCAGCAGCCCGGTGGCGATGGCGAACGCGTCAGGGACGTCGGCGCGCTGGCCGGGCAGCGGCAACTCGTCGGTGCCGAGCCGCTCGTGGAGCACCTGGGCGACCGCGCCGTGGTGCAGCGTCCCGGCGAGGCCGTTCACCGCGCCGGGGACGGCGGCCGTGTCGCTCACCGCGCCCCGGACGGTCGTGCCGCCCAGCACCCGCCCGGCATCGCCCAGCAGGTCCGGGTCGCCGTCGGCGGTACCGGCGTCGGCGCTGCGCGCGGTGGAACTGCCGCCGACCGCACCGGTGTTGGCCGAGCCGGCGCTGCCCGGAGCGGTGCCGGCCGGGGCGGCGCAGGCGTCGGTGGCGCCGAGGCCGAGGCTCCACACCTGGGCGGCGAGCATGCCGCCCGCCGCCAGTGCCCCGGGCCGACCCCAGCGGCGGCGCGTGGTGTCCGAACGTCGCGGCTGCTTCGCGTGGTTGGCTCGCACACCAAGGGAGAACGAGCGAGACCCCCCGCAGTCACGCCCGTTGCTCACACTCCGTCACCCCGGCGGGCTCAGCCGAGGCCGCCGCGGCGGATGACTTCGGCGTACCAGCGGGCGCTGGATTTGGGGGTGCGGACCTGGGTGTCGTAGTCGACGTGGACGATGCCGAAGCGCTTGCTGTAGCCGTAGGCCCATTCGAAGTTGTCGAGGAGTGACCACAGGTAGTAGCCCCGTACGTCCGCCCCCGCGGCGATCGCGTCGGCGACGGCGGCGAGGTGCTGCTCGACGTAGCGGATCCGCTCCGGGTCGTGGACGGCGCCGTCGGGGCCGACCTGGTCGTCGAAGGCGGCGCCGTTCTCGGTGACCAGCAGCGGCAGGCCGAAGTCGCGCTGCAGGCCGATCAGCGAGTCGGACAGGCCGGTGGCGTCGATGGGCCAGCCCATGGCGGTGACGTCGTCGTTGGCGAGGTGGAAGACGATGTCCTCGGAGCCGGGCCAGGGGCTGTGCTCGCTGTTGCCGTGGCCGTCGTTGTGGGCGGCGTCGGCGGTCTCGGCGCCGTCGCGGGGGGCGGAGACGACGGTGGGGTTGTAGTAGTTGAGGCCGAGCAGGTCGATCGGGCGGCCGATCTCGGCTTCGTCGCCGGGGCGGACCAGGTCGTCCCAGTCGACGATGGAGGCGGTGTCGTTCTTGAGGTCGTCGGGGTAGCCGCCGGCGAACATCGGGCCGGTCCAGATGCGGTTGCCGACGGCCTCGATGCGGCGGGCCGCGTCGAGGTCCTCGGGGGTGTCGGTGAGCGGCCGGACCAGGTGCAGGTTGAGCGAGACGGAGATCTTGGCGTCGGCGGGGAGCAGTTCGCGCAGGGCGCCGACGGCGAGGCCGTGGCCGAGGTTGAGGTGGTGGGCGGCTTTGAGGGCGTCGGCGGGGTTGGTGCGGCCGGGTGCGTGGACGCCGGAGCCGTAGCCGAGGAAGGCGCTGCACCAGGGCTCGTTGAGGGTGGTCC
Source organism: Kitasatospora sp. NPDC049285 (assembly GCF_040678815.1). Lineage (NCBI taxonomy): Bacteria > Bacillati > Actinomycetota > Actinomycetes > Kitasatosporales > Streptomycetaceae > Kitasatospora > Kitasatospora sp. NPDC049285. Next base: position 28,267 of record NZ_JBFAQR010000066.1, on the reverse strand, counting down.
AGGTGGGGACGCGGTCGCCGAGGGCGCGGGCGGCGAGTGCGGCGTACTCGGCGAAGCGGTGGGCGGTCTCGCGGACGGGCCAGCCGCCGGCGTCCTCCAGGTCCTGCGGGAGGTCCCAGTGGTAGAGCGTGGCGACGGGGGAGATGCCGTGTTCGAGGAGGGTGTCGACCAGGTTGCGGTAGAAGTCGAGGCCGCGTTCGACGGCCGGTCCGCGGCCGGTGGGCTGGATCCGGGGCCAGGACAGCGAGAAGCGGTAGGAGGTGAGGCCGAGGTCGGCCATCAGCCGGACGTCCTCGCGGAAGCGGTGGTAGTGGTCCACCGCGATGTCGCCGGTGTCGCCGTTCAGCACCTTGCCGGGGGTGTGGCTGAAGGCGTCCCAGATGGACGGCGTCCGGCCGTCCAGGGCGGCCGCGCCCTCGATCTGGTAGGCGGCGGTGGCCGCGCCGAAGGCGAAGCCGGGCGGGAAGGCCGTCCGGGGGGCCGCCGCTGCGGAGTGGGCGGCGGTGGACGGATCGGTCATGGTCATACGGGAGCGCTCCCATGGCTGGAGGGTGGACAGGGCGGGCGGTGCCGGGGTCGTTCGAGGGTCAGCTCTTGACGGCGCCGGACGTGATCCCGCCGACTATGTGCTTCCCCAGAACAGCGAAGATCAGCAGGAGCGGCAGCGTGCCCACCAGCGCGCCGGTCATGATCACGGCCTGGTTGATGTCGTGGCCGCTGCCGCCGCCGATCGCGGAGAGCGCCACCTGCACGGTCGGGTTCTGCTGGGTGAGGACCACGAAGGGCCAGAAGAAGTCGTTCCAGGACTGGACGAAGACCAGCATGCCGAGCACCGCCATCGCGGGCCGGGCCACCGGGAAGACCACGTGCCAGATGATCCGCAGGCTGTTCGCACCGTCCACCCGGGCCGCCTCGATCAGCTCGAACGGCAGCGCCTCGGACAGGAACTGGCGCATGAAGAACACGCCGAACGCGGCCACCAGCGAGGGCAGGATCACGGCCTGCAGGTGGTTGCCCCAGTCCAGCTTCGTGACGATCCGGTACAACGGGATCACGCTGAGCTGCGGCGGGATGGTCATGGTCGCCACCACCAGGGTCAGCAGCGCGTTGCGGCCGCGGAAGCGCAGCTTGGCGAAGGCGAAGCCGGCCAGCGTGGAGAACAGCACCGTGGAGAGCGCGACGCAGCCCGCCACCACGGTGGAGTTGAGCAGCGCGGTGCCCATGTCGGCCTGGTCCCAGGCGGTGGTGACGTTGGTCCACAGCTCGCCGCTGGGCAGCAGCGGCGGCGGCGACTGGGCCACCCGCTCGCCGGTGTTGCTGGCGGCCACGAAGGTCCAGTACAGCGGGAAGAGCGAGACGACCGCGGCGATCGCGAGCAGCACGTAGGCCACCGGGCCGGCCTTGTCGTGGTCGCCGGCCCCGCGGCGCAGCAGGCGGCTGCGGACCGCCGGGGCGTCCGGCTTCGCCTCACGGGAGGAGGGGGTGGACAGGGTCGCGGCCATGTCAGCCTCCCAGCTCGTGGCGCTTGCGGTAACGGGTGATCAGGTACTGCACCAGGCCGATCAGCAGCAGGATCAGCAGCATCGTCCAGGCGACCGCCGACGCGCGGCCCAACTGGCGGCTCGGCCAGCCGAGTTCGTACATGTAGAGGCTGAGCGTCTGGAACTGGTGGGCGGAGCCGCCGCTGACGCCGACGCCGCCGCCGAACAGCATCGGCTCACCGAACAGCTGGGTGGCGCCGATGGTGGAGACGATGATGGTGAACAGGATGGTCGGCCGGATCGACGGGATGGTGATCCGGGTGAACTGCTGCCACCGGTTGGCCCCGTCCAGGCTGGCCGCCTCGTACAGGTCCTTCGGCACCGCCTGCATCGCGGCCAGGTAGATCAGCGCGTTGTAGCCGGTCCACCGCCAGGTGACGATGGTGGAGATGGCGATCTGCGAGGGCCAGGTGTCGGCGTACCAGTCGGTGCGGTCGATGCCCACCGAGCTCAGCAGCCAGTTGATCATCCCGTAGTCCGGGTTGAACAGCTGCACGAAGACCAGCGTGGCGGCGGCGATCGACGTCGCGTAGGGAGCGAGCACCGCCACCCGGAAGAAACCCCGCCCGCGCATCCGGAAGTTGAGCAGGTGCGCCAGCCCGAGCGCCATCGCCAGCTGCGGGACGGTGGAGATCACCCCGATCGTGAAGGTGTTGCGCAGCGCCGTCCAGAACTGGTCGTTGGACCACAGCCGGGTGTAGTTGCCGAGGCCCTTCCACTCCATCACGTCGGGCTTCAGCAGGTCGACGTAGTGCAGGGACAGCCAGCCGGTCCAGATCAGCGGGAACAGGCCGAAGGCGGCGAAGCAGAGGAAGAACGGGGCGATGAAGGCGTACGGGGACGCCTTCAGGTCGAACCGGTACAGGCGGGAGCGCCAGGCGGGGCGCCGCGGGGCGGCGGGCGGCGCCTCGGGGCGGACGGTGGTGGCCACTTGGGGTTTCCTTCCCGGGGGTGGCGAGGGGCGGCGGAACGGCGCCCGGCCGGGTGGGCGGACCCGGCCGGGCAGTTGGGGTCGGTGACGGCGCAGGCCGTACCGACTCAGTGGCCGACCTTGTCGTCGACCAGCTTGGTGACGTTGGCCCAGGCCTTGGCCGGGTCGGTGCCGTGCTCCTCGATGTCGAGGATGCCGTTGTCGGTGATGATCGTCTTCACGTTGCCGTCCTGCTCGCCGATCGGGGCGGGCTTGATGGCCTGCGCGGTGGCGGCGAAGATCTGGCCGGTCGGGGCGTTGTTGAAGTACTCCTGCTTGGCGCCCTGGACGGCGGGCTGCTGCAGGCCGCCGACGGTGGAGGGCAGGTTGCCGACCTTGGTGAAGACCTTGGCCTGCTGCTCCGGAGCGGTCAGCCAGGCGGCCAGGGCCGCGGCCTCCTTGGTGTGCTTGCCGGCCTTCGGGACGGTCAGGAAGGCGCCGCCCCAGTTGGAGGCGACCGGCGGGGCCGCGACGTCCCACTTGCCCTTGCCGGCGTCACCGGAGTACTTGCTGATGATGCCGGTCATCCAGGACGGGCAGACCACGGTGGCGAACTTGGCGTTGGCGAAGGCCGCGTTCCAGTTGTCCTGGAACTGGCGCAGGCCCGCGCTGATCTTCGCCTGGGAGGCGGAGACCGCGATGTTCCAGGCCTTCTTCACGCCCGGCGAGTCCTTGTAGACGAGCTTGCCGCTGGCGTCCGAGTACTGCTGCGGCTCGGCGGAGAGCGAGGCGTTGAACAGGCCGCTGGCCGAGTCGGTGAAGAAGGTGCCGGCCGGGGCCGCAGCCTGGTAGGTCTTGCCCGCGTCGACGAACTTCGACCAGTCGCCCTGCCACAGCTTGGCGACCTCGGCGCGGTCGGTGGGCAGGCCGGCCTGCTGGAACAGGTCGGTCCGGTAGCAGATCGCCATCGGGCCGATGTCGGTGCCGAGGCCGATCAGCGAGCCGCTCGACGTGGTGGCCTGCTTGGACTTCCAGTCCAGCCAGTTGCCCGCGGTGATGCCCTCGGTCTTGCCCAGGTCGACGAACTTGTCGCCCAGGGTGTTGGTGGCCTGCGCGATGTAGCCCACCTCGACGGCCTGGATGTCGGCCAGACCACTGCCCGAGGCGAGGTGCGTGGTCAGCGCGTCCCAGTACTTCTGACCGTCCTGGACGGTGTCGTACTTGATCGTGATGTTCGGGTGCGCGGCCATGTACTCGTCGTACAGGCCGGCCTCCTTGTACCCGAAGGTGCCGAAGTCGCCGACGTTCAGGGTGATCTTCGCGCCGGACGCCGCCGAGGAACCGTCCGAGCCGCTCTTGGCCGAGCTGGAGCAGGCGGTCAGCAGCAGGGCGGAGGAGGCGAGCACCGCGGTGGCGAGGACAGCGGCTCTACGGGGGCGGGAGGTGGTGCGCATGGGGCGAACTCCTTTGTTCCTGGCGGGTCTGGCCGGGTGGCTACACGGGGGTGCTTGGTGCGCGGAATCTTGGCTAGAGTGTGGGAGCGCTCCCACACCTGGCATGCCGGAAGGTTGCTGTGTCTCGGGGGTGAGTGTCAAGACGTGGTGACATAAACGTTGCCGGAGCGTTTCCGCTCCCGTCATCGTCATCGGGGTCGCCCCGGATGGTCGGAAACGCGTCGGGACCGGCCACAATGAACATTCCGTACGGACCCGGGGCGGGTCCGGCGGTACCGCCCTGAAACGACCGAGAGGTGTAGCGATGAGCCCGACCGCACAACGCCCCGACGCACTCCATCCGGGCGTCGGCGGCAGAGCCACCGCGCGCCCGACACTGGAGGAGGTCGCCGCGCTGGCCGGCGTCGGCCGGGGCACGGTGTCCCGGGTGATCAACGGGTCGCCGCGGGTCAGCACCAAGGCCCGGGAGGCGGTCCAGTCCGCGATCGCGGAACTCGGTTACGTCCCCAACCGGGCCGCCCGCACCCTGGTCACCTCGCGCACCGACTCGATCGCGCTGGTCGTCCCGGAAGCCGAGACCCGGCTGTTCTCCGAGCCGTACTTCTCGGACATCATCAGCGGCGTCTCCGCCGAACTGGCCGAAACCGACATGCAGCTGCTGCTGATACTGGTCCGCAACCAGCGCGAGCGGGAGCGTCTGTCGGCCTACCTCACCGCCCAGCGCGTCGACGGCGTGCTGCTGGTCTCGGTGCACCAGGACGACCCGCTGCCGGCCCTGCTGGAGAGCCTGGAGATCCCCTCCGTGCTGGCCGGCCGCCGCGGCGACCTGGAACCGCTCAGCTACGTCCACGCCGACAACGCGGGCGGCGCCCGGATGGCCGTCCGGCACCTGCTGCGCCGCGGCTGCACCCGGGTGGCCACGCTCACCGGCCCGCTGGACATGGAGGTCGCCCAGGCCCGTCTCGGCGGCTACCGCCGCGCCCTGGAGGAGGCCGGGCGGAGCTACGACGAGGCGCTGGTCGGCCTCGCCGACTTCACCGAGGAGGGCGGCCGGGTCGCCATGCGCGAACTCCTGGACCGCCGTCCCGACCTGGACGGGGTGTTCTGCGCCTCCGACGTGATGGCGGCCGGCGCCATGCAGGTTTTGCGCGCCGCCGGACGGCGAATTCCGGACGACGTGGCGGTGATCGGCTTCGACGACTCGATCGTCGCCCGGCACACCGACCCGCCGATGACCAGCGTGCGCCAGCCGATCGAGGAGATGGGCCGCACCATGGCCCGACTGCTGCTCGACGAGATCACCGAACGCGGCCGGGCCCGGCGGCAGGTGGTGCTGGCGACCGAGTTGGTCGTCCGCGACTCCGCCTGACCGCCGGGCCGGGGCTCGCGCTTGGGCCTGTGCACGGGCCCGCTCTCGGGCCCGTGCTCGCGCTTTGGCCCGTGCTCGCGCTTGGGCCTGGCCTCGCGCTTGGGCCCGGCCTCGCGTTGGGGTCTGGCCTCGGGCTCGCGCTCGGGCTTGGCTGCGGGCTTGGCCGAGGTGTTGGCCTCGGTCTCGTGCCGAGGGCCTGAGTGGGCGTCAGGAGTTGGGGCGCAGCGTCCAGACGATCTCCAGCACGCCGGTGACCGCGCCGTCCTCGCGGGTGATCTCCACGGTGACCGGGAACTCCGGGCGCTGGCCCTCGTCCAGCTCCGCGACCACCTCGGCGATCGGGCGGCCGAGCGTCGCGGTGGCGGTCACCACGCCGCGGGCGAGCTTCTTGAACGAGATCTCGCCGACGGTCGGCAGCGGCACCGCGCGGCCCAGCTGGTCGCCGAACGCGGCCAGCACGATCGCGCCGCTCGCCGACTCGGCCAGCGTGAACATCGCGCCCGCGTGCGGACCGCCCACGTGGTTGCGGTACTCCGGGAGGTCGGGCAGCCGCAGCACGGCCCGCTCCGGGGTGGTCTCCAGGTACTCCAGCTGCAGGGTCTTCACCATCGGGACGGTGTTGGTGAGCAGCTCGCCGATCGCAGTAGAGGTCATGCCGCCGATGTTACTGGCAGGTAGCTTATGCGTCCATGGCCGAACCGACACGGTTCCCTGACGGGGCGTCAGGGGTGGGAAACGACTCAGGGCCCGATTCTCGCGAGGAGAATCGGGCCCTGAGTTTCGATGGGGTGAGCGACGGGACTCGAACCCGCGGCCACCTGGACCACAACCAGGTGCTCTACCAACTGAGCTACGCCCACCATCTGTCCGGTGCATTCCCGCTTACGCGTTCCCGCTCCGACAGGAAGAACTCTACAGGATGCGAAGGGGTGCTTGCGCCAGGGTTTTGCAGACCGCTCGGACCGGAGTGCTGGTCAGGCCGTGGGCACCTGGTACTTGGCGGCGATCGTCCGGGCGGCCTCGGTGTCCGGGCCGGGCTGCGGGACGAACACCGCCTCGCGGTAGTACCGGAGTTCGGCGATCGACTCGCGGATGTCCGCCAGCGCGCGGTGGCTGCCGCCCTTCTGGGGGCTGTTGTAGTAGGCGCGCGGGTACCAGCGGCGGGCCAGCTCCTTGATCGAGGAGACGTCCACGATCCGGTAGTGCAGGTGCCCCTCCAGCTCCGGCATGTCCCGGGAGAGGAAACCGCGGTCGGTGGCCACGGAGTTGCCGCACAGCGGCGTCTTGCCGGCCTCCGGGACGTGCTCGCGGATGTAGGCGAGTACCCGCTCCTGCGCCTCGGCCATGGTCAGGCCGTCCGCCAACTCGTCCAGCAGGCCCGAGGCGGTGTGCATGGTGCGCACCACCTCGGGCATGTTCTCCAACGCCTCGGCGGGCGGACGGATGATCACATCCACGCCCTCGCCGAGCACGTTCAGCTCGGAGTCGGTCACCAGCGCCGCGACCTCGATCAGGGCGTCCCGATCGAGGTCGAGCCCGGTCATTTCACAGTCGATCCATACCAGACGGTCATTCACGCCCCTCACCCTACGGCGCGATCACGCGACCTCGACACCGTACGCGCCCCGTCCGTTCCGAACTCCGCCGGCTCGCGAGCCCCGCGCTCCGGTTCGCCCTCCGCACGGTGCGCCGACCGCCGCCCGCGGGCGCTCGGCTGCTCACCGCCCGGCTCCTCGGCGATCGCGTGCTCCACCGGACGGTCCGCCGGCACCGCGCCCCGCCCGCCCGGATAGGCCGCTCCCGGGTACGCCGCGCTCGGCCGCACCGGCTGACCGGGGGCGGCGGGTGCGTGCGCGTGCGAGTGGCTCGGCTGGGCGTGGCTGGGCTGTGGGTGGCCCTGCTGCGGGTGGTTCGGCTGTGCATGGCTCGGCTGCTGCTGCGGGTAGGCGTGCTGCTGGCCCGCCTGCGGGTGACCGGGGTGGCCGGTCTGGGCCTGGCCCTGCCCCTGGCCCGGGTACTGGTGGCCGGAGGGGGCGGTCCGGGCGGCGACGCGCGGGTCGGCCGAACGGTCCGCGCCGCCGCGCTGACCGAAGGAGTTCGGCGGACCGGGTTGCGGGGGCACCAGCGGCCGCGGCCGCTGCCGCAGGTTGCCGCCCGGGCCCGGAGCCGCCGTCGTCGCGGCCGAACTCGGCGACGGGGCCGCCGCCGCGGGCTGGAGCGCGCGCTCGCCGGCCGGACCCTGGCTCGGCACCGTCGCGTTCGCACCGGACGGACGGCGGGCGCGGAAGGTCGTCCGGTACGCGGCCGGGGAGACCCCCAACTGCCGCCGGAAGTGCCCCCGCAGCGCCACCGGCGAACGGAAGCCGCACCGTCGCGCCACGTCGTCCACCGACAGGTCCGAGGTCTCCAGCAACCGCTGCGCCTGCAGCACCCGCTGGGTGATCAGCCACTGCAACGGGGCACTGCCGGTGAGGGTCCGGAACCGCCGGTCGAAGGTACGTCGGGACATGTAGGCGCGGGCCGCCAGCACCTCGACGTCGAACTGCTGGTTGAGGTTCTCCAGCGCCCAGGTGACCACCTCGGCCAACGGGTCGTTGCCGATCTCCTCAGGTAAAGACTGGTCGATGTACTGGGCCTGACCGCCGCCGCCGCGGCGGTTGGGCACCACGAGCCGACGCGCCAGCGCGTTGGCCGCCTCCGCGCCGTGGTCGCTGCGCACCACGTGCAGGCAGAGGTCGATGCCGGCCGCGGTGCCCGCGGAGGTCAGCACGTCGCCGTCGTCGACGAAGAGTTCGCGCGGGTCGACGTGCACCCGCGGGTAGCGCTTGGCCAGGGTCGGCGCGTACATCCAGTGCGTGGTCGCCGGACGTCCGTCCAACAGCCCCGCCGCGGCCAGCACGAAGGCGCCGGTGCACAGGCCGATGATCCGGGCGCCCTCGTGGTGCGCCTTGCGCAGCGCGGCGATCGCCTCGACCGGCGGCGGCTGGGAGATCGACCGCCAGGCCGGGACCACGATGGTGCCCGCGCGGGACAGCGCCTCCAGGCCGTACGGCGCGGTCAGGGTCAGCCCGCCGGTGGTCGTCAGCGGACCGTCCTCGCCCGCGCACACCAGCAGCCGGTAACGGGGGACGCCGGCGTCCTGGCGGTCCACCCCGAACACCGACAGCGGGATCGAGCTCTCGAAGATCGGCGCCCCGCTGAACAGCAGGACCGCCACCGTCTCCCGGCGCCGACGACCCGCCAGCTTGCGCGGCGCGGCCAGGGCACCCGGACCGGTGGCCGCGGAACCGGCGAGGGCCGCGAGGGCGGCGGTCGCCGGGACGGGGCCGCCGGCGTCCGCGGTGAGCGTGGCGGTGGCGCCGGTCGCGGCCGCCCCGGACGAGGTCGGGCCGCCGTGGGCGGGGGAGTTGTGCGGGAGGTTGTGAGCGGCGGCGTTGTGCGCGATCGCGTTGTGGGCAGCGGTGCCATGGGCAGCGGCGCTGTGGGCGACGCTGCCGTGGCCCGCGACGGTCGCCGCCGTGGATGCGGCGTGCGCGTGGGCCGCGATGTGCTGACTGGGCGTCAAGGCGCCTGTCCCACCCGTGAGCTGACTGGAACCCGCACCCGATGCGAAGGAACCGGCCGACGCGCCACCGGACTTGCCGAGTCTCGCGCCTCCGCCGGGGAGGCCCGACGGCTGGCGGCCGCCTTCAGGACCCGCGTCGCTCCTGCTCACCCTGCTCAAGGCGCTCCAGCCCCCTCGATGGTGTGGTGGTCTCGGCTGCCAGTCTGCGAGCCAAGATCGAATCTACTTGGTGGACCGTTGCCGTTGTGACTAGTTCACCATCCGACGCTATGTCGACATGGCAATTTGGCGCGAAGCATTCGATCACGAAGCGTGGCACCCGCCGACCTCCGTGTGAAGGGGGCGCGGACAAGGGTGGCCGGTTGTCGCACGAGCCGGCGCTGCGGTTGGCCTTGACAGCCCGCCCACCGGCCGCTGTGTGCTGCGGCTTTACCGCACTGTGCTGTTCGGCCCGCAGATTGGCTGAAAATCGGCGGTTCAAAACGGGGGCGTGAGCCCGCCCGGTACGCGCCACAGCGCACACCGCGGACGCGACCCCTGCGCCCCACCAGCCCCCGCCCCGACCTGAACCGGCCATCGCTGACCCGCCTTCACCTCACGCTCCGTCACTTCGCATCCGTCGATTCACTCCCGTCACACCAACCCCAACCGTCGCGGTGACATCGCGGCGTCACAGCCTGCCGACCAGGCGCAGGCGTGCGGATGCCCGCCGCACAATCGTCCGAATCCGGCCCCTCGGGACGGTGTCTGCTGCGGCGGGCGAGGCGTGGTGTGCGACGGGCGGGAGGGTGGTGGCAGCGGTGGTGCGGTGCTTGGTCGTTCGGGTTCCCGCGCGGGTTCGGGTCGGGTGCCGGCTCGGGTTCGGGCTCCGGCTTGGGTTCGGGCCGGGCCGGGCCGGGCCGGGTTCGGGCTCGGTTCAGGCGCCGGCTGCGTGGGTGGAACGGGACGGGGAGGCCGCCAGCGGGATGGCGAGTGGGGTGGGGCGGGGGAGCGGTGTGGCGGTCGCGGCCGTGCCGGTTGTCGGGCGCCCTGCGGGGACGCCGGCCTGGACACCCGCCTGGACACCCGCCGGGACGGCTGTCGGGACGGCTGTCGGGGCGAGGTGGGAGGCGGGGACGGCGAGCCTGGAGCGGCTGCGTGGCTTGCCGGTCGCGGCGGGGGAGTTGGCGACGGTGACCGGCTGCGCCGCGGTGCTGACCCGGAAGCGGGTGCCGGGCGCCTCGGCGGCGTCGAGGACCAGGCCGACCGCCTCCGGTAGGCCCGGGGCGCTGACCGTCGGACGGTAGGCGCGCTCGGCCCACGGACGGCCGTGGTGCAGCCAGACGCTCCGCAGACCGGCCGCCTCGGCGCCGGCGATGTCGGCCGGGGCGTGGTCGCCGACCATCCAGGTCTGCGCGGTCCAGTCGCCGGACGGGCGGAAGCCGCAGCGCCGGGCGGCGATCTCGAAGATCAGCGGGTCCGGCTTGAGGCAGTGCGCCTCCTCGGAGATCACCCACCCGTCCACCAGCGGGGCCAGGCCGGTGCGTCGGATCTTCTCCAGCTGTGGCCCCGTTCCGCCGTTGCTGACGATCCCCAGCGTCCACCCCGCCGCGCGCGCTGCCTGCAACGCCGACACGTGCGAATCCGGGCAGTGGATATGGGAGTTGATGCCGCGCCGGTAGTGCGCGAGCAGTGCGTCGAGCGAACGGTCGAAGCCGTAGCGGCGCCTGGCCGCGCCCAGTACGGTGCTGCGCGGAACGTAGCCCCCACCGTCGAGCGTGACCAGCCAGTCGACGTCCCCGGCGGGCAGCCCGTTCTCGGCGAGGAAGTCCACCGCCCAGGCTCTGAACGCGGCGTCCCGCGGCAGCAGGGTGTTGTCGAGGTCGAGTAGGAGCAGCGGCATGTCGAGCATGCTGCCAGCGGCCGAGCGGTATGCACGTGGCAATTGCCAAAGGCGTTGGGAATTCGCGCGAATTGGCCGAATCCGGATGGTCCGGCCACAACCGGGGCGTCTCGGTACGTCTCGGTACAGGAGGTGCACCTGCGACGGGTGTGAATGCTGGTGCGGGTGCACGGTCGACCTTGCGGGTAGGACCGATGACAGTCGGGTCACGGTGTGTGGCGGCACTGTTGCGTTCACGGCGGGCGTTCGGTCAAGCTCCTTGGAACCCGTCGCACAGGGGGCGCACGCGAACTGCTCGCACATCCCCCGTACGCGGGATCCTTGTCCGACAAGGGTTTCGCTGGTGGGCGGGGTCCGACTCCAGTCGTACTCTGAAAGGCACAGGTCGCCATCGGTGGTACTCGTTCCGGTACGGTTCGCTACCACGGTCGCCCCTGTCACCGGGACGGGGCGGTCCGCCGCCGTGTCCCCACCTGTCGGCCCATCTCAGCTGAAGAGTCTTGAGTCATGGCTGGTCACGAGCCCCCGGGTCACCTGCCTCCCGGGACTGTCACCAACAGCTCGCCCGACGGCGGGCCCGCTGCCGAGCGCCGCGGCACAGCACCGATCGCCGGTCCGCCACGCCAGGACGACAACTCCGCTCGCGGGCGCCTCGATCGGCCACGGATCCGACCGCGCCGGGACAGCACCGGCGCACCGCGGCACGCCGCGTCGGGGCGCGCTGAAGCTGGGCATGCCACGGTGGGGCACGCCGACTCCGGGGGCGCGGCGCCAGAGCCCTCAGTGCCCCGTTACCCCTCGTACGGATACCACGTACCCGAGTACCCGGGTGCCGACCGACCGTCGCACGGAGCGGAGGACGCCATGACCGACAGCTCCCACCCCATCGTCGGCCGCCGTGACGGCGAAGGCGAACCCCGGCTCCGCGAAGAGGAGTCACGCGCCTGCGACCCGCAGTTCCAGCACGGCGTGGTGGTCGGCTTCGACGGCTCGCTGTCCAGCGAACGCGCCTTGGCCTACGCGGTCGGCATGGCCCGCCGCTCCCAGTGCGGACTGGTGATCGTCCACGTCGCCAACCGGCTCCCCGCCACCGTCTGGGCCGGCTGCGAACCTCCCGTCTTCGTCGACCTGCCGGACCACCGCACCGAGATCCTCGGCCTCGAACTCGCCTGCGCCGACTTCCTCAGCGGCGTCCCCTGGATCCTGGTGGAACGCGGCGGCGACATCTGCCACGAGATCGAGGAGGTCGGCCGTGAGTACGCCGCCGACGCGATCGTGGTCGGCAGTACGCACGGCCTGCTGGGCAAGCTCTTCGGCTCCGTCTCCGGCCGCCTGGCCCGCCGGGCGAACCGTCCGGTGATCGTCATCCCGTAGCCGCACCGCACCGTAATGCCCGGGCCGGTCGGGGCCGAGGCAGTCGGGGCGGGTGAGGAGGGGTAGGGGAGAGGCGGCAGGGCGTGCCGGAGCTGAGCCGGACCCGACGTCCCGGACGTCGGGCCGACTCCTCGGACGGAATCAAGTTCTCGAACGAGCATGGCCGTCAACGGCCAGGGCTGTTCAGGAGGTCATGCCGAGCTCTCGCGCGATGAGCATCCGCTGGACCTCCGACGTGCCCTCACCGATCTCCAGGATCTTGCAGTCACGCCAGAACCTGGCGACCGGGTACTCGTTCATGAAGCCGTATCCGCCGTGGATCTGGGTCGCCTCGCGGGCGTTGTCCACCGCCGCCTCGGAGGCGAACAGCTTGGCGATGGCTGCCTCCTTCTTGAAGGGCTCGGAGTGCAGCAGCCGGGAGGCGGCGTCCCGCCAGGCGAGGCGGGAGGTGTGTGCGCGCATCTCCATGTCGGCGAGCTTGAACTGGATGGCCTGATTGGCGCCGATCGGCCGGCCGAAGGCGCGGCGGGTCTCGGCGTAGGCGAGCGACTGGTCGACGCATCCCTGGGCCAGGCCGGTGGACAGCGCCGCGATGGCGATGCGGCCCTCGTCGAGGATGCGCAGGAACTGGGCGTAGCCGCGGCCTCGGGGTCCGAGCAGGTTGGCCGCGGGAACTCGGCAGTCGGTGAAGGACAGTTCGCGGGTGTCGGAGGCGTTCCACCCGACCTTCGAGTACTTCTTGGACACCTGGAACCCGGGGGTCCCAGCGGGAACGATGATGGAGGAGATTTCCCTGCTTGGCGAGGGATTTGACCCGTTGTCACCCGAACGTGTGAGCGGTTCCGTCAGGGCGGTGACGGTCACCAATCCGGTGATGTCGGTGCCGGAGTTGGTGATGAAGCACTTGCTGCCGTTGATCACCCACTCGTCGGTGGCCTCGTCGTACCGGGCGGTGGTGCGGGTCGCCCCCGCGTCGGTGCCGCCCTCGGGCTCGGTCAGGCCGAAGGCGCCGAGCATCTCACCGGACGTCAGCTTCGGCAGCCACTCGCGCTTCTGCTCCTCGGTGCCGAATCGGTAGATCGGCATCGCGCCGAGCGAGACCGCGGCCTCCAGAGTGATCGCCACCGAGGAGTCGACCCGGGCCAGCTCCTCCAGGGCCAGGCAGAGCGCGAAGTAGTCGCCGCCCATGCCGCCGTACTCCTCGGGGAAGGGCAGGCCGAACAGGCCCATCCGCCCCATCTCCCGGACGATGTCGTACGGGAATTCGTTCTGCTCGTAGTATTCGCCGATCTTCGGCGCGACCACATCGTTGGCGAACTCCGCAACGGTGCGGCGGAGTTCTTCGTACTCGGTGCTCAGCCGGTGGTCGAGCATGGGGTGATCCTCCCGGGATCGAGGCTTCGTGGGCCTGTTGAGGGTGGGGAGACGGAGGTCAGGACGTCGGTCCGAGCAGGGCGCGGACGGTCCGGGACGGGCTGGGGCGGCCGAGTTGACGGGCCATCCAGCCGCTCGTGGCGGCCAGGGACGCGAGGTCCACGCCGGTCTCGATGCCGAGGCCGTGGAGCATCCACACCAGGTCCTCGGTGGCCAGGTTGCCGGTGGCGCTCTTGGCGTACGGGCAGCCGCCGAGGCCGCCCGCCGAGGCGTCCACCACGGTCACTCCGGCGCGCAGCGCGGCCAGCGTGTTGGCGAGGGCCTGCCCGTAGGTGTCGTGGAAGTGGACGGCCAGCCGTTCGATCGGAACACCCGCGCGAGTGAAGCCGTCGAGCAGTGCGTTGACCTGACCGGGCGTCGCCACGCCGATGGTGTCGCCGAGACTCAGCTCGGCGCAGCCCATCTCCAGCAGGGTGACGCCGTGCCGGACCACCTGGTCGACCGGGACCCGGCCCTCCCAGGGGTCGCCGAAGCACATCGAGAGGTATCCGCGGACCGGCAGCCCGGCGTCCGTTGCGCGTTCCACGACGGGCCGGAACATCGCCATCGCCTCGTCCGCCGAGCGGTTGAGGTTGCGTCGGGCGAAGGTCTCGGTGGCGCTGGCGAACACCGCCACCTCGCCCGCGTGGTGGGCCAGCGCGCGGTCCAGGCCGCGCTCGTTGGGCACCAGCACCGGCAGTCGCAGGCCGGGGTACCGCTCGGGCAGGCCGGTCAGCCGGGGCATCAGCTCCTCGGCGTCGGCCAGCTGGGGCACCCACTTCGGGTGGACGAAGCTGGTGGCCTCCACGGTGCGCAGCCCGGCCGCGGCGAGCCGGGCGATGAACTCGGCCTTGACCTCGACCGGGACGAGCGAACCCTCGTTCTGCAGCCCGTCCCGCGGACCGACCTCGTGGATCCGCACCCGCGCGGGCAGCTCGGGATCGCGGACCGGGTCGGGCAGGCCGAGCTCGAGCACGGTCGGCTCGGCCTCGGCGAGAGCCGCGGTCTGACCGTCCGTCTCGGTCCCGACCGAAGCTACGGTCTGACGGTCCGTCTCGGTCCCGACCGAAGTGGTGGCCTGACGGTCCGCCTCGGCCTTGATCGAAGCGGTGGCCTGACGGTCGGTCGGGTCTGAAGTCGCGCTCATCGGGCCACCTCCGCAGTGACATCGGCCGGCGTCGTCCCGGGCGCGGTCTCGGCCGACTCCTCGTCGGCGACGACCACCGCCAGCGGCTCGTCCATCGCCACCGTCGCGCCGGCGGTGACCCGCACCTCGCCGACGGTGCCGTCGTGCGGCGCGGAGATCACGTGCTCCATCTTCATCGCCTCCAGCACCAGAAGTGCCTGGCCGCGGCTGACCCGCTCGCCGACCTGTGCCTTGACCACGGTGACGGTGCCCGGCATCGGGGCGGTGAGGGTGCCGTGGTGGGCGGCGCCACCGGCCGCGCGTTCGGCGATTGCGTCGAACGGGTGAACGAGCCAGGCGTCTCCGTCGGCACCGAGCCAGTAGCCGACGCCCTCGGGGGTGTCCTCGGCGGTGACCGTGAACGTGGTCTGCAGGCCGTCAACCACAAGGCGCAGCAGGTTCCGGTCGCGCACCGCGCGGCCGCGGCGGACCGGTCCGCCGTCGAGTCGCAGCTCCAGGTCGGGGGTGGTCGCGCTCGAAAAACCGATAGCGCTCTCGATTTCACCGCTGGTAGTCATTCGGCAGCTCACGGTGACTGGTTCCCGGCCGGTCAGCCGGAGCCGGTGCGTGGTCCAGGCGGCCTCGCCACCGAGTCGCCAGCCGGAAGGGAGGGAGAAGGGATCGGTCCAGCCGTCGGAGGCGTCGGCCGGGCCGAGGTCGAGCTGTCGCGCCATCGCGGCGGCGAAGTAGAGCAGGTCGATCGATTCGGGCCGGGTGTAGGGAGAGCTCAGCAAGGAGGGGTCCTGCTTGGCACTGCGCTCCACCAGGCCGGTGTCGAGCCGGCCCGCCGTCACCTCGGGCTGCGCCAGCAGCCGGCGCAGGTAGCCGGTGTTGGTGGTGACGCCCAGGATGCGGGTCTCGGACAGTGCGGCCCGCAGCCGGCGGATCGCGGTCGGGCGGTCGGGCCCGTACGCGATCACCTTGGCGAGCATCGGGTCGTACAGGCTGCCGACCCGGTCACCGGGTGCGATTCCGGAGTCCACCCGGACGCCCTCCCCGGAGGGCTCGTCCAGCAGCAGGACCCGGCCGCCGGTGGGCAGGAAGTCCCGCTCCGGGTCCTCGGCGCAGATGCGGGCCTCGATCGCGTGGCCCAGGAAGGAGATGTCGGACTGACCGAACGGCAGTGCCTCGCCCGCGGCGACGCGCAGCTGCCACTCGACCAGGTCGAGCCGCTCCGGTCCCTCGGGCCCGGCGACGGCGACGGCCAACTCGGTGACGGGGTGTTCCACCTGGAGGCGGGTGTTCATCTCCATGAAGAAGAAGTCGAGGACGCCCTCGGAGTCCGGCCCGGCCGGATCTCCGCCGGGAACGATGAACTCGACCGTGCCGGCACCGGTGTAGCCGCACGCCTCCGCGGCGCGCACCGCGGCCGCGCCCATCGCGGCGCGGGTCTCGGGGTTCAACAGGACGGAGGGAGCCTCTTCGATGAGTTTCTGATGGCGGCGCTGCAGACTGCACTCGCGCTCGCCGAGGTGGACGGTCCGGCCGTGGGTGTCGGCCAGGACCTGCACCTCGATGTGGCGGGGCTGGTCGACCCAGCGCTCCAGCAACAGGGTGTCGTCGCCGAACGCGGTGCGGGCCACCCGGCGGGCGGCGGCGAGCTCGGCGGGCAGCTCGGCCGGGTCGCGGACCAGCCGCATGCCCTTGCCGCCGCCGCCGGCCGAGGGCTTGAGCAGCACCGGGTAGCCGATCCGGGCCGCTGCCTCGATCAGCTGCTGGTCGCTGGGCGCGCCATCCTCGCTGCCGGGGACGACCGGGACCCCGGCGACCCGGACGGCCTCCTTGGCGTTGATCTTGTCGCCCATCAGTTCCACCGCAGCCGGCGGCGGGCCGATGAAGACCAGTCCGGCGTCGGCGCAGGCCTTGGCGAAGCCCGGGTTCTCGGCGAGGAAGCCGTAGCCGGGGTGGACGGCCTGGGCGCCGGTGCGGCGGGCGGCGTCCAGGATCAGGTCGGCGCGCAGGTAGGTCTCGGCCGCCGAGCTGTCGCTCCGGTCGGCCGGGCCGAGCCGGACGGCCAGGTCGGCGGCCCGGACGTGCGGGGCGTCGGCGTCCGCGTCGCTGTGCACGGCGACCGACCTCACGCCCAGCCTGCGCAGGGTGCGGATCACCCGCAGGGCGATCTCGCCGCGGTTGGCGACGAGCACGGTGTCGAACATGGGAGGGGTGCCTCCGTCACGAGAGGAGCGGTAAGCGAACTGACGAATCGTCATCGGATCAGTCCGCCGGGGCGGTGCGTGCTCCGGGGAGCGGCCGTCGGTCGGCGGCGGGTGCGGTGCCGCCGACCGACGGGCCGTCACATCCGGAAGACGCCGAACGGGCGTGGCTCGGCGAGCGGGGCGTTGGCGCAGGCGGTGAGCGCCAGGCCGAGCACCGTACGGGTCTGCATCGGGTCGATCACCCCGTCGTCCCACAGCCGGGCGGTGGCGTAGTAGGCGTTGCCCTGCCGCTCGTACTGCTCGCGGACCGGGCGCTTGAACTCGTCCTCCGCCTCGGCGGGCCAGTCCTCGCCCTGCGCCTCCAGCTGGTCGCGGCGGACGGTGGCCAGCACCGAGGCCGCCTGCTCGCCGCCCATCACGGAGATCTTCGCGTTCGGCCACATCCACAGGAAGCGAGGCGAGTACGCCCGGCCGCACATCGAGTAGTTCCCCGCGCCGTACGAGCCGCCGATCACCACCGTCAGCTTGGGCACCCGGGTGCAGGCCACCGCGGTGACCATCTTGGCGCCGTGCTTGGCGATGCCGCCGGCCTCGTACTGGCGCCCGACCATGAAGCCCGTGATGTTCTGCAGGAAGAGGAGGGGGATGCCCCGCTGGTCGCACAACTCGATGAAGTGCGCGCCCTTCTGCGCCGACTCGGCGAACAGGACGCCGTTGTTGGCGACGATCCCGACCGGGTGCCCGTGGATCCGGGCGAAGCCGGTCACCAGGGTCGCGCCGTACTCGGCCTTGAACTCGGCGAACCGGCTGCCGTCCACCAGTCGGGCGATCACCTCGCGCACGTCGTAAGGCGTCCGCGGGTCCACCGGCACCGCGCCGTACAGCCCGGCCGGGTCGACCGCGGGCGGCTCGACCGGCGTGAGCGGCCAGGGCTTGCCGGCGCGCTGGCCGAGCTCGGACACGATGGTGCGGACGATGGAGAGCGCGTGCGCGTCGTCCTCGGCCAGGTGGTCGGTGACGCCGGAGGTGCGGGAGTGCAGCTCGCCGCCGCCCAGCTCCTCCGCGGTCACGACCTCGCCGGTGGCGGCCTTCACCAGCGGGGGTCCGCCCAGGAAGATGGTGCCCTGGTTGCGGACGATCACCGCCTGGTCGCTCATCGCCGGGACGTAGGCGCCGCCCGCGGTGCAGGAGCCCAGCACCGCCGCGATCTGCGGGATCCCGGCGGCGGACAGTCGCGCCTGGTTGTAGAAGATCCGGCCGAAGTGGTCGCGGTCCGGGAAGACCTCGTCCTGCATCGGCAGGAACGCGCCGCCGGAGTCCACCAGGTAGATGCAGGGCAGCCGGTTCTCCAGTGCCACCTCCTGCGCCCGCAGGTGCTTCTTCACCGTCATCGGGTAGTAGGTGCCGCCCTTGACGGTGGCGTCGTTGGCGACGACCAGCACCTCACGGCCGGCCACCCGGCCGATGCCGGCGATCACCCCGGCCGCCGGGGCCGCGCCGCCGTACAGGCCGTCGGCCGCCAGCGGTGCCAGCTCCAGGAAGGGCGAGCCCGGGTCGAGCAGGGTGTCCACGCGGTCGCGGGGCAGCAGCTTGCCGCGTGCGGTGTGCTTGGCGCGCGCCTTCTCGCCGCCGCCGAGCGCCGCCGCGGCGAGCTTGCCGCGCAGTTCGGCGACCAGCGCGCGGTGCGCCTCGACGTTGGCGCGGAAGCCCGGCGAGGAGACGTCGGCCGCGCTTTCCAGCCGGGGTGCGGGGGCGTCGGCCGGGTTCACGGCCGGCGCCGGTACCGCCGCCGCCGGGTAGGGCTGCGGGGTCGGCGACCAGGGTGCGGTCTGAGCCGAAATGGGGACCATCCCAAGAGCTCCCTTGCCCTCGGAGTCGGATCAGGGCAGGCCGAAGGGCGAGCCGGCCGGCCCGTGTTAATGAGCGTTAACTCTCTGGCCAGGTTAACCAGCGATAACCCGACTGTCTACGATGGGCAGCATGCCCAACCGTCCCGCCGCCCCCGCGCTCCCACGCCGTGACCAGATCCGGAAGGAAGCCGCCAGGCTGTTCGCCGCCCGCGGTTTCCTCGGCGTCGGCGTCGACGAAATCGGCAAGGCGGTCGGCATCAGCGGCCCGGGCCTGTACCGGCACTTCGCGGGCAAGGACGCGATGCTCGCCGACCTGCTGGTCGGCATCAGTGAGCGTCTGCTGGAGGAGGGGCGCCGCCGGGCCGGTGAGGCCACCGGCCCGCAGGCCGCGCTGGACGCCCTGATCGTCGGCCACGTCGACTTCGCGCTGGACGACCGGGACTTGATCATCCTGCACGACCGTGAACTGCTCCACCTCAAGGAGGAGGACCGGCGCCGGGTGCGCCGACTGCAGCGCGGCTACGTCGAGCTCTGGGTCGAGGTGGTCCGCGAGGCCTTCCCGGCGCTGGCCGCCGCCGAGGCCGCGCCGGTCGCCCGGGCCGCCGTCCACGCGGTCTTCGGCCTGCTGAACTCCACCCCGCACAGCGCCGCCCGGCAGCCCGCGGCCGTCGCCCCGTCCGCCGCCTCCGCCGCCCTCGCCGCGACGAGCGAGTCGTCCGCCGATCGGACCGGCCTGTCCCGGGACAGCATGGCCGCGCTGCTGTGCGCGCTGGCCCAGGGCGCGTTCGTCGCGGCGGCCGCCGAGGTCGCCGACGCCCGCTCGGTCGCCTGACCTGCGCGGAGGCGTCGAAGCTCGGGGTGCCGCCGCGGTGGAGGGTGTACCTCTCTACACCCCCGCCTAGGACGATCGGCTGACTTGGATCTAGCCGACCGTCGGAGGCGCAGCACCCCGGACCGCGGGCACCCTGGAGTCGGGAAGGAAGCTCGACCGCCGGTCGTTGGCCTCCCATGCGCCCCTCGAACCCGATGGACGCTCGACCGCCCGAATGGTTAGCATCACTAAATATGCCCGAGACTCATGGTTTCCCAGAGCAAGGCTGGCTCCGCCGGCTCGGTGGCTACTGTTGGCGCTACCGTCGCAACCTGCTGCTGTCGTTCGGCGCGTCCCTCGTCGGCATGGCGATCACCGCGGTCGTCCCGCTCATCACCAAGCTGATCATCGACGATGTGATCACCACGCACCGCCGTCCGCTCGCCCCGTGGGCGGTGCTGCTGCTGGTCGCCGCGGCGGCGGTGTTCCTGTGCACCCAGATCCGGCGCTACTACGGCGGGCAGCTGGCCCTCGACGTGCAGCACGACATGCGCGCCGACCTGTTCCGCTCGCTCACCCGGCTCGACGGCCACCGGCAGGACCGGCTCGACACCGGCCAGGTGGTCGGCCGGGCCACCTCCGACCTCCAGTTGATCAACGGCCTGCTCTCGATGCTGCCGATGATGACGGGCTACGGCCTGATGTTCGTCATGTCGCTGGCGGTCATGCTCTGGCTCTCGGTGCCGCTGACGCTGATCGCTCTGGTGATGGCACCCGCCCTGTGGTGGCTGGCCGCGCTCAGCCGCAAGCGACTCTTCCCCGCCACCTGGGCGGCGCAGCAGCAGGCCGCCGAGGTCGCGGGAGTGGTGGACGCCGCGGTCGGCGGGGTCCGGGTGGTCAAGGGGTTCGGGCAGGAGGCCCAGGAGCGGGGCAAGCTGGAGCGGGTCTCGCGTGAGCTGTTCGCGGCCCGGCTGCGATCGATCAGGCTGAACTCCCGGTACACCCCGGCCATGCAGGCGGTACCCGCGCTCGGGCAGGTCGCGGTACTCGCCTTCGGCGGCTGGCTGGCGGTCCGCGGCGACGTCACGCTCGGCACCTTCGTCGCCTTCTCCACCTACCTGTCGCAGATGACCGGCCCGGTGCGGATGCTCGCCATGGTGGTGACCGTCGGCCAGCAGGCCCGGGCCGGCGTCGAGCGGGTGCTCCAGCTGATCGACCAGCGTCCGCTGGTCACCGAGGCCCGCGACGCCCGGCCGGTCGAGCCGGAGGCCGCCCCGTCCGGCACCCCCGCGCTGGAGCTCGACCGGGTCGGCTTCCACTACCACGCCGAGGAGCACCCCGAGCCCGGCACCGCACCGGACGGCGTTCCGGTGCTGGACGGCCTCAGCCTGCGCCTCGCGCCCGGCGAGACGCTGGCGCTGGTCGGCGCGTCCGGCTCGGGCAAGTCGACCGTCGCGCAGCTGGTGCCCCGGTTCTACGACCCCACCTCGGGCGAGGTCCGGCTGTTCGGCCAGGACCTGCGCGAGCTGACGCTGGACTCGGTGCGCGGCGCCATCGGCATCGTGCCGGAGGAGAGCTTCCTGTTCTCCGAGAGCGTCCGCACCAACATCGCGTACGGCCACATCGACGCCACCGAGGAGCAGATCCAGGCCGCCGCCCGGATCGCCCAGGCCGACGGCTTCATCCGCGAACTCCCCGACGGCTACGACACCAAGGTCGGCGAGCAGGGTCTCACCCTCTCCGGCGGTCAGCGCCAGCGCATCGCGCTGGCCCGGGCCATCCTCACCGACCCGCGGATCCTGCTGCTGGACGACGCCACCTCCGCGGCGGACCCGCACATCGAGGCGGAGATCCACGACGCGCTGGACAGCGTGATGGCCGGTCGCACCACCCTGCTGATCGCCCACCGCCGTTCCACCCTGCAACTCGCCGACCGCATCGCGGTACTGGAGGCCGGCCGACTGATCGACCTCGGCACGCACGAGGAGCTCACCGCCCGATGTCCGCAGTACCGGGCGCTGATCACCGACCCGGACGCGCTCGCCGCCCCCGCCGCCCCGGCCGCGGAGGAGACCGCGTCCGCAGAAGCCGCCGCCGACACCCCCGCCGCCGAGAAGCCCGGCGCCGATGCCGAACTGCTCGCCAAGGTCGCCGCCCTGCCGCCGGCCAGCGACGCGCCGGACATCCCGATCGAGCAGGCCGAGGCTGCCGACCCCAGGTTCAACCTGGCCCGGCTGCTCGCCCCGTTCCGTCGCCCGCTGCTGCTCGCGCTGCTGCTGGTCGCGTTGGACACCGTCGCCGGGCTGACCCTGCCGATCCTGATCCGGCACGGCATCGACGACGGCGTCAGCAAGGCCGCGATCGGCGGCGTCGCGGTCGCCGCGCTGCTGGCACTCACCGTGGTGCTGCTCGACTGGCTGGTGCAGGCCACCGAGAGCCGGGTCTCCGGCCGCACCGGCGAGCGGGTGCTCTACACCCTGCGGCTGAAGATCTTCGCCCACCTGAACCGGCTCGGCCTCGACTACTACGAGCGCGAGCTGACCGGCCGGATCATGACCCGGATGACCACCGACGTGGACTCCATCTCCTCGTTCCTGCAGACCGGCGTGGTCACCGCCGTGGTCAGCCTGTTCACCTTCTTCGGCATCTTCGCCGCCCTCGTGGTGATCGACGCGGGCCTGGCGCTGGTGGTGCTCGCGGTGCTCCCGCCACTGGTCATCGCCACCCTGGTGTTCCGCAAGAAGTCCGCCCAGCAGTACCAGATCTCCCGTGACCTGATCAGCACCGTCAACGCCGACCTGCAGGAGAACGTCGCGGGCATGCGGATCGTCCAGGCGTTCCGCCGCCAGGACGCCAACACCGACCGCTTCGTCGAGCGCGGCCTCGCCTACCGGGACGCCCGGGTCCGCGCCCAGCTGTACATCTCGCTGTACTTCCCGTTCGTGCAGTTCCTCTCCAGCGTCGCCTCCGCGCTGGTGCTGATCGCCGGCGCCACCCGGGTCGACGACGGCACGCTCACCATCGGCGCACTGGTCGCCTACCTGCTGTACATCGACCTGTTCTTCGCCCCTGTCAACCAGCTCTCGCAGATCTTCGACGGCTACCAGCAGGCCGCCGTCGGCCTCGGCCGGATCCGCGAGCTGCTGCGCACGCCCACCAGCACCCCGCAGGCCGAGCGCCCGGTCCCGGTCGGCGCGCTGCGCGGCGAGATCACCTTCGAGGACGTCAGCTTCGCCTACAACGGTGGCGGCGAGGGCAACCCCGAGGTGCTCTCCGGCATCGACCTCCACATCCCCGCCGGGCAGACCGTGGCCCTGGTCGGAGAGACCGGCGCGGGCAAGTCCACGCTGGTCAAGCTGGTCGCCCGGTTCTACGACGCGACCGGCGGCACCGTCCGGGTGGACGGCACCGACCTCACCGGTTACGACCTGGAGGGGTACCGGCACCGGCTCGGCGTGGTCCCGCAGGAGGCGTACCTGTTCGCCGGGACGGTCCGCGACGCCATCGCCTATGGCCGTCCCGACGCCGACGACGCGGAGGTGGAAGCCGCGGCCAAGGCGGTCGGCGCCCACGAGATGATCATCAGGTTGAGCGACGGCTACCGGCACCGGGTCGCCGCCCGCGGCCGCAACCTCTCCGCCGGGCAGCGTCAGCTCATCGCCCTCGCCCGCGCCGAACTGGTCGACCCCGACATCCTGCTGCTCGACGAGGCCACCGCCGCACTCGACCTGGCCACCGAAGCGGCCGTCAACCACGCCGCCGACCGGCTCAGCGGCGGGCGCACCACACTGGTGATCGCCCACCGGCTGACCACCGCCGAGCGCGCCGACCGGATCGTCGTCCTCGACCACGGCCGCATCGTGGAGGACGGCACCCACGCCGAACTGCTCGACCGTGACGGCACCTACGCCAAGCTGTGGAGCGCCTTCATCGCGGAGGGCCACCCGGCACCCGTGCCGAGCTGACGTTCCGTCACCGCCGTGATCGGACGGCCGCTCCGGCGGCCGTTCGATCGCGGAGCTGCCTCGGCCGGGCCGCCGGGTACACCGGAATGGGGGCGATCCTCGGCACACTTCTGCGGTCACCGCCGTCCCGCCCACCCTGGCCGCCCGACCCGCCGTCCGATGACGCCTCGTCAGTTAGCTGCCCGACCCATCCAGCCCGCGCGGAGAACGCCGAACTCCCGGGGCCACCACGGCAGAACGGCCCCGAAAGGCAGTCGACACCCCACCGGGACCTCTGCCAGGGTGAGCGCGTGCGACGGATCTTCGGACGACCGAAACCCACTGGCCAGCGAATGCCACGCCGAGCGGCGCGGACGGTGGTGCTGTCACCGGCGGGTGAGGTGTTCCTGCTCCGCTCGGACAACTCCGAGGTCGGAGTCCACTGGACCATGCCGGGCGGCGGCCTGGAGCCGGGGGAGTCCCCGATCGAGGGCGCCCTGCGCGAGCTGCGCGAGGAGACCGGCTGGACGGACGTCGAACCGGGAGCGCTGCTCT
This sequence comes from Kitasatospora sp. NPDC049285, assembly GCF_040678815.1. Taxonomy (NCBI): domain Bacteria; kingdom Bacillati; phylum Actinomycetota; class Actinomycetes; order Kitasatosporales; family Streptomycetaceae; genus Kitasatospora; species Kitasatospora sp. NPDC049285. The sequence continues at coordinate 4,257 of NZ_JBFAQR010000066.1, read as the reverse complement.
GCACCTGGGAGCACGACTTCACCTGGCACGGCACCCCGGTGCGCCAGCACGAGCACATCTACCTGACGAACGGCCCGCGTCGCGAGCCCGGCGACGTCTCCGCCATGCACCGCGCCGACGGCATCCTGGACTGGCGCTGGTGGACGCCCGCCGAACTCGACGCCCCGGGCGCCGGACCGTTCTGGCCGCCCACCCTGCCCGCCCTGCTCGCCGACGTCCGTACCGCGGCACCCGGTTCGCCCGCGCCCGTCGACCTCGGCTACCTGCCGAACACCCCCGACGGCACCGTCCAGCGCTGACGGGAAGTCAGCCGGAGTCTCAGCGAACCTGGCGCCAACCCCGCCGACGGCCGCGGACCGACGGCAACTCGGCCTGCCAGTCGCGCAGCCCGAGCTCCCGGTCGTGCACCGCCTCCGGGTTGATCAGCACCGACAGCCGGGCAGCCCGCAGCTCGTCCGGGCCCAAACCCGTCGACTGCTGCAACTGCTCGGTCGGCACCGAGACCGCGATGGCCGGCCGCCACTCCGGCAGCACCACCTGACAGGTCCCCGCACTGAACCGCAGCAACTCCGCCGCCACCCGGCGGGCCGATGCCCGGACGCCCGATCCGCTGCTCTCCACCAACCCGGGCGAGCCGCCGATCAACACACCGAGCGGCGTACCCGAGTCCCCGGCCGTCTCAGCCACGTCGTCGTCCGGCCGCTGCTCCTCGACGGGCTCCACCCGCTGCGCCGGTACCAGGGGTATCGACCGGACCTGGCTCAACCGTCGCGAGGGCGCCGGCCGACGCGGCGGCCGCACCCGTCCCGCGACGCCGCCACCCGACCAGTCGCCCGCCGACCCCGCCGTCGGCCACCCGCTCGTCGAACGGGCGTCCGCCGTACGGTCGTCGGCGCCCGCGTCAGGCCGGTCCGCGGCGTTCTGGTCGTGCGAGGTCATGGCTCCAACCTTCCGGGTCTCAGGCTTGCCCGATCCTGCCCCACCGGTACGCCCCCGGCCAAGGGACGTGTGTACACACCCTTCCGGTTCCTCGTCCGGCCGGAAAACGCCATGCCGCCCTCCGCTCCCGCGAGTTAGGGTGAAGCCATGCCTCTCACGTCATGTCTGTGCTGGTGGCCGTCCTAGGGCGGCCACACCCCACGCATGACTTCAGGGCCGTCCGTACGGGCGGCCCTCGCGTTCACCTCGAACGGTCACGGGCCCCCTGCGGGCGGCCGCCGACCGCGCACCGAGGAGAACCACGCCATGACCGCCACTGCGGCCACCACCCCGAGTACCGCCCCGGGTACGGCACCGGGCACAGCCAACCCGCTGATCGCGTCCGGTGCCGAAGGCCACCACCGCATCCTCACCGGTGACCGCCCGACCGGACCGCTGCACCTCGGCCACTACTTCGGGACACTCCGCAACCGGGTCCAACTCCAGGATCAGGGTGTCGAGTTGATGATCGCGATCGCTGACTACCAGGTGATCACCGACCGCGACCGCGCCGATCGGCCGGCCGAGCACGCCGAGAACCTGGTCCTCGACTACCTCGCCGCCGGAGTCGACCCGCAGCGCGCCACCGTGTTCACGCACAGCGCCGTCCCGGCCCTCAACCAATTGCTGCTGCCCTTCCTCAGCCTGGTCAGCACCGCCGAGCTCTCCCGCAACCCCACCGTCAAGGACGAGATCGCCCACTCCCGGCAAGGCGCCGTCAGCGGACTGATGTTCACCTACCCCGTGCACCAGGCCGCCGACATCCTGTTCTGCAAGGCCGACCTGGTCCCGGTCGGCCAGGACCAGCTGCCCCACCTCGAACTCACCCGCACCGTCGCCCGCCGCTTCAACGACCGCTACGGCACGCTCTTCCCCGAACCCCAGGCACTGCTCTCCCGGGCACCGCTGCTGCTCGGCACCGACGGCACCAAGATGAGCAAGAGCCGCGCCAACGCCATCGCACTCGGCGCCACCGAGGACCAGACCGCCCGACTGCTGCGCGGCGCCGTCACCGACGCGGACCGGCACATCACCTACGACCCCGAGCACCGCCCCGGGGTCGCCAACCTCCTACTCCTCACCGCCCTCTGCCAGGACCGCGATCCGCACGCCGTCGCCGCCGAGATCGGCTCCGGCGGCGCCGCCCGCCTCAAGCACCTCGCCACCGAAGCCGTCAACGAGCACCTCCGCCCGCTCCGCGCCCGCCGAACCGAACTGGCCGCCGATCCCACCCTGCTCCGCGACGTCCTGCGCACCGGCAACGAACGCGCCAACGCCATCGCCGACACCACCCTCACCGAGGTCCGCACCGCCATGGGCCAGGTACTCCCAGACTGACCCGCCGTCACCACCCGCGGCCCGAAGTAGCGAAGCCCGTCGGGATAGCGCACGCCCGGGCGGGGATACCGTCACCAGGCGAAGATCCCCGCCCGGACCCTCCCGGTCGGCCCCTCGAAGGAGTACCCGATGCCGCTGCGCCCGCTCCGCCCCGGCGACCGGATCGCCCTGGCCGCCCCCAGCGGCGCGGTCGAGCCGGAACGACTCGCCCTCGGCACGGAGATCCTCCGCAGCTGGGACCTGGACGTGGTCACGCTGCCGCACGTCCACGACACCCACCCCCGCCTGTCCCACCTGGCCGGCACCGACGCGCACCGGGCCGCCGACCTGCAGGCCGCCTGGCTCGACCCCGACATCGCCGCCATCCTCTGCGTACGCGGTGGCTTCGGCGTCCAACGCATGGTCGACCTGATCGACTGGGACGCCCTCCGGGCCGCACCCCCCAAGCTGCTGGTCGGCTTCAGCGACATCACCGCCCTGCACGAGGCCGTCGCCCGGAACCTCGGCACCCCCACCCTCTACGGCCCGATGCCCGGCACCGTCGTCTTCAGCACCGACGCCCGCACCGCCGACCACCTGCGCCGCACCCTCTTCGAACCCGCCACCACCACCGTCCTCACCGGACCGGACGCCACCCCCCTGGTCCCCGGCCGAGCCCACGGCACCCTGATGGGCGGCTGCGCCTCCGTCCTCGCCGCCGACCGCGGCACTCCCGGCGCCCGCCCGGCCTTCGCCGGTGGGCTGCTCATCCTGGAGGACATCAACGAGCAGCCCTACCAACTCGACCGCATCCTCACCCAACTCCTGCGCAACGGCGCCCTCGACGGCGTGGCAGGCGTGGTGCTCGGCTCCTGGGAAGCCTGTGGCCCGCTCGACGCCGTCCGCGAGGTGATGCTCGACCGCCTCGGCGGTCTCGGCGTCCCCGTCCTGTGGGAACTCGGCTTCGGCCACAGCCCGTCCTCGCTCACCGTCCCCCTCGGCGTCCCCGCCACCCTCGACGCGGACGCCGGCACGGTCACCCTCGACGGACCCGTTCTCCGCGGTCCTACCGACGCGTAGGGTTCGAGCCATGCACGTCGAAGGCACCCCCACCACCCCGCCGGCCGCTGTCGCCCCCACCACCGCGGCCCAAGCAGTGGAACGTGCCCTAGGCCTGCTCCACGGCCGCGGCAGCGGCACCGGCCGAGCCCTGCTCGGCCTGGCCGGACCGCCCGCCGCCGGAAAGTCCGCCCTGGCCCACCACCTGATCACCGAGATCAACCGCCAGGAAGGCCCCGACACCGCCGCCTACCTCCCGCTCGACGGCTTCCACCTCTCCAACACCCAGCTCGACCGCCTCGGCCTCCGCCCGCGCAAGGGCGCCCCCGAGACCTTCGACGCCTGGGGATACCTCGCCCTCCTCCAGCGCGCCGCCGCCGACCGCTTCCACGAGATCTACGCCCCCGACTTCGACCGCACCCTCGACGAACCGGTCGCCGCGCGCCACCTGATCCACCCCCACACCCGCCTCGTCATCACCGAAGGCAACTACCTCGCCGTCCCCGCCACCCCGTGGGCGGACGCCCGCGCCCTCCTGCGCGAACTCTGGTACGTCGACACCGACGCCGCCGTCCGCGACACCCGCCTGCTCGCCCGCCACACCGCCGGCGGCCAGGACCACGCGGCCGCCCGCCACCGCGTCGACACCAACGACCAGCCCAACGCCACCCTGGTGGAGACCACCCGGACGGCCTGCGACTGGGTGGTCCGTCCGGGCGAGTTTGCACTTCACCGCCGGTCGGCGTAGTGTTCACTAGTCGCTCGGCAGGGAGCACCGGACACGTGTCTTCGTGGACGGTCCCGGAGCGGCCAATCCTCGTGAACCACCAGTTGATCCGTACCGGGTCGCGTCTTTTCGCGTCTCCGTTCGTATTTGCTGTGCGCTTTTTCGGAGATTGCGGC
>NZ_JBFAQR010000065.1:0-38693 GCF_040678815.1 Kitasatospora sp. NPDC049285 | reverse complement strand
CGGCGGGGGTGGGGGAGAGCTGCGTCATCGACTGCTCCAAGGGATTCTCGTGGTGCGGGAGACCTATTCGTCAGGCCGGAAGACAAATTAGTATGGGCGAGCCCGAGAGGGAAGTCCCACGGCAGAGTCCCGCGCAGATCAGGAGCACGCCCATGGCAGAACCGCTGGTGGTGATCGGGGTCGACAGCTCGACCCAGTCCACCAAGGCGCTGGCCGTCGACGCCGACACCGGCCGGATCCTCGGTGAAGGCCGAGCGGCCCACCGGGTCGACTCCACGGCCGGCCAGGAGAGCGACCCCGAGCAGTGGTGGGACGCCCTCGACTCGGCCGTCGCCGCCACCGGATACGCCGACCGGGCGCAGGCACTGGCGATCGGCGGCCAGCAGCACGGCCTGGTCGCGCTGGACGCCGCCGGCCGGCCGGTACGACCCGCGCTGCTCTGGAACGACGTCCGCAGCGCACCCCAAGCCGCCCGCCTGGTCAAGGAGTTCGGCGCCGACTGGTGGGCGGCCGAGATCGGCAGCGTCCCCGGCGCGTCGTTCACCGCCGCCAAGTGGGCCTGGCTGCGCGAGCACGAGCCCCGGGCGGCCGAGCGCACCGCGGCCGTCCGCCTCCCGCACGACTACCTCACCGAACGGCTCACCGGACGCGGCACCACCGACCGCGGCGACGCCTCCGGCACCGGCTGGTGGACCCCCGGCGGGTACCACCCCGCCGTCCTCGACCGGATCGGACTGGACGCCGCGCTGCTCCCCGAGGTCGTCCCGGCGGGCACCGCCGCCGGCACCGCCCGCGCCGGCGGCGCGCTGCGGCCCGGCACCCCGATCGCCGCCGGGACCGGCGACAACATGGCCGCCGCGCTCGGCCTCGGCCTCGCCCCCGGCACCCCGGTCCTCAGCCTCGGCACCTCCGGCACCGTCTACGCCGTCGCCCGCACCCGCCCCGCCGACCCCACCGGCACGGTCGCCGGCTTCGCCGACGCCCTGGACGGCTGGCTGCCGCTCGCCTGCACCCTCAACTGCACGCTCGCCGTCGACCGGATCGCCGCCCTGCTCGGCCGCGACCGGGAGGCCGTCGAGGGCGGCGGCAGCGCCGTCCTGCTGCCCTACCTGGACGGCGAACGCACCCCCGCCCTGCCGCACGCCAGCGGACTGCTGCACGGACTGCGCCACGACACCACCCCCGGACAGCTCCTGCAGGCCGCCTACGACGGCGCGGCGTACTCGCTGCTCGCCGCGCTCGACGACGTGCTGCGCGTCGACGAGGGCCCGCGCAGCGACGACGCCCGACGGGAGAGTGCCGTGCCGCGCGGCGCAGGTGACGCCCCGTCAACCGGGCAGCCGCTGCTGCTGATCGGCGGCGGCGCACAGGGCCGGGCCTGGCAGCGCACCGTGCAGCGGCTGTCCGGCCGCGCCGTGCAGGTGCCCGCCGCCCGCGAACTGGTCGCGCTGGGGGCCGCCGCACAGGCCGCCGCACTGTGCACCGGCGAGCGGGCCGACGAGGTCGCCCGCCGCTGGCGCACCGCCGACGGCCCGGTGCTGCCCGCCGTCCCGCGCGACGAGGCGGCCCTGGAGCGGATCGCGACTACCATTCGGCAGACGATCGGCCTGCAGGAAGGCGGCGCCGTCGGGTAGTGCGGACGTCCGGGACCGTGCGTCGTCGACCGCGGTCGCGCGCGACGAACGTGAACCGGACGGAGGTCGAACGGAGGAGACGGGTGGCAGCGGGCGAACAGCGGCCGGCGGCGGACGGCGGACCGGGGCCGCGGCGCGGCCCCGCGTCCCAGCAGGACATGCGGCGGCAGAACCTCGCGCTGGTGATGCGCACCGTCGCCGCCGCGTACCCGCTCTCCCGCGCCGACGTGGCCGGCCGCACCGGGCTCACCCGCACCGCCGTCTCCAGCCTGGTCGACGAACTCATCGGCGGCGGGCTGCTGCTCGAGGGCGAGTTGGAGCGCAGCGGCCGGGTCGGCCGTCCCGGCCGGGCGCTGGTGCTCAACGACGCGGGCCCGGCCGGACTCGGCCTGGAGATCGGCGTCGAACACCTCGCCGCCTGCGTCACCGACCTGCGCGGCGAGGTGCGGGTGGAACTGCACCGGCCCGCCCCCAACCACCTGCGCCCGGTCGGCGAGACCCTCACCGACCTGGCCGACCTCGCCGCGCAGGCCGAACGCGAGGCCGTCGCGCTCGGCCTGCGGATCGTCGGCCGGGTGCTGGCCGTCCCCGGCAGCGTGCACGGCGCCGCCGACGGCCCCGGCGAACTGGTCGAGCACGCGCCCAACCTGGGCTGGCACGGCGTCCGGATCGCCGACGACTGGCCCGGCCCCGGCGCCGCCCCCGCCGTCGAGAACGAGGCCAACCTCGGTGCGCTCGCCGAACTCTGGCAGGGCAGCGCCAGCGGCACCTTCCTGCACGTCTCCGCCGCCGACGGCATCGGCGGGGCGCTGGTCCTCGACGGCCGCCTGTTCCGCGGCGTCCAGGGCTTCGCCGGCGAACTCGGCCACCTGCCCGTCCGCCCCGACGGCCGGGAGTGCGGCTGCGGCGCGCGCGGCTGCCTGGAGCAGTACGCGGGACTGGCCGCGGTGCTGCGCGAGGCGAAGCTCTCCGACGCCCCGTCAGGCGAGGACCCGGTGGCGGCGTTGGCGGGCCGCGCGGCCGGCGGCGACGCCGACACCCTGGAGGCGCTGCGCCAGGCCGGCACCGCGCTCGGCACCGCGCTGACCGCCGCGGTCAACCTGATCGACCCGGCCGCGCTGGTCCTCGGCGGCGCCTACGCGGACCTGGCCGAGTGGCTGCTCCCGGCGATGCGCACCGAACTCGCCGCCCGCGTCCGGGTCCGCCCGTGGCCCGAGCGCGCCCTGGTCGCCTCCCCCCTGGCCCGCCGCGGCCCCGTCCTCGGCGCCGCCCTCACCACCGTCCGCCACCTCCACACCGACCCCGCCGCCCTCTGGCTCCCCGCCACCACCCCCTGACCGGGCCGCTGCCGGGCAGCAACAACGCGTGGGCGTCCGGAGGTCTCGGGCGGGCGCCGGTCCGTCAGGCCGGGGGTGGGGCGGTGCTGGTGCGGACGACCAGGCTGGTGGCGAGGTCGACGCGGGTGGCGGCGGGGTGTTCGCCGCGGGCCAGGCCGACGGCGAGGCGGGCGGCGGTCTCGGCCATCTCGACCAGGGGCTGGCGGACGGTGGTGAGCGGCGGGCCGACCCACAGGGCCAGCGGCAGGTCGTCGAAGCCGACCACGCTGAGGTCCTCGGGGACGCGCAGGCCGAGTTCGCGGGCGGCCTGGTAGACGCCGAGGGCCTGCAGGTCGTTGCCGGCGAAGATCGCGGTGGGCCGGTCCGGCCGGGTGAGCAGTTCGCGGGCGCGGGCGTAGCCGCCCTCGTGGTGGAAGTCGCCCTCGTGGATCAGCGAAGGGTCGACCGGGATCCGGGCGGTCTCCAGCGCGGTGCGGTAGCCGTCGACCCGGGCCCGGCTGCACATCATGGCCAGCGGTCCGGAGATCACGCCGATCCGGCGGTGGCCGAGTTCCAACAGGTGGCGGGTGGCGGCGAGGCCGCCCTGCCAGTTGTTGGTGCCGACCGCGGGCACCCCGTCGGCGGGGTCGCCGGCCGGGTCGAGGACCACGAACGGGATGTCGCGGCTGGTGAGTTGGTCGCGCTGGGCGGCGTCCAGGTCGGACAGGACCAGCACCGCGCCGACCGGGCGGCGGGCGAGCACGCCGTCCACCCAGGTCTGCCCCGGAGTGAGCCGGCCGGCCGACTCGGAGAGCACGATGCTCAGCCCCTCCTCGCGGGCGACGTTCTCCACGCCGCGGATCACCTCCACCGCCCAGGCGCTGTCGAGCTGGTGGAAGACCAGGTCGAGCAGCCGGGACGGCGTGGAGGCGGTGCGGCGGCGCTGGTAGCCGGTACGGCGCAGGATCTCCTCGACCTTGGCCCTGGTGGCGGGGGAGACGTCCGCCCGGCCGTTCAGCACCTTCGAAACAGTCGGGGCCGAGACGCCGGCCGCGCGGGCGATCTCCGACAGGGTCGGCGCGGGGTCGCGTTCGAGTTCTGCGGCGCTCATGGCACGGATCCTAGCGCCACCCGCCTCCCGTGGCCTTCGCTGGACATTCGCATGCGGCTCGAAACATTCGGCGCTGGGAACAGAGCGACGGGAGGGAGCGGACGGTCCGTCAGATCCCGTTCCCCGCAAGCGGGGTAGCGCCAACGGCTGTGCATTAACAAGGGAGAACTTCGGGGCAAACAGAGTCAGCTCAGGGGGGATTCCGCTTCCGGCGATCCTCTGTGCACACATAGCGTTCGGCCCGTGACGATGTGCGTCCGTGGCCGCGGTGTGCGGGCCGGCCGGGCGCGGTGACTGGGCTGGGGGCGGGCCTTGGACCGGCAGGGACCGGGGGGTAGGGCTGTGCGCGCGGAGGGGCTGTTCACGGAACGGGCACCGAACGGGCGGTTTCTGTGGCAGCTGAAGGCGATGAACGGTCGGGTGGTGGCAGTGTCCTCGTCGGTCTACGAGTCCGCGGCGGACGCCGAGCGGGCGTACGTCGAACTGGTGGAGCTGGGCCCGGCGCTGGTCGCCCGGATCACCCATGTCCGGGACGGCCTGGGCTGGACCTGGGTGGTGCCCGGCGCCCGCGGCCTCCCGCTGGTCAAGTCCAGCCGGGCGTACGAGCGTTACGCCACCTGCCAGAACGCCTTCCGCCGGTTCGTGGCGCTGGTGGCCAAAGCGGCGGAGGCGTCCGACGGGCCCGAGTCCTCCGCGTCCTCGTGAACACCGCGGAACCGGGCCGCGGCCCGCGGCTGGTGCCGGTGCGCGGCACGGACGGGCGGGTCGGCTGGTCGATGGTGGCCGCCAACGGGCGGCGGCTCGCCACCGCCGCCCGGATGTACCGGTCGGACCGTGAACTCTCCACTGCACTGGGCGAGTTGGTGGCGGAGCGGTCGGCCCTGCGGTTCGTGCTGAGCCAGCAGGAGGACCGGCTGTGGGTCTGGACGGCCTTCCTGCCCGCCCGCAGCACCCGGGCCGGCTCGGGCGGCGGCGAGGCGATCGCCCGCAGCGCCCGCGGCTACCTCCGCCGGGACCAGTGCCGACAGGGCGTGGAGGGCTTCCGGCAGGGCGTCGAGCACGTCCAGCGGCGGTGGCGGCAGAACGGATCGGCGGCCCTGCGGCCCTGGTGACTTCGGCGTGCGGCGGGCGCGGACGCATCCACCCGGAGGGTTCGTGTGCGTCCGGTGGTGCCGGGTGAAGCAGAGGTGGCCGGGGTGACCCCGTGAGCACACCTGGAGAAGAACGTGTCCATGCCCGGCGCCCCGCCGCGGAGGGCGGCAATCCGGCTGGCCAGCAGGGCGTTTGGGTACGGCCGACGGTTCGGGGTGGTGCGCCGGGGGAGCGCGGGGGCGCTTCCGGGGGCGGGCTCCCGGCGGCGAGGATCCATCCGCCGGGAGGACGCGGAGCCTTCCGGTACCGGACCCCCGCCAGGTTCCGGTCCAGCGAGGCACCTTCCTACGGAGGAACAGGACCATGCGTTACACCGCTGCCAAGGCGTTCGCGGCCGTCGCGATGACCGCCGCCCTCTCGGCCGTTGCCGTCCCGGCGATGGCGGACCCGTCCGTCACCCCGGCCGCTCAGGACATCGTCGGTGGTGGCTCGGACACCACGCAGGCTCTGCTCAACCAGTTCTCCACCGACTACAACGCCGCCCTGACCGCCGCCGGCGACACCACCTCCCCGCGCCTGTACAGCTGGGACGCGACCGGCACCAGCCCGATCACCCCGAAGACCGGCGCCTCCAGCATCACCCGCCCGAACGGCTCCGGCGCCGGCATCACCACCCTGAACGGCACCACCAAGACCACCCTGGACTTCGCCCGCTCCTCCCGGGCGCCGCAGACCGGCGACCTGACCACCGACCTCTTCGTGGCGTTCGCGAAGGACGCGGTGACCTGGTCCGCCAAGTCCGGCGGCCACGCCCCGACCAACCTGACCACCGCCGACCTGGTGGACATCTACACCTGCAACAAGACCAACTGGAACCAGTTCACCGGTGGCACCGCGGGCACCATCAAGCCGTACCTGCCGCAGTCCGCCTCCGGCACCCGCGCCTTCTTCCTGAAGGCGATCGGCAACCCGACCCTCGGCGGCTGCGTCGTCAGCGGCCCGGAGGAGAACGAGGGCACCGACCCGGTGCTCAACGACGTCGACGTCATCTACCCGTACTCCGTCGGCCACTGGGTGGGCCAGGCCAACGGCCACACCACCGCCACCGACGACAAGGGCAACCTGACCCTGCGCAGCATCAACGGCGTCGCCCCGCTGACCGGCACCGGCACCCTGAACGCCGCCTTCGCCGGCGGCACCTACGGCCGGGTGCTCTACAACGTGGTCCGCGACGGTGACTGGAACGCCACCAGCACCCAGGCCACCGGCCTGCACAACATCTTCGGCTCCACCGGCTTCCTGTGCTCCACCGCCGGCAAGGCCGACACCACCAGCTACGGCTACCTGACCCTGCCGGCCGCGGCCTGCGGTTCCATCACCCACATCTGACGGACCCCCGGGTCCGTCCGCACCGCCACGCGTCTACCACCACGCGTCAACCGCCGCCCGTCCCGCCCGCCGGGACGGGCGGCGGCCCGTAGCACCACACGCACCGTGCACCACCGAGTTCGACCAGCACCGGTACGACCAGCACCGGGCACCACACGCACCGGGCACCACCACGCACCCGTCCGAAGGAGCCACGATGTCCCGTCCCACCGTCCGGATCGCCGCTGCGGCCGCCGGCCTCGCCCTCGTCGCCACCGCCGCCTCCGCCACCGCCGCGTCCGCCACCCCGGCGTCCGGCAACGCGGTGATCCGCGAGAGCAACACGTTCTTCCAGCAGGCCGCCGAGGCCGGCATCGTGGCCGTGCCGCTGCCCACCGCGACCGCCGGCTACGACGCGACCACCGGCCTGTCGGCGAGCTTCCCGGTCACCGACGGCCACGGCAGCCTGCCCGAGTTCTACGGGAACGTCCAGCTCGGCGGCGGTCTGCTGCTCGTCAACGCGAAGACCGGCTACGCGGCCTCCTTCCACCAGCTGGCCTTCTCGATCGACTCCTGGCAGCTGACCGCCGTCCCGGACGGCTCCACCACCCCGGTCGCGCTGTTCGACCCGGCCGGCGACAACACCGTCACCAGGAGCGGCACCACCCAGAGCCTGAACGCCGCCTCGCTGGTCCTCGACGCCGACGGCGCCCAGTATCTGGACACCAAGCTGCACACCGGCTTCTTCACCGCGGGCCAGAGCGTCGGCTCGTTCGCGGTGACCTTCACCCCCGCCTCCTGAGCCGTTTTCGGCCACAGGAGCCACCCCGCACCGCCCGGCCGAATCGCGGCCGGGCGGTGCGGGGTTTTCTGACGGATCGCCAGTTCTCTTGATTCGAGCACCAATTGGGGCCTCGTACACCTGACGGACAGCGCCCGGCCAGACGTGACTGGCCGAATATCGTCGGGGCCGCCGACGGTCGCTCCGCTCCCTGTCACCCGTGCGTGCCCTACTCCGGTGCGCCGTTCCCGGAGGTGCTGCGCCGATGAGAATCCGCCCGTCAGGGCTGAGAGCCGGATCGCGTCCGTTGAAGGCCTACCTGGCGGCCGTCCTGGTGTGGGCGCTGGGGGCGGCCGTGGTGTTCCTGCCGCTCGGCGGGCCGGGCGTCCAGCCGGCCGGGGCGGCTTCGGGAGTCACCGTGGACGGGCCGGAGGCCTGGGATCCCAACACCTGGACGTACGGACCGAAGGGCAGCGTCACCGTCAGCCCGGCTGCGGGTCTCGGCAACCAGACGGTGCACGTCAGCTGGACCGGCTTCACGCCGAGCGTGGACGACACCGGCCAGCCCGCCGCGATCGTGGCGAACCCGCTGGACGGCAGTCCGGACAAGGTCGTTCGCTACCCGGTCCGGGTCTACCAGTGCCGCGGAACGAACCCGGCGATCACGGACTGCTACGGCTCCAGCCTCTACGGCGGGGACCCGGCCAAGGGGTTCCTGCAGAAGGCCCCGGCGGCCGGCCTCAGCACCCCCGAGTTCCCGTCGAACATGGTCATCGTGCCGACCCGCGCCGACGGCACCGGCGAGGCCGACATCGAGGTGTGGAGCGCCCAGCAGAGCCAGAGCCTCGACTGCGACCCCACCCACCCCTGCTCGATCGTGGTGGAGCCCAACTACGGCGGCGACCCGCTCGGCGCGTACACCTTCCCGGACTCGCAGATCAACTGCGACGACCACTCCGCGGACTCGGACGGCCTGTTCAACACCGCCACCGACGCCACCCTGTACACGAACATGTACCGGACCGACACCGTCGAGTACCGCAGCGGCGAGGCGTGCGCCTGGCAGCACCACGTCGCCGTGCCGCTGACCTTCGGGCCCACCGCGGGCGCGTGCGACGCCAGGAGCTCCGACTTCTCCGCGATCGGCCTGGAGATGGCGGACCGGGCCGTCCAGCAGTGGCGGACCGGCCTGTGCCTGGCGAGCGAGCCGCTGAACGTGCAGTACACCGCCGGCGGCGGCGAGCCGCAGGCCCGCAGCTCCTTCCTGCGCGGCTCCGGCGCCGACATCGCCCTCACCGCGCTGCCCGACCGCAACGCGCCGGCCCGCCCCTACGTGTACGCGCCTCTGGCGAGCAGTGCGATCTCCGTGGTCTTCCTCATCGACGACGGGACCACCCACCGCCAGGTCCGCCGGGTGCGGCTCAACGAGCGGCTGCTGGCGAAGATGCTGACTCAGACGTACCGGAACACCGCGGACGACAGCATGGACACCGTCAAGGGCAACCCGGTGTGCATCTTCACCGACCAGGAGTTCCTGAAGCTCAACGCCGACGTCGCGGCCGGGGTGGGCTGGCCCAGCTGCATCAACAACGGCTTCGCGAGCAGCGTCCCGGTGGTGGTCGGCGGCACCACCGACCTGGTGCACCAGCTCACCGAGTGGATCGCCGCGAACCCCGACGCCGCGCAGTTCCTCCAGGGCGCCACCGACCCGTGGGGCACCCACCTCAACACCAACTACCTGCCGTCGAAGTTCCCCGGCTACCCGGCCGACGCGTTCCAGCCGCAGGACTTCTCCGGTCCGCGCCAGCTGAAGCAGTACGAGTGGAACCCGGTCCTCGGCGGCCTCGGCCAGGTCCTGCGGATGGCGATGCAGCCCCGCGCGTCCTGCCTGAACCCCGACGAGGTGCAGGGCCAGCACGCCCGGTGCCTCGCCCAGACCATCGGCCTGCGCAGCTTCTTCGCCATCACCGACTCCGGCGACGCCCAGGCGGTCAGCCTTCCCGAGGCCGAACTCCCCAACGCGGCGGGACAGTTCACCACTCCGACGATCGGATCGATGCAGGCCGCCGTCGCCGACATGCCGCTCGACGCGACCACCGGCACCCAGCAACTGCCCTACCAGGACCGGGACTCCGCCTACGCCAAGGACACCAAGGCGTACCCGCTGACCATGATGCAGTACGCGATGGTGCCGACCGGGGGCGTCGCGAAGGCCAAGGCGGACGCGATCGCGGGCTTCCTGCGCACCGTGACCGACCCCGGCAAGGGGCAGGTCTACGGCCGCCAGCCTGGTCAACTCGCCATCGGCTACGCCGGTCTGACGAAGCAGCAGCTGGCCCGGGCGAAGGCCGCGGCCGACCACGTCGCCGCGCAGGACGGCGCCAAGCCGAACGGCCAGGACCCGGGCAGCGGCAACGGAAACGGCAACGGCAGCGGCGGGACCACCGGGGGGAGCGCGGGCACCGCCGGCGGCGGCAACTCCGCCACGGGCGGCTCCGGTTCGAACGACGGCTCCTACCTCGGCGGGACCGGCGGCAGCGGCGGGACCGGCTCGACCACCGGCGCAGCCGCCGCGACCGGCACCGGCACGGGCGGCAACAGCACCAAGCCGTCGGGGAGTTCGAGCCCCACGCTGGGCGCGGCCGTGGTCGGGCAGGCCGCCCCGGACCGGGCGGGCATGGCCCGGCTGCTGCTGCCGGTGATCCTCGCCACCGGCGCCGTCCTGCTGGTCGGCGGCCCCGCCGCACTGTTCCTCGGCGGCACCGCCGCCGGCGCGAACATCCGGCGCGGCACCGGCCGGTTCTGGTCGCGACTGCTCGGCCGCAACGGCTGACGGCCCCCGCCGGACGGGCGCCGAACGGCGTCCGTCCGGCCCACCCGGTCCACCCCAGGAACCCTCACCGCGCGGAGAGTTGAGACCATGACAGCCGCCGTCCAGCCGACGGACACCCGCGTTCCACCGCCCGACCCCGACCGGCCCCGTCCGATCAGCGCGCCCGCCTCGCCGTCCGACCAGGTGTTCCGCGGCGTGCTGCGCGCCGCCGGCCTGTCGGTGTTCGCCCTGATGGGCCTGATCGCCTTCTTCCTGCTGCTGCGCGGTGCCACCGCGCTGCGTGCGGCCGGCTGGTCCTTCCTCACCGAGGAGCGCTGGCGCACCGCCGCGCACTCCTTCGGCATCGCCGCGGTGCTGCCCAACGGCATCCTGATCGCGGTGATCGCCCTGTGCATCGCCGTCCCGGTGGCGCTCACCGCCGCGCTGTTCATCTCCGAGTACGCGCCGGCCCGGCTGCGGCCCGCGCTGATCTCGCTGGTCGACCTGATGGCGGCGATCCCCAGCATCGTCTACGGCCTGTGGGGCCTGTTCTTCCTGCAGCCGCGGATCGTCGGGTTCTGCCGCTGGCTGGCCAACCACACCGGCGGGGCGCTGCCGTTCTTCCGGGTGCGCACCGGCGACATCGCCACCTCGTACACCTCCTCGACCTTCATCGCGGGCACCGTGGTCTCCCTGATGATCATTCCGATCATCACCTCGCTCAGCCGCGAGGTGTTCTCGCAGGCGCCGGCCGGTGAGCGGGAGGGCGCCTACGCGCTCGGCTCCACCCGCTGGGGCATGGTGCGCACCGTGGTCCTGCCGTTCGGGCGCGGCGGCGTGATCGGCGCCGTGATGCTCGGCTTCGGCCGCGCCATGGGCGAGACCATCGCCGTCGCGCTGATCATCTCGCCGGTCTTCCGGGTCGCCTGGCACGTCCTGGAGAACGGCAGCAGCTCCATCTCGGCGCTGATCGCGCTGCGCTACGGCGAGTCGGACACCCTGTCGCTGTCCGCGCTGATGGCCGCCGGACTGGTGCTCTTCGCCCTCACCCTGCTGGTCAACGTGGCCGCCGGGTTCATCATCAGCCGGTCCCGGTCCGGCGCCTCGACCTCGGACTGACCGGAGGCCACCGATGCACACCCCCCTCGACACCCGGCCCGGCTCCCACCAGGGCGCCGACCCGACCACGGACCCGGGCGGCCCGCCCGAACCCGAGCAGCAGCGGATCAAGCTCGGCGGCGTCACCCGCGAAGAGGTCCTCACCATGGCCGGCGCGGGCGCCGGCTCGCTCGCCCTGGACTGGCTGCTGTACGAGCGCGTGCTGCCGTTCAGCGGCGCGTTCGGCTTCCTGCTCTGCTGGTACCTGCTGTTCCTCGCGCTCTACACGCTCGCCGGGCGGCTCCAGTGGGACGCCCTGACGGTGCGTGAGCGGCTCGCCACCGCCCTCGCCTGGAGCTCCGGCCTGCTGGTGCTCGCCCTGATCGCCGATCAGATCGGCTACGTGCTGATCCGCGGCGTGCACGCCGCCCGGCACCTGAACTTCTTCACCGAGACCATGCAGAACACCGCGCCGCTGTCGGCCATCACCTCCGGCGGCTGCATCCACGCGGTGGTCGGCTCGCTCGAACAGCTCGGCCTGGCCACCGTGTTCTCGGTGCCGCTCGGCATCCTCACCGCGGTCTTCCTGGTCGAGGCGGGCAGCACCCGGCGCGGCGCCCGGATCGTCAAGCCGGTGCGGGTGCTGGTCGAAGCGATGACCGCGCTGCCGTCCATCGTCGCGGGCCTGTTCGTCCTCGGCGTGGTCATCCTCACCCTCGGCTTCGAGAAGAGCGGCTTCGCGGCCTCGCTGGCGCTGACCGTGATGATGATGCCGATCGTCACCCGCGCCGCCGAGGTGGTCGTCCGGCTGGTCCCCGGCACCCTCAAGGAGGCCTCCTACGCGCTCGGCGCCAGCCAGTGGCGCACCGTCTGGCACGTGGTGCTGCCCACCGCCCGCCCCGGCCTGACCACCGCCGTGGTGCTCGGCATGGCGCGCGGCGTCGGCGAGACCTCGCCGGTCCTGCTCACCGCCGGCTTCACCACCCGGCTCAACTTCGACGCGTTCCACGGCAACCAGACCAGCCTGCCGCTGTACATCTGGAACTACGTCAAGCAGCCCTACCCCGACATGGTCGCCCGGGCGTTCGCCGGCGCGCTGACCCTGATGACCGTGGTGCTGGTGCTGTTCGTCACCGCCCGCGTCCTCGGCCGCCACCGCACCCCGGTCGACCGGCCCACCCGCCGTCCGCTGCGCCGCGCCGCCACCGCGGACGTGCCGCGGCAGGCCGCCGGAGCGCAGCCCGCCCTCGCCCGCACCGCAGTCGTCCGCAACGCCGCACCGGTGGTGGACCACTGATGTCCCGTCAGAGAAGGAAGACCCGTCCCGTGCGACTCCGTCACCTGGCCTCGGCGCTGCTCGCCGCCGCGCTGGCCCTGCCCACCGCGCTGCTCACCGCGACCCCCGCGCAGGCCGCCACCTCGCTCAACGCGGACGGCTCCGGCTGGGCCGGACCGGCGATCGACCAGTGGCGGCACGACGTCGCCCCGATGGGCATCGAGATCGACTTCAACCCGGTCGGCTCGGCCGCCGGGCGCGTGCAGTGGGAGGTCGGCCAGGACGACTTCACCGCCTCCGACGTGCCGTTCCGCTCCTCGCGCGACACCGGCATCGGCGACGGCCGGGCCGGCAGCGGCCAGGGCCAGCCGGAGAACCCGGTGTACGGCTACTCGTACGTGCCGATCACCGCCGGCGGCACCGCGCTGATGTACCACCTGGAGGTCGGCGGCAAGAAGGTCACCGACCTGCGGCTGTCGCCCGACACCGTCGTCGGCATCTTCACCAACAAGATCACCTCCTGGGACGACCCGAAGATCACCGCGGACTACGGCCGCGCGCTGCCGAAGATCCCGATCACCCCGGTGGTCCGCTCCGACGGCTCCGGCGCCACCGCCCAGTTCACCCGCTGGATGGAGCACACCCACAAGAACGAGTGGGACGCGTACTGCACCCACGTCAACGGCGTCACCTGCGGCGACTACACCGAGTTCTTCCCCGCGGACGGCCGGATGACCGCGCAGAACGGCTCCGACGTGGTGGCCGGCTACATCCAGTCGCCCACCGGCATCGGCGCGATCGGCTACGACGAGTACGCGTTCGCCAAGCGCAGCAACTGGCCCGTCGTCAAGGTGCTCAACCCGGCCGGGTACTACAGCCTGCCGACCGCCTCCAACGTGGCCGTGGCGCTCACCGCCGCGAAGATCCGCGGCGTCGACGACAGCACCTCCACCGACGACCCGAACTACCTGCAGCAGAACCTCGACGGGGTCTACACCAACGGCGACCCGCGCTCGTACCCGATCTCCTCCTACAGCTACCTGATCGTCCCCCGGGCGAACGCGCCGCTGCCGGTGCCGCCGCGCTTCAACGACGCCAAGGGCAGCGCGCTCAGCCGCTACCTCGCCTACGTGCTGTGCGCGGGCCAGGGCGAGGCCGACGACCTCGGCTACTCGCCGATCCCGCGCAACCTGGTCCGCGGCGGACTCCTGCAGACCCAGCACATCCCCGGCAACGCCAGCCCCGTCGACGCCAACTCGCTGAACAACTGCCCCAACCCGACGTTCAACGCGGCCGGTGAGCTGACCGTCCTGAAGAACGCCCCGCAGCCCAGCCCCTGCGACAAGCGCGGCGCCCCGCTGGACTGCACCGTGCAGAACGGCCAGGCCGTCTCGAACTCCACCAAGGGCGCCACCAACGGCTCCGGCAGCGGCGGTTCGGGCGGCAGCGGCGGCAGCGCCGGCAACGGCGCCGGCGGCGACAACGGCGCGGGCACGGGCGGCGGCGCAGGCGGCACCGGCGGGGACGGCGCCCAGCAGGTGATCGACCCGCAGACCGGCGAGGTGGTCAACTCCGGCGGCGGCAGCGGCGGTTCGGGCGGCGGCGGGAACGCCCCGGCGAGCGTCGTGGCGCTCGGCGGCCGCCCGCAGGACTGGCTGCTGTCCACCCTCACCGCGATCGAACTCCTCGGCGTGGTCACCGTCCCCCCGCTGCTGGCCGCCTGGTGGCGCCGGCGCGACACCTCGGCGGGCCCCCGGTGACCGACCCCGCCCCGGCCGCCCCGACCGGCGGCGCCCGACCCGCCGCACCCGAGGAGAGACGATGACCGCGCCCGCCGTCGACCGGCCCGTCGGCACCGCACCTGCCGAGCCCGCCGCGGCCACCCCCGCCGACGCACCCGCCCCGCCGCCCGCCGCGGGCGGCGCCCGCCGGCGCGGACTGCTCGCCGCCGCCTGGTCGGTGACCCTCGCCGCGGCGCTGCTGCTCGGCTTCGCCGGCTACCTGCTCGCCCTCTCCGGCCTGCAGGAACAGCACCACCAGAGCAACGCCTACGCCCTGCTGCGCGACCAGCTCGGCAAGGCCACCGCGCCGACCGGCCCCACCGCCGACGGCGCGCCCCTCGCGGTGCTCGACATCCCCGCGCTCGGGCTGCACCAGGCCGTGGTGGTCGAGGGCACCACCGGCCGCGACCTGATGCGCGGGCCCGGCCACCGCCGCGACACCGTGCTGCCCGGACAGCCCGGCGTCTCGGTGCTGTTCGGCCGCGCCACCGCCTTCGGCGCGCCCTTCGCCGACCTCGGCCGGCTCCGGGTCGGCGACGGCATCGACGTGACCACCGGTCAGGGCAGCTTCCACTACACCGTCAACGCCTACGGCGACGGTGATCACCCGATCCAGGACCCCGCGCCCGACCGCCTGGTCCTGGTCACCGGCAACTCCGACTGGATCCCCACCTCCACCGTCCTGATCGGCGCCCGACTGGACGGCGACCCGCAGCCGCCCGGCGCCCGCCGCCCCGCCACCACCCCCACCGACAAGGCGCTCGCCGCCGACAAGGGCGCCCTGCCGGCACTCCAACTCTGGTCGCTGGCCCTGCTGGTGGCCGTCCTGCTGGCCGGCCTGGCAAGCCGCCGCTGGCGGCGCACCGCCGCCTACCTGTGCTTCACCCCGGTGGTCGCCGCACTGACCTGGACGGTGTACGAGAACGCTGCCGCCCTGCTGCCCAACCTCTACTGACCGCCGCGCCGCCCCTTCGCTGCGCCACCGCACGTCTGTCGGAAAGGACCGCCCGGCGATGACCGAGACCGCCGAACCGCCGTACGCCACCCAGAAGTTCGCCGCCCAGCCGTTCCCCGGGAGCCCGGCCGACCCGCCGACCGTGCCGCTGCCCCCGGTGCCCGCCGGCGGCGGGCCCGGGGACGGCCTGTCCGGGCTGGAGACCCGCGACGTCACCGCCTGGTTCGGCCGGCGCAAGGTGCTGGAGCGCGTCTCGCTGACGATGCGGGCCGGGGAGATCACCGCGCTGATCGGCCCGTCCGGCTGCGGCAAGTCCACCTACCTGCGCATCCTCAACCGGATGCACGAGATGGTCCGCGGCGCCGCGCTGGCCGGCGAGGTGCTGCTCGACGGCGAGGACGTCTACGCGTCCGGCCGCCGCCCCGCCGACGTCCGCCGCCGGATCGGCATGGTCTTCCAGCGGCCCAACCCGTTCCCCACCATGTCGATCCACGACAACGTGGTCAGCGGCCTCAAGCTGGCCGGCATCAAGGTCGGCCGCGACGAGCGCGACCACCTGGTGGAGTCCAGCCTCCGGCAGGCCGGGCTGTGGAACGAGGTCAGCACCCGCCTCGGCACCCCCGGCGGGGCGCTCTCCGGCGGCCAGCAGCAGCGCCTGTGCATCGCCCGCTCGCTCGCGGTCTCCCCGGAGATCCTGCTGATGGACGAGCCCTGCTCGGCCCTCGACCCCACCTCCACCCGGCGCATCGAGGAGACCATCGCGGAACTGCGCCACAACGTCACCATCGTCATCGTCACCCACAACATGCAGCAGGCCCAGCGGGTCTCGCAGTCCTGCGCCTTCTTCCTCGCCACCCACGACACGCCCGGCCGGATCGTCGAACACGGCCCCACCGCGCAGGTGTTCGGCAACCCGGCCGACCCGCGCACCTCCGACTACGTCAACGGCCGATTCGGCTGACGGGCGCGCGGACCCGGCCGTGGTGACGGCCGGTCAGGACACCGGTCCGTGACGGTGTGTCATGCCGGGGCCGGGCGTCGCCGAGCCCTAGCGTTTGTGGCGGAACCCACACACCCCGCGAGGAGAAGCGCCGCCATGGCCGTCAACCTGCCCGAGCTCACCGGGGACTACGTCCTCGACCCCACCCACACCCGGATCGGATTCGTCGCCCGCCACGCGATGGTCACCAAGGTGCGCGGCTCCTTCGAGAAGTTCGAGGGCGCCGCGCACCTGGACGGCGCCGACCCGTCCCGCTCCACCGCCCAGGTGGTCATCAAGACCGAGTCGATCACCACCGGGGTCGAGCAGCGCGACCAGCACCTGCGCACCAACGACTTCCTCGACGCCCCGCACTTCCCCGAGATCACCTTCCGCACCACCGCGGTCGAGCCGCGCTCCGACACCGAGTACCGCGTCACCGGTGACCTCACCATCAAGGACACCACCCGCCCGGTCTCGATCGACTTCGAGTACACCGGCAACGCCGTCGACCCCTACGGAAACCTCCGCGCCGGCTTCGAGGGCTCGGTCACCATCAGCCGCAAGGAGTTCGGCGTCAGCTGGAACGCCGCCCTCGAAGGCGGCGGCGTCCTGGTCGGCGACAAGGTGGTCCTCGAGTTCGACATCTCGGCGATCAAGCACAGCTGACGGACCGGCGGCCCGGCGGGCGCGGCTCAGCGCCCGCCGGAGCGCTGCCAGCGGTCGCCCGCGTACCGCTCCAGGGCGGCCTCCAGCTCGGGCGGGATCCGGTCGGTGGTGCCGAAGTCCCAGACGTCGAGCCAGTCCTGGCCGGCCGGAGCGGTGGGATCGGGGTGCAGGCGGAGCTGCAGGCGGCCGGTGACGGCGACTCCGAGGAACAGTTGCCGCACCGCCCCGGAGGGTCCGAGCCGGCGGACCCGCACCTCCGCCACCTCGTCCCAGTGGACCCGCAGCCGACGGCCCGCGTTCACCTCGATCAGCTCGGCGGTGATCCGCAGGTCCGATGCGAAGCAGTACAGCCCAGCGGCCGTCGCGAGGAGCAGCAGCAGCGCGACGACGAGGAACAGCGGCGAGATCGTGGCGATGCCGTGCCAGCTTTCCCGCAGATCGGCCCGCACCCCGTGGACCGCCGACATCGGTGAGACGAACAGCAGGTAGACCAGGACGGGGAGCAGCAGCTCGTAGCCGAGGACTCCCAGCTCGCGGAGGCCGAGGGCGCGGCCGCGCAACCGGACCTCCAGCGGTTCCTGACGGTCCGCCGGCTGCCGGGGCGCCCGGCCGAGGTGCTCGCGCAGCTCGGCGTGCCAGAAGTGGTAGCTCACCCCGTTGCGCCGCAGGACCCCCAACAGGCGGGCGTCCTCCAGGAATTGCAGGGTGTCCCAGGGCAGCAGGCCGACCGCGGACAGCACCGCCCGGGTGGCGGTCCACCGGCCCCAGCGGCTCAGCGCGACGAGTGCGGCCGCCGAACAGCCGAAGGCGAGCAGCAGGGCCGCGGGGCGGGCGCCCGGACCGGCCGCCTGCCAGACCGAGGCGTCGAAGACCGACACCGAGGACAGGGCGGCGGCGGGGGCGATCAGGGCCGCCTCGGACAGGGCGATCGCCCGCTCCCGACGCTGCAGGGTCCGCTGGTCGGCGGCGGAGTCCGGGGCGGCGCGCCCGGTCAGGACCAGGTTGGGGACGAGCGGCAGCAGGAACAGGGCGAGCACGGTCGGCAGTCCGCCGGAGCCCAGCCAGCCGGCGACGGCCAGGGCCGCGCTCGCGGCGACGGCCGCCACTGCGCCCGGAGCAGCGGTGAACTGCCGTGGATGGTCGTCCAGTTCGAACACGATTCGGCGGGCGAGGTGGCGGCCGAGGACGGTGCAGAAGGTGGCCAGGCCCACCACCATGCCGAGCGCCAGGGCGAGTACGGCCGGACCCGGCCGGCCGGAGCCCGACCAGAGCAGCGGGGCCAGCACCCTGCCCAGCCCCGTGCCGAGGGCCGCCGCCGCGACCATCACCAGCGCGCCCCACGGCCGCGCCGCGGTGAGCGGGCTGCTGATCCGCCACCAGGCCAGGTCCTGGTTCCGCGCCCGCAGGGACTGGCGGGCGAGCAGGCGCAGCGCGCGGAGGGCGACGTCCGGCTCCCACTGGCGCGAGGGCCGGGGGAGTCCGGGCGGTGGCACGCCGTGGGCGAGGCGGGCCGCCACGAACCCGTCCCAGAGCTGTCGTTCGACCGCCGCGCGGGCGGGGAAGCGGTGCCGGTCGAGGAGGACGCCGGGATCGCCGGTCCGCAGCGTGGCCGCGAGGTGGAGCATCAGCGGGGTGGTGAGCGCCTCGGCCGCCGGCCCCGTCGGGTCGGTGGCGAGCCGGTCGAGGACGGCGGCCCAGCCGGGCCGGGCGGCTTCCGGCAGGCGGGTGGTGAGGTAGGCGTGGGCCGACGCCGGAGCCACGGGGCGGGCGCGCACCGTCGGCAGCGTTGCCATCAGCGCCGGGGCGAGGTCCAGCGCGTCCGCGTGTGCGGCCGGGCGCGAGGTGATGACCAGCGGGTGGTGGTCCCGCAGCTCGCGCGCCGACTGCTCCAGCGCGCGCCGTCGTTCGCCGCTACCGAGCTCGTCGAGCCCGTCCAGCACGGGGACCACCAGCCCGGCCTCGACCAGGCGGAGCGCCGCATCGTGCCCGGCCCGGGTCGGCGGGACGCCGAAGTCCTCCTGCAGGCGGCGTACGACGAACGCGTGGAAGCTCTCCCGCTGCCGGGTGGTGAGCCGCCAGTCCGGGAGGCTGAGCAGGACCGGAACCGGACCGCCGGTCGCGCCCGGCGGGAGGAGCGCGAGGGCGGCCAGGATCACGGCCGAGGTCTTCCCCGCCCCGGCCGGGCCGACCACCGCGAGGCGCACCGGCGCCGGCCCGGCGAGCCAGTCGCCGACGCCGACGCGCAGCCCGTCCGTGCTCCCGTCGGCCTCCCACTCCACCGGCAGCGGCGTGCCGGTCAGCGCGCGCACCGCCGCCTGGTCGGCCCAGTGCCTGCGGGCGTGCGCGGCGAGCTCCGCGAGGCCGTCGTCGGACCGGCCCGCGTGGACGACGGTGAGCCGCTCCACCGTCCCCGCCTGGATCAGCGTCTCGACCCGGGCGTGATTGGTGTTGACGGTCCTCGCGTCGAGGGCCGGATCGGGGGCGTCGGGCGGCACGGGCATGGGAGCCATCATGCCCGGGCGGAGCGTCACGCACGGCCGGTCCGCGCAGGACGCCGCCGGGGAGACCGGCGGGGCGTCAGCCGACCACGGGCCCGCCACCTGTGTGCCCGCTACGAAGCTCCGAGGGCCGTGGTGTAGGACTGTGGGTGACGGGCCGTCAAGGCCGCCGAAACGCAGGGAGGGCAGCGCGATGAACGACGCGGACACGTATGACCTGGTGGTGCTGGGCGGGGGACCGACCGGGGAGAACCTCGCCGACCGGGCGGTGGCCGGCGGGCTGACCGTCGCGGTGGTGGAGGCCGAGCTGGTCGGCGGCGAGTGCAGCTACTGGGCCTGCATGCCGAGCAAGGCGCTGCTGCGCCCGGCCGCCGCACTCGCCGACGCCCGCCGCCTGCCCGGCACCCGGGAGGCCGTCACCGGGCCGCTGGACGCCGCCGCCGTGCTGGCCCGGCGCGACGCCTTCGCCTCGCACTGGAAGGACGACGGACAGGTGTCCTGGCTGGAGTCGGTCGGCATCACGCTGGTCCGCGGCCACGGCCGGCTGGACGGCGAGCGCCGGGTCGCCGTCGAACTCCCGGGCGGCGCACGGCGGGTCCTCACCGCCCGGCACGCCGTCGCGGTCTGCACCGGCACCCGCGCCGCGCTGCCGCACCTGCCGGGGATCGCCGAGGCCGGGGTGTGGACCAGCCGCGACGCCACCTCCGCGAAGGCCGTCCCCGGGCGGCTCGCGGTGGTCGGCGGCGGCGTGGTCGCCGTCGAGATGGCCACCGCCTGGCGGGCCCTCGGCAGCGAGGTCACCCTGCTGGTCCGCGGCGACGCGCTGCTGGAGCGCACCGAGCCGTTCGCCGGGCAACTGGTCGCCGACGGGCTGCGCGAGGCGGGCGTGGACGTCCGCCTCGGCGTCTCGGTGACGGCGCTCGCACGCGACGGCGAGCTGCGCCTCGAGCTGTCCGACGGCACCCGGCTGCCCTGCGACGAGGTGCTGTTCGCCACCGGCCGCACCCCCGCCACCGCCGACCTCGGCCTGGACACCGTCGGCCTGCAGCCCGGCAGTTGGATCGAGGTCGACGACACCGGGCTGGCCAAGGACGTCCCCGGCGGCTGGCTGTACGCCGCCGGAGACGTCAACCGGCGCGCCCTGCTCACCCACCAGGGCAAGTACCAGGGCCGGGTGTTCGGCGCGGTGATCGCCGACCGGGCGGCCGGCCGCGAGCTGGACCTCGCCCCGTGGGGCCGCAGCGTCGCCACCGCCGACCGGGCCGCCGTCCCGCAGGTGGTCTTCACCGACCCCGAGGTCGCCGCCGTCGGCCTGACCCTCCGGGAGGCCGAGGACGCCGGCCTGCGGGTGCGCGCCGTCGACTACGCGATCGGCGACGTCTCCGGCGGCTCGCTCTACGGCGACGACTACCGCGGCCGGGCCCGCGCCGTCATCGACCTCGACCGCGAGGTGCTGGTCGGCGCGACCTTCGTCGGCCCGGGCGTCGCCGAACTGGTGCACTCCGCCACCGTCGCCGTCGCCGGCGAGGTGCCGATCAGCCGCCTGTGGCACGCCGTCCCCGCCTACCCCACCATCAGCGAGGTCTGGCTGCGCCTGCTGGAGACCTACCGGGGTTGACGGTCCGTCGGCTCACAGCCGGGTCGCCGCCACCGCGGCCAGGATCTTCTCGGCGGCGGCCTCCTTCGGCGCGTTCACGGCACCCACCGCCCTGCGGTCCGCCACCGCCTCCAGCGAGTAGTGACGGCCCTGCACGGTGAACACCAGCTCCGGGTGCCGCCCGTCCTCCCGGAAGGACGTCAGCACCGCGTTCTCGCCGATGCCCGGGACCGGCTCGACCTTCCGGTCCGAGCCTTCGGCCGTGGCCAGCGCGAAACGGCTGTCGTCCAGCCATTCGAGCGCCACGTACGCGGTGCGCGAGCCCCAGGTGCAACCCCACGACGTCGACTTCGACGCGCCCTCCGCGAGCAGCGTGTCCGACGCGTCGAGCTCCGCCGTCACCTGACCGTTCGTCAGCACCGCGCACGGGTCGCCGGTCGGGGTGCCGGCCGCCCGCGCGGAGGCGGACGGGGCCGAGGTCGGTGCGGGAGGAGCCGACGAAGCCCCGCGGACCGCGGACGCCGTGGCGGACCGCCCGTCGCCGCTCGCCGTGCCCCCGGACGACGAGCACGCCGCCAGCGTCAGCCCCGCCAGCACCGCCGCCCCCAGCGCAGCACACCGCCGCTTGTCCACGAACACCATCAGCCCTCCCCAGTGACAGTCACCCATCCGATCAATCCCCACCGTACGCGGGTCAACTGACAGCTCGTCAGGAGCGGCGGAAAGATTGCGGCGGCATGGCCGGAGCGCGACCCCGCGTGACGATCCGCCGCGGCGGTTGATCCACCGCCGCCGGTGTGTGAGCGTGGCCGGGAACGGCGGCGCCGCACCCCGCGCCGCGGCGAGCGAGGAGAACACGGTGCCCCACCACGACCGGCCACTGCGGGCCCTGGGATTCCTGACCATCGGCCTCTACCAGGAGGCCGACCCGCGGGCCGGACACGAGTCCACCCTGCGGCTGATCGAACTCGGCGAGCGCCTCGGCTTCGACAGCGCCTGGCTGCGCCACCGCCACCTGCAGTACGGCATCTCCTCCCCGCTCACGGTGCTGGCCGCCGCCACCCAGCGCACCTCCCGGATCGCGCTCGGCACCGCCGTCACCCCGCTCGGCTGGGAGAACCCGCTGCGCCTCGCCGAGGACCTGGCCACCGTCGACCTGCTCTCCGGCGGGCGGCTCAACCCCGGGATCAGCGTCGGCCCGCCCGCCCACCTCGCCCGGGTCAAGGACGCGCTGTACCCGGACACCGCCGAGGCGGAGGACTTCGGCCACGGCCGGGCCCGCCGACTGCTCGACCTGGTGCGCGGCGAGCCGGCCAGCGACTTCCGCGGCACCGAGGGCATCGAGGAGTACTCCGACCGGGTCCAGCCGCACGCCCCCGGTCTCGCCGGGCGGATCTGGTACGGCGCCGGCAGTCTCCGCTCGGCCCGCTGGGCGGGCGAGCACGGGCTCAACCTGCTCACCAGCAACGTCGTCAAGGACGAGACCGCGCAGGACGCGCAGACGGTCCAGGCCGACCCCGAGGCGTACTTCGCCGCCCTGCAGGCCGCGCAGATCCGCGCCTTCCGGGCCGCGCACCCCGACGGCGAAGCCGCCCGGGTCTCGCAGGGGCTGGTGGTCATCCCGACCGACAGCGCCACCCCCGGCCAGGCCGCCAGGTACCGGGAGTACGTCGAGGCCCGCGCCGCACGCACCGCCACCGCCCACGGCCCGGGCCGGCTGCGCTTCGCCCCCGACCTGGTCGGTCCGAGCGCGGAGCTGGCCGAACGGCTGTCCGCGCACGCCGGGTACCGCGAGGTCGAGGAGGTCGCCTTCGCGCTGCCGTTCACCTTCGGCCACGACGACTACGTGCAGATCCTCACCGACCTGGCCGGTGCACTGGGCCCCGCGCTCGGGTGGCGGCCGCAGGTCTGACGGCGCAGGCCCGACGGCGCAGGTCTGACGGCGCAGGTCTGACGGCACGTCAGGAGGCGGGCCGGGTGGGCGAGCCCACCCGGTGCAGGGTGCCGTCCGGGTCCACGTAAGCGAACTCGCGCAGGCCGTAGTCGGTGTCGGCGGGGGCGACCAGGCGGCCCGGCACCGCGGCGGCGGCCCACTGCGCGTGCACGGCGTCCGCGTCGGAGACGTACAGGTAGACCACCGCGCCGGTGCGCGCCGGATCGTTCTCCGCCCACTCGGTCAGGTGCAGCTCGACGGCGCCGCGCGAGACGAACCCGTACCGCTCGCCGCCGGTGTAGGGCTCGGCGGCGAAGCCGAGCCGCCGGTACCGCTCCAGCGCGGCGTCCAGGTCCCGCACCGGCACCACCGGCGCCACGCGCTCGAACCGGACCTGGGCGGACGAGGACTGTTCGGACGAGGACTGTCCGGGGGAGCGCTGCGCGGGGGAGTGCTGCTCGGTCATCGTCGGTCTCCGGGTGTCAGGGGCGGGAGGCCCATCCTCGGTGGTGCAGGCGCTCGAAACCGTCGAGCAGGACGTCCAGCGCGAACTCGAACTCGAACTGATCGTCGCAGCCGCCGCCGACAGTCGAGTCGGGGTCGTGCGGGCGGGCCGTGGCGATCTCCACCAGGTGCGGGAAGTGCGCGGCCAGCTCGCGGAACTGGGCCTCCAGTTGGGCGGGGTCGGGCCCGGCGCCGGCGGGCGGGGCGGGGAACAGCTCCTGGGTGAAGCCCCACACCCGGCTGCCCAGGGCGTGCATCGCGTGGTGCGTCAGGTCGGCGGAGACGCCGCCGGTCCGGAAGAGGCCGATCACCGAGTCCAGGTAGCCGAGCACTGCCGGGGTGGGCCGGGTCCGGGTCTCGATCGCCCGGGACGCCCACGGGTGCCGCTGCAGCGCCGCCCGGGCGGAGAGGATCCGCGCGCGCACCCCGGCCCGCCAGCCGTCCCCGGCCTCCGGCGCGGCGATCTCGTGGACGATCACCTCGACCATCCCGTCGAGCAGTTCGTCCTTGTTGGCGACGTGCTTGTACAGCGCCATCGGCACCACACCCAGCTCCTGGGCCAGCCCGCGCATGCTCAGCGCCTCGATGCCGGTCCGGTCGGCGAGCTCCACCGCGGCGGCCAGCACCCGCCCGCGGTTGAGCGGCGGTCGGCGCGCGGGTTCCGGAGGTGGGGCCATCGGTGCAGAACCTCCCGGCGGGTGGACGGACGTTGACAGGTGTACGCGGTACACCCTACCTTTCGAGCAGAAGGTGTACGCCGTACACCTGGGTCGTGCGGCCCACCCTGTGCAAGGAGTCCCAGTGGCATCTCGGAGAAAGCTCGCGGCCGCCGCGGGCTTCTGCTACCTCCTCACCCACGTCACCGCCATCGGCGCGGTCGCCCTGTACGGCCCGGTGCTGCACGACACCGGCTACGTGCTCGGCGCCGGAGCCGACCACCGCGTGCTGCTGGGCGCGCTCGCCGAGGTGCTGCTGATGCTGGGCATCGTCGGCACCGCATGCACCCTCTACCCGGTGGTCCGCCGCCACCACGAGGCCGGCGCGATCGGCTACGCGGCGCTGCGGACGCTGGAGGCGGCGGTGATCGGCGTCGGCGTGGTCAGCCTGCTCGCCGTCGTGACGCTCCGTCAGCACCCGGTGGCCGGCACCGACCCGGGCGCGCTGCTCACCACCGCCCGCGGCCTGGTCGCCGTCCACGACTGGACGTTCCTGCTCGGCCCGAACTTCGTCTGCGGCGCCAACACCACGGTGCTCGCCTGGGTGATGTACCGCTCCCGCCTGGTGCCGCGGTACGTGGCGGTGCTCGGCCTGGTCGGCGGCCCGCTGCTGCTGGCCACCGCGACCGCCGAACTGTTCGGCCTCTACAGCCAGTTGTCACCGATCGGTGGCCTCGCCGCGCTCCCGACCTTCGCCTGGGAGATCACGCTGGCGCTGAACCTGCTGATCAAGGGCTTCCGCCCGGACGCGACGCCTGCCCCCGCCGATGCCGACTCCGGAGCGGTGCCCGTCCCGGCCTGAAGGTCGGCTGACCTCCCGTCAGCCGAAGTACCCGGCCGAGGCCGCCGCCAGGCCCAGGTACACCAGCGGGAAGGCGAGGTTGTGGAACACCCGGGCCCGCAGGTGCGCGGCGACGGCGCCGACGAAGAACAGCACCGGCCGCCCTGGACGCCGCGGCGCTGCACAGCGCGGAGGTGGCCGACGCGGTGCTCGTCCTCCTCGGCGCGCTCGCGCCCCGGCAGCGGGTGGGGTACGTGCTGCACGACCTGTTCGCCGTCCCGTTCGAGCAGGCGCGGCCGTCCTCGACGTCCGCCTGAACGGCGAAGTCCGGTCCGCCGTCGCCGAGTCGGCGGTGCGGACCGGATTTCGCCGCGGTCAGCGGGCGGTCAGGAGGCCTTCACCGTGCAGGCCGTCCCGTTCAGGGTGAACGCGGTCGGCGCGGTGTTGGCCGAGCTCCAGCTGCCGTTGAACCCGAAGGAGGTCGAACTCCCGGGCGCGAGAGCACCGTTGTAGGACATGTTGGTGACGGTGACCTTCGCTCCGCTCTGCGCGTACGCCGCGTTCCACATCGAGCCGACCTGCTGCCCGCCCGGGAACGTCCAGACCACCGTCCAGCCGTTGATCGCCGCCGAACCCCGGTTCACCAGCGTCACGTTGGCGCCGAAGCCGCCGCCCCACTGCGCGGTCACCGCGTAGTCCACCTCGCAGGCGGCACCGCTGGTCGGCGAGCTGGACGGGGACGGGGACGCGGAGGCGGAGGCCGAGGGCGAAGGAGTGGGCGAGGACGACGGCGACGGCGAGGACGAGGTGGAGACGGACGGCGACGGCGAGGGGGAGGCCCCGCCCGCGATGTCGCCGTACAGGATGCCGCGGCCGTTGCTGCCGACGTACACCCGGCCGTAGATCCGCGGGTCGCCGGTGATCGCGGCGCCGGTCCAACCCCACTGGTGCGCTTCGTCGTTGATCCGCACCCAGCTGGCGCCGGCGTCGTCCGAGCGGAAGATGCCGCGCACCCCGCCGACCTGGGCCGAGGAGTACAGCGCCGGGTAGGACGTGCCCGGGGCGGCCTTGCCGAAGCCGATGTCGTCGGCCTGGCCGACGCCCGCCAGCTTGGCGAAGGTCGCGCCGCCGTCGGTGGAGTGCCACAGGCCGTAGGCGGTGGTGGCGGTGCCGCCGGCCAGCCAGACGTCGCCCTTCACGCCGGGCAGCGCCTTGAAGCGGACGCCGTCGGCGGGCAGCCCGGTGGCCTTCGCGGTGAAGGTGGCGCCCGCGTCGGTGGAGACGTAGAAGGTGCCGGACGCGAAGCCGTAGAAGGTCTTCGGGTCGACCCGGTCGGCCTCCACGCTCGCGCCGGCGGGCAGCCCGGTGGCGGCGGTCCAGGAACCGCCGAAGCCGGTGGAGCGCTGGACGCCCGCGCCCTTCGGGCTCCACACCGTGGCGGAGCCGTCCGCGGCGAGGGCCACCTGGCCGCCGCCGGTCACGCCGGCCGGCTCGGCGGAGGCCGCGAACCAGTTGGCGCCGCCGTCGGTGGAGTAACCGATGTGCTTGCCGGTGGAACCCGACGCGGTGTCACCGACCCGCACCATGGTGGCCGGTGCGCCCTCCGCGAAGTCCAACGAGGTGCCGGAGGCGAAGTCGGGCTGGCTGAAGATCTTCGCCGGGACCTTGGTCAGGTCGTCGTGCCGGAACCCGCCCAGGTCGCCCAGCGCGCTCAGCAGCGGCGCCCCGGTCGGCGGCGAGACGAGGTCGTTGACGGCGGTCTCCTCCAAGCCCTTCACCACCGGCGCGATGGCCACCTTGCCACCGGAGCCGAAGGCGGTCAGGTTGGACGAGCCGTACAGGGTCGCACCGGTGCCGTACATCATCCGGTTCGAGTCGAACGGGTCGATCTCCAGCGACTCCGTCATCCACCCGAGCTTCGGGGCCTCCTCCGGCGGCGACGGGTTGGCGTTGAAGCCCAGCCACGGCACCGACGAGATGTCCATCGCGTACTGGTCGACCCGGGTCGGGTACCCGTTGTACGACCAGAACGGCTTCCAGGTGGCGCCCGAGTCGGTGGAGCGCCAGATCTGGGTGTCCGGCCACCACGAGCTGTAGCCCGTCACCATCAGCACGTTCGGGTGCTGGCGGTCGACGGTGAGCCCCGAGTAGCCGAAGTAGTTGTTGCTGCTGTCCGAGGACGGCACCGGGCTGACGTTGGACCAGGTCCCGCTGCCCGTCGCGTACTTCCACACGTCGCCGTGCGCGCCGTCGTACGGGCCGCCGGTGTCGCTGTACGACACGAACAGGTTGCCGCCGGACGCGTCCAGCACCGCCTTGTGCGGCACGAAGCCGGTCGGCTGGCCGCCGATCCGGGTCCAGGTCGAACCGCCGTCGTCCGAGCGGTACACGCTGTTCTGCTTGTCCGCGACGCCGACGAACACCGTCTTCGTCACGCCGTTCACGGTGCCGCTGCCCTGGTCGAACACCTCCCACAGGACGCCCAGCGGGTCGCTCTGGTAGCCGGAGGTGTCGGACGGGTCAGGGGCGTACGTGCCGGTGACCGGGACGCGCCGACCTTCGCCCAGGTCACGCCGTAGTCGGCGCTGCGCCACAGGCCGTTGCCGCTCGGCGCGCCGAACCACAGCACGGCGTCGTTGTTCGGGTCGATGGCCAGCCGCTCGCCCATGCCGCGGCCCGGCATGTTGCCGCCGACCTTGAACGGCAGGGCGGTGCGCTGCCAGGTCGCGCCCTGGTCGGTGGAGCGCAGGATCGCCCCGTTCGCCGGGTCCCAGCTGTTGGTGTAGCTGCCCGCCGCCACGTAGACCCGCTTCGGGTCCTTGGCATCGGTGGCGAGGCTGGCCACCCCGGTGAGGTTCCAGTCGCTCCAGCCGATCGAGTCAAGCAGCGGGATCCACTGCTTGGTCGCCGGGTCCTGCCGGTACGCGCCGCCGACGTCGGTCCGCGCGTACACCAGGCCCTTCTGCCCCTGGTTGAAGACGATGCCCGGGACGAACCCGCCACCGCCGATCTGCGCGTTGGTCCAGCTGTACGCCTGCGCGGCCACGGTGGCCCCGGCGGACGACCCGGTCGCACTCGCCGTCAGTTGCGGCAGTGCCGCGGTCACCACGCAGGCGGCCAGGGCGGCGGCGGAGGCCGTCGCCGCTAGCAGCGGACGCCGCCGCGGCCCGGCGGCGGGCGGGCGGCCCGGCAGCCGCCGTTCGAGGAGGACTGGACGCATCTGGGGACTCTCCCGGCTCGGGGGGTGGGGGCCTCCAGAAAGCGGTCAAGCGGTTCGACGCGGCAAGGCCGGCACCGCCGAAGCCACCTGCGGCGCAGGTCGACGGCGGGCCGGTCCTGAAACGTTCACGCCTGACGCCGCGTCATGCTCCCGGCCCGCGGCGGTCGTCTGACCTGTGGGAATCGTCGGAGCCGTCGATGGAGCCGTTCGGTCGGTCGGAGTCGTCGAAGCGGTCGAATCCGTCGGACGGGTCGGCTACGGCGTGGCGGTCCAGGCGGGGAGGGTGGGGAGGACGGTCTCGCCGAGCCGGCGGACGACGGAGATGTCCGGGGACGTCGCGTCCTGGCGGAACACGGCGATCTCGAAGCTGGGGCCGTTCGGGGCGGCGAGGTCCTGAGCGACCATCAGGTGGCGGACCACGGGGCCGCCGCCGGTGGTGGCCTTGCCGTTCGCGTCCGCGCCGAAGGTCATCGCGTGGTCGACGTACTCGACGGCCGGGCGGCCGAGGACGGTCGTGCGGGTGGGGAGGAACTGCGGCATGTCGGCGATGTCCTCGACCGACAGGGAGGGGCTGGCGGTGAGCACCACCACGGAGTGCGTCAGGCGCACCTCGGCCGACGCGTCCTTGCCGAACGCGAACGGGGCCGGCTGGGCGATGGAGACCCGGTCGTCGGGGGTGCCGAGCAGGGTGGGCAGGTCGGGGCGGTTGAGCGCGGCGCACAGCGCCGGGTAGCCGGCCGCGGTCTGGGGACCGGGGGTCGCGCAGACGGCCGGCTTCCCGTCCGCCCCGGCGGTGTCGCCGAGTTGGCCGAGCCCCCAGAGGCCGCCGAGCACGACACCGGTCAGCCCGACCGCGGCGACCGCCTGCAGGCTCGCGTTCCTGATCCCCTTGCCGTCCATCAGACCGCCCGTTCCCCCCGGTTGTGCCGGCTGCCCGCCACTGCTCGGCGGCACCCTCGGCCGGGTGATCATAGGCGGCGGCCGTTCGACCCGTCGCGTGGGTTTCGCCGGGCCGGGCGGTCGTTCACGCCTGCGGGTCGCGCAGGCCCACCGCGTCGTGGCGCCAGAACGGCTCGGAGTAGACCAGGGTGCCCGTCATCCAGGGCTCGTGGGCGGGGAGCCGGACGACCTGGAAGGCGGCGTCGGGGATGCGCAACGAGGGCTTGCGGAAGCCGAGTTCGCCTGCGGGGGCGAAGCCGAGGCGCCGGTAGTAGCCGGGATCGCCCTCCAGGAACAGCAGCGGCGCCGACCGTTCGGCGGCCAGCTCCCGCACGCGTCGCACCAGGGCGGCGCCCACGCCGCGCCGCTGGAAGCCCGGCAGCACGGCGAGCGGGCTCAGCACCTGGACGTCCACCAGGCGGCGCGGCGAGTCCAGCAGGCACCGGGTGGCCATGACGTGCCCGACCACCCGCCCGTCCGCCTCCGCCACCAGCGACAGCCCGTCCCCGGCCGCCACCAGCTCCCGCAGACTCCCCACCAACCCGGCCACCACCGGCCCGTGCCCGCCGAACGCCGCCAGGTGAAGGTCCCGCACCGCCGGCCCGTCGCCCGCCCGCTCGTCACGCAGCTCCATGCCGGGGAGCTTAGGGCGTGGCCCTGACAGGCGGGAGGATCCTCGCAGCGGGCGAACGGGTGTTCTAGGATCGGGGCCGTCCGTAGCGGGAACAGTCGAGGGGCGGGGCCGGTCATGGCGGAGATCGTGTTGTTTCACCACGCGTTGGGGCTGACGCCCGGCGTGCTCGGGTTCGCCGACCAGCTCGGGGCGGCGGGGCACACCGTGCACACGCCGGACCTGTTCGAGGGCCGGGTCTTCGAGTCGATCGAGGAGGGCGTGGCGCACGCCCAGGAGGTGGGCTTCGGGGAGATCGTCGGGCGCGGCGTGCGCGCGGTGGCGGAGCTGCCCCGGGAGGTCGTCTACGCGGGCTTCTCGCTCGGCGTGCTCCCCGCGCAGATGCTGGCGCAGACCCGGGCGGGTGCGCAGGGGGCGTTGCTGCTGTCGGGCTGCGTGCCGGTGACGGAGTTCGGCGAGACCTGGCCGGACGGCGTGCCGGTGCAGGTGCACGCGATGGCGGGCGACCCGTACTTCGCGGAGGACGAGGCGGCCGCCCGCGCGCTGGTCGAGGAGGCCGCCGACGCCGAGCTGGTCATCTACCCGGGCGACCGCCACCTGTTCGCGGACGCCTCGCTGCCCTCGTACGACCCGAAGGCCGCACTGCTGCTCACCCAGCGCGTGATCGAGTTCCTCGACGCGAGGTGACGGCCGGGTGACGCCGCGCGGCCCGCTCCCGTACCCCCGAGGGGGGCAGGAGCGGGCGGCGCAGCGGTCAGCAGGACTGACGGACCACCAGGTGGGTGGGGAGGACGACCGAGCGGGTGGGGCAGGGGTCGTGGAGGAGCTCGACCGCGCGGGCGCCGAGGTCCTCGACGGGCTGGCGGACGGTGGTCAGGCCGGGGCGGGAGCGGGCGGCGGCGGGGGCGTCGTCGAAACCGATCACGGCGACGTCGTCCGGGACCTTCCGGCCGAGGCGGTGCAGGGCCCGTAGCGCGCCCATCGCCATCGCGTCGGACGCGGCGAACACCGCGTCCAGGTCCGGTCGTTGGTCGAGCAGGCGGAGCATCGCGTGTTCGCCGGAGCGGGTGCCGAAGTCGCCGTAGGCGACGGTGCAGCGGGTCGGGTCGCCGTGTTCCAGCAGGGACCGGCGGTAGCCGGCCAGCCGGTCGGCGCCCGCGGCGGTGTCGGGCGGTCCGGCGATGGTGGTGACGACCCGTCGGCCGGCCTGGTGCAGCAGTCGGACGGCGGCCTGCGCGCCGCGCAGGTTGTCGGCGTCCACGTGCGCGACGCTCTGCGGCTGCGGCGGGCGGCCGAGCGCGACCACCGGGACGCCCGCCGCGCGCAGCAGGCCGGGCAGCGCCGGGTCGCTCCACCGTCCGACCAGCAGCACGCCGTCCACGTGGCCGCCGCACAGGTAGCGCACCAGCGACGGCCTGGCCGGTCCGGGGACGGCGGTGAGGACGACCAACTCGCGCTCCGGGAGGGCGCGTTGGGCACCCGCCAGGAGTCGGACGGGGAACGGGTCGGCGTGGTACGGCAGCAGGTCGGCGAAGACCACCACGGCGATCGCGCCGGTGTCGCGGGCCGCCGCGGCGGGGGCCCGCCGACGGACGTACGCGAGCTCGCGGGCGGCGTGCTCGACCCGGGCGGCGACCTCGGGGGAGACCGGCGCGGAGCGGTTGAGCACCCGGGACGCGGTGGCGCTGGAGACGCCGGCGCGGGCCGCGACCTCGGCCAGGGTGGGACCGGGGCCTTCGGCCCGGCCGACGGGGGTCGGGAACGGGTGAGGGAGCGGGTGAGCTGGCAACACGGGCCGCCCTTCCTGGCGCGGAGTGGGGGATGCCGTGGCCACCCGCCCGGGGCCACCGTGACCGCACCGTAGGCGCGTGGTCGGTGGACCGTCAAGGGTCTGGACGGCACCGAACCCGCCGGTAGCGGCGCATGCGCCACGCGCCGGGAGGATCGGCCGGAAACGGGTACTTGACGGACCGCCAGCTCGCCGGAGCGATCCGGCGGGAGCCGGCTCACCCGTCCGGGTCGCCGGACTCGCGGCGCGCCCGCCGCCCCGGAAGGGTGGCCGGAAGGCAGCGGGACGACCGCGGGGACGGACGCCCGACGGGTCCGGGACGGGTCCGGAGAGGGGCAGCGGTGCACGGGCGAGCGGAGCGACCCGACTGGGCCGAGGCGCTGCGACGCACCGTCAGCCGGCTGCACGAGGAGAACCGTCGGGTGATGCGGCCCGAGCCGCCGGACGAGCAGCAGCCGCTGGTCCCGGAGGCGGAGCTGGACCCGGAACTGGCCCGCCCGCCCGACGACGACCTGCACCGCCTGCTGGACGCCGTCCCGCAGGCGGCGGTGCTCGCCGAGCCGGTGCTCGGCCCGGACGGCGCCGTCCGCGACCTGGCCGTGGTGCTGGTCAACGAGGCCGCCGCCCGGCACCCGTACCACCCGGAGGTGGTGCGGCGCCCGCGGGCGGGCGGCCAGGGCGTGTCGCTGCGCGAGGCGTACCCGGGGCTGTACAGCGGGGAGTGGGCGCGCGCCGTCGACACGGTGCTGCGGACCGGTCTCGCGGCCCGCGAGGTCCCCGTCGAGTGGCACACGCCGCGCCCCGACGGCACCCGGCGCACCCGGCGGGAGCGGCTCACCGCGCACCGGCTCGGCCGGCGGCTGCTCCTGCTGTGGACCGACGACCAGACCGAGGAGATCGCCCGCGCCGCGCAGCGGATCGCCCGGGTCGGCTGGGCCGAGTGGAGCGTGCGCGACGGCCGCTTCGACGTCTCGCCGGGCTTCGCCGAACTGCTCGGGCGGCCCCCGGACGCGCCGCCGCCGACCCCGCTCCAGGCCCTCGCCCGGGTCACCGAGACCGCCCGCCCCGCGCTCTACCGCGACCTCGACCGGCTGCTCGCCACCGGCCAGGACCTCGACGTGCTGACCGAGCTGTACGGCTCCGGCCGGCCGCGCCGGGTCCGGCTGGTCGCGGAGGCCGTCCGGGACGACGACGGCCGGCTGGTCGAGGGCCTGCGGGTCGTCCTGCAGGACGTCACCGAGCTGTCGGAGAGCCGTCGGCGGCTGCGCGAACAGCAGGACGAGACCGAGCGGCAGGCCCGCCGCGCCGACGCCGAGCACGACGTGGTGCAGCGGCTCCAGGACGCCCTGCAGCCCCGCTCCGCCCGCCTCACCGGACTGGGCGTCAGCACCGCCGCCGCCTACCGCCCGGCTGAGGCGCGGATCGGCGGCGACTGGTTCAAGGTGCGTCAACTCCCCGACGGGCAGCTGCTGTTCGCGGTCGGCGACGCGCGCGGACACGGGCTGGACGCGGTCGCCCTGATGTCCACGCTGCGGCACGCGCTGGCCGGACTCGCCTTCACCGGGGCACTGGTCGAGTCACTCGGCGGGTGGCTCAACCAGATCGCCTGCGACGACGGCGAGGAGTCCACCGCCACCGCCGTCGTCTCCCGCTACTACCCCGGCCGCCGACTGCTGCGCTGGATCTGCGCAGGCCACCCCCCGCCGGTGCTGCTCCGCGACGGCGCGGCGGTCCTGCTCGAGGCCGGGGGAGACCCCGCGTTCGGCGTCCTCCCCGACGTCCGCTACACCGCCGTGGAGACCTGGATCCACCCCGGCGACACCGTGCTGCTCTACACCGACGGCCTGGTCGAACGGCGCGACCAGGACATCGACGACCGCCTCGCCGCCCTGCGCGCCGCCGTCACCGCGCACGCCGCCGAACCCGTCCTCCAGGACCTGGTGGACGCCGTGGTGCACACCATGTCCGGGCCGCTCTCGGAGGACGACGCCACCCTGCTGGCCGTCCGCTTCGAGCGCTGACGCCCGGTCAGTCCTCGTCGTCGGCCGATGCGTCGTCGTCCAC
Organism: Kitasatospora sp. NPDC049285; assembly: GCF_040678815.1. Taxonomy (NCBI): domain Bacteria; kingdom Bacillati; phylum Actinomycetota; class Actinomycetes; order Kitasatosporales; family Streptomycetaceae; genus Kitasatospora; species Kitasatospora sp. NPDC049285. The sequence continues at coordinate 5,149 of NZ_JBFAQR010000065.1, read as the reverse complement.
GTCGTCCCCGTCCGGATCGTCCTCGTCCGGGTCGTCGTCCGTGAGGAAGACGGCGGCCAGCCGGGGCAGTCGGCGGTGCATCTCGTCCTCGTCGTCGAAGTCGAAGTCCTCGCCCAGGTCCTCGTCGGACTCCCGGACCTGCAGGCCGTGCCGCTCCAGGTGCGCGCGGTACTCGGCCTCGAACCGGCCGCGGTCGCCGGTGCGGCGCTGGTAGGCGTACGAGGCCGCGTAGTTGACGTCCTCGTAGAAGAACAGCTCCTCCGCCTGCGCGCCGTCGCCCGCCATCGCCGGGTGGTCGGCCAGCGCGTCCGGGTCCGCGGCGGCGCGCTCGTACCAGGTGCGGCCCTGGGCGATCAGGCCCGCCCGGAAGTCCATGAAGCTGTCGTCCGAGCAGCCCCCGCCGACCAGGTACGCCGCCGCCCACAGGTCCCAGCGGTACACCGCGGCGTGCAGCCGGTCGAAGTGCGCCTCGTAGGCCAGGATCTCCGCCTCCGGGCGGGCCGCCAGCAGCTCCACCAGCGCCTCGTCGAACGGCCGCTGAGGGCCGCTCACCTCGCGCGCGGAGTCGATCAGCTGCCAGAACTCGTCGATGTCCATGCCCGGCAGCCTGCCAGGCCGGTCCGACAGTACGACGAAAGCGGCCGTCCCGTCGCCGCCCGGGGAGGGGAGAAGGACGGCGGCGGGACGGCCGGACTCGGGGTGACGCCCCGTCAGGCGACGGGGCCCGGCGTCAGCGGTGCGGGACGACGGCGACCGGGGACTCCGCGTGGTGGATCACCGCGTGGGCGACCGAGCCGAGGCGGGTGCGCAGCGGCAGGCCGCGGACCCGGCGGCCGACCACCACCAGGTCGGCCTGGGCGGAGGCCTCCACCAGCGCGGCCGCGCCGCCGCCGGTGCGGATGTCCTCCAGGACGAGGGTGCGCGGGTACTTCTCCCGCCACGGGGCGACCGCCTCGGCGACCATGCCCGCGGCGAGGGTGCCGAGCTCCTGCCGCTCGGTCTCCACCGGGATCCAGCCCGCGTAGCCGTAGACCGGCGGCAGCTCCCAGCCGTGCACCACGCGCACCCGGGCACCGCGCAGCGCCGCCTCCTCGAAGGCGAACTCCATGACGGGGACGGCCGGTTCGAGCGCGTCCAGGCCGACCACCACCTCCGGCTCGCGCTCCTCCGGCTCCGGCCGACCCTCGCGGACCAGCACCACCGGGGTCTCGGAGCGCCCCGCCACGCCCAGGCTGACCGAGCCGACCAGCAGGCCGCGGAAGCCGCCCAGGCCGCGGGTGCCGATCACCAGCAGCTGGCCCTGCTCGGCGGCCTCGGACAGGCCGTCGATCGCCGCGTCCGACACCAGGTCGGTGGAGACCGCCAAGCCCGGGTAGGCCGCGGTCAGCTCCTGCGCCACCTCGTCCAGCATCGTCAGCGCGCCCGTGGCCAGGTCCTCGGCCTTCACCAGGTCGTTGGCTTTCCGACCCAGATACGGCCAGGCGTGCAGCAGCCGCAGCGGCGCACCGCGCCGGCCGGCCTCCTGGGCGGCCCAATGCGCGGCGGCCCGGCTGCGGACCGAGGCGTCGACGGCGGCGAGGACGGGACGAGTCATGACACTGCCTTCCCAGGTGCGAGCCCCTACCGGGCCCCTTCGCCCGGTACGGGGTCGCCACCCACCCTTCTCCCCCCTCCGAGGGCCCGCAAGGGTCGGCGGACCCGCCCGGCAGGGCCATTGGTCCCGGGTCCCGTAGCCCGGGTCCAAGGCCCCTGCCGGTGCGGGGCTTCGGTCGGCACGCTGGAGACAGCGGACATCTCCGGACCGTTCCGGACGAATCATCGGGAGGCGACCGACATGACCATCGACCACGCCCCGGCCCCCGTCGACCCCACCGCCCTGGCGCACCGCGTCGCCGAGCGGATCGTCGAGCTCGGCCTCAGCGAACCCGAGGCCGCGGCCCGGGCCGGCATGTCGACCGCGTACCTGCGCGGGCTCCTCACCCTCGGCCGCGACTTCGACCCCCCGGCGCTGCTGCGCCTGGCCGGCGTGCTGGACCTCGAGGCGCTGGTCGAGCGCGCCGGCCCGCCGCCCGCGCAGGACGGTCCCGTGCCGGCCGGGCCGCCCGTGCTCGGCGTCCTCACCGTGGCCGAGTGCTGGCGGCGGCTCGGCGCGGACGGTCTCGGCCGGATCGCCCGCACCACGCCCGCCGGCCCGGTGGTGTGCCCCGTCGGCTACCTGGTGCACGAGCACGCCGTCCTCTACCGCACCGCGGAGGGCGGCGCCCTCGCCCCCGGCCCCGGCGGCGACGCGGCCTTCGAGGTCGACCGCGCCGACCGCGACCGCCGCGAGGGCTGGAGCGTGCTGATGATCGGCCCGCTCGCCCACGTGACCGACCGCAGGCTCCTCGCCGACCTCCCGCGCCCCACCGAACCCGGCCGCTGGGTCCACCTGACCCCGACCACCGTCACCGGCCGGACCATCGCCGGGCGGTAAGGCCCGTCGTCGCCCTCGCTCTGCCTCACGCCACCCGGCGCGGACGGCCCGACCGAGCGGGTCCGGGTGATCGCCCCCGCCGCCTGGTCGGGTTCGAACTGAGCCCGCGGCCCGCCGCGCGGGGGGTTGGTTGCGGAGGAACCCCGGCGACGAGATATCTTGACATCAAGACGTTGTAGACGTGGAAGCTGGAGCAACGGTGACTGACTCGACCATCATCTATACCCACACTGACGAGGCCCCCGCCCTCGCCACGTACTCGTTCCTGCCGGTGGTCCAGGCGTACGCCTCCACCGCGGGCGTGAGCGTGGAGACCCGCGACATCTCGCTGGCCGGTCGGATCATCGCCGTCTTCCCGGAGTACCTCCAGGAGGAGCAGCGCATCGCCGACGCGCTCACCGAGCTGGGCGAGCTGGCCAAGACCCCCGGCGCGAACATCATCAAGCTGCCGAACGTCTCGGCCTCCATCCCGCAGCTCAAGGCCGCCATCGCCGAGCTGCAGGCCCAGGGCTACGCCCTGCCGGACTACCCGGACGAGCCGAAGACCGACGAGGAGCGTGACGTCCGCGTCCGCTACGACAAGATCAAGGGCTCCGCGGTCAACCCGGTGCTGCGCGAGGGCAACTCCGACCGCCGCGCGCCGCTGTCGGTGAAGAACTACGCCAAGACCCACCCGCACCGGATGGGCGCCTGGACGGCCGACTCCAAGACCAACGTCGCCACCATGGGCGTCAACGACTTCCGGTCCACCGAGAAGTCGACCGTGATCGCCGCCGACGGTGCGCTGCGCATCGAGCTGGTCGGCGAGGACGGCGCCGTCACCGTGCTGCGCGAGAAGGTCCCGGTGCTGGCCGGCGAGGTCGTCGACGCCTCGGTCATGCGCGCCGCCGCGCTGAACGAGTTCCTGGCCGCGCAGGTCGCCCGCGCCAAGGCCGAGGGCGTGCTGTTCTCGGTGCACCTCAAGGCCACCATGATGAAGGTCTCCGACCCGATCCTGTTCGGCCACGTGGTGCGCGCCTTCTTCCCGAAGACCTTCGCCGCCTTCGGTGCCGACCTGGCGGCCGCCGGCCTCAACCCGAACAACGGCCTCGGCGGCATCCTGGCCGGCCTCGACAAGCTGCCGAACGGCGCCGAGATCAAGGCCTCCTTCGACGCCGAGATCGCGGACGGCCCGGCGCTCGCCATGGTCGACTCCGACAAGGGCATCACCAACCTGCACGTCCCCAGCGACGTCATCGTCGACGCCTCGATGCCGGCCATGATCCGCACCTCCGGCCACATGTGGGGCCCGGACGGCCAGGAGGCCGACACCCTGGCCGTGCTGCCGGACAGCAGCTACGCGGGCGTCTACCAGGCCGTCATCGACGACTGCCGCGCCAACGGCGCCCTCGACCCGGCCACCATCGGCTCGGTCCCGAACGTCGGCCTGATGGCCCAGGCCGCCGAGGAGTACGGCAGCCACGACAAGACCTTCGAGATCGCCGCCGCCGGCACCGTCCGCCTGGTCGACGCGAACGGCGAGACCGTCCTCGAGCAGCCCGTCCAGGTCGGCGACATCTTCCGCGCCTGCCAGACCAAGGACCTGCCGATCCAGGACTGGGTCAAGCTGGCCGTCACCCGCGCCCGCGCCACCGGCGACCCGGCCGTGTTCTGGCTGGACGAGGGCCGCGCGCACGACGCCGTGCTGATCGAGAAGGTCAAGCAGTACCTGCCGGAGCACGACACCACCGGCCTGACCATCGAGATCCTGTCCCCGGTCGAGGCCACCAAGCTCTCCCTGGAGCGCATCCGCCGCGGCGAGAACACCATCTCGGTCACCGGCAACGTGCTGCGCGACTACCTGACCGACCTGTTCCCGATCCTGGAGCTGGGCACCAGCGCCAAGATGCTGTCGGTCGTCCCGCTGATGGCGGGCGGCGGCCTGTTCGAGACCGGCGCCGGCGGCTCCGCCCCGAAGCACGTCCAGCAGCTGGTCAAGGAGAACTACCTGCGCTGGGACTCGCTCGGCGAGTTCTTCGCGCTGGCCGCCTCCTTCGAGCACCTCGCCACCACCGCCGGCAACGCCCGCGCCCAGATCCTCGCGGACACCCTGGACCGCGCCACCGGCACCTTCCTCAACGAGGACAAGTCGCCCTCGCGCCGCCTCGGCGGCATCGACAACCGCGGCAGCCACTTCTACCTGGCCACCTACTGGGCCCAGGAGCTGGCGAAGCAGACCGAGGACGCCGAGCTCGCCGCCGCGTTCGCCCCGCTCGCCCGGACCCTGACCGAGCAGGAGCAGACCATCGTCGACGAGCTGATCGCGGTCCAGGGCTCGGCCGTGGACCTCGGCGGCTACTACCAGCCGGACCCGGCCAAGGCCGCCGCCGTGATGCGCCCGTCGAAGACCTTCAACGACGCGCTGGGCTCGCTGGCCTGACGCACCGTCGGCCGAACCGGCCGATCGGACCTCGACGCCGCCGTGGAGCGCCCCGCAAGGGGCCTCCCGGCGGCGTTCGGCGTTTCCGGGACGACACACCGCTGCTCCGAACTTGTTCGCTACGAACACGTTCGTTACGCTCGAAGGGAAGCGACGACCAGAAGGAATCTCAATGATCGTGTCAAGCCGTCTGCGTGACCGACGGGGCGGAGGTGAACAGCCTCTTGTCACGCAGCATCGCCCACAGCACATCGACA
>NZ_JBFAQR010000064.1:0-38718 GCF_040678815.1 Kitasatospora sp. NPDC049285 | reverse complement strand
CTCCGCCGTCAACCCCGCACGACCCACGTACCCACGCGCCACACCCACACCCGCGATGTACAACTCACCCGGCACGCCGACCGGAACCGGCCGCAACCGCTCGTCCAGGACGTACACCTGCGTGCCCGCGACCGGCCGCCCGATCCCGGGCACCGTGCCCATCGGACCCTCGGCGGTGCCCACCACGGAGTAGATCGAGGTCTCGGTGGGTCCGTAACCGTTCGTCAGGTCCCACGCCACCTCGCGCACCGTGTCCGCGAGCGAGGCGGAGATCGCCTCACCGCCCATCAGCACCCGAAGCCCCGCGAACGCCAACGGCTGTTCGGAGGCAAGCGCCTGACAGAACGTCGGCGTCGCCTGCAGGAACGTCGCACCCGACGAATCGATCAACTCCGCCAACCGCGCCGGATCGAGGACCGTCTCCCGCTCCACCAGCACCAACCGCGCGCCCGCCAGCAACGGCACGAAGATCTCCACGTTCGAGATGTCGAACCCGAACGTCGTCACCGCCAGGAACCGCGCACTCGGCGTCACCTCGAACCGCTCACCCATATCCGCGAGCACGTTCTCCAGACCACCCCGGGTCACCACCACACCCTTCGGACGACCCGTCGACCCCGACGTGTACAACACGTACGCCACCGCCGACGACGGCACCACCACCGGCGACCACTCACCGTCCACCGGCGCCGGCAACGCATCCACCAGCACCAGTTCCGCGTCCGTGACCGGTAGTTCACCGCTCAAGGCGGCGGTCGTCACCACACACGCAGGCCGGGCGTCGTCGAGGATGTACGAGATCCGGTCGGCCGGCAGCGCCGGGTCCACCGGCACATAGCCGGCACCCGCCTTCAACACCGCCCAGAGCGCCACCACCAGGTCCACCGACCGCGACAGCGCCACCGCCACCAGACCGTCCGCACCCACCCCGGACGCCACCAGCACCCGCGCCAACCGGTCGGCACGCTCCGCGAGTTCGCGGTACGTCACCTGCTCCCACCCGCACACCACCGCCACCGTCTCCGGCGACCGCGCAGCCTGCGCCTCCAACAACCCCACCACACCCACCGACGACTGCGCCGCCGCCGCACCCCGACCCCACGACTCCACCACCAACGCACGCTCCGCCGCATCCAGCAGGTCGACGTCGTCGACGGTGCGGTCAGGGTCCGCGGCCAGGCGGGCGAGCACGGTGGCGAAGCGGGCGCAGAGGGCGGTGACGCTCTCCGGGTCGAAGAGGTCCTGGGCGTACTCGATCTCGCCCGCGATGCCGGCCGGGCGGCCTTCGGCGTCGAAGGTCTCGTGCAGGTCGAAGGTCAGGTCGAACTTGGCCAGGGCGCCCGAGATGCCTTCGAGCGACGGGGTGATGCCGGGCAGGTCGAGGTCGGGCTCGGCGGCGTTCTGCAGGAGCAGCATGGTCTGGAAGAGCGGGTGGCGGGCCAGCGAGCGCTCCGGGTTGAGCACCTCCACCAGCCGCTCGAACGGCACGTCCTGGTGCGCGTACGCCGACAGGTCGTGCTCACGCACCCGCTTCACCAGCTCACGGAAGCTCGGATTGCCCGAGGTGTCCGTCCGCAGCACCAGCGTGTTCACGAAGAACCCGACCAGCTCGTCCAACGCCTCGTCGGTCCGACCCGCCACCGCCGTACCCAGCGGAATGTCGGTCCCCGCACCCAGCCGGGTGAACAGGGTGGCGAGGGCCGCCTGGAGCACCATGAAGACGCTCGCCCCGGCCTCCCGGGCCAGCGCGGTCACCGCCTCGTGGGTCTCGCCGTCCAGGTGCCACGGCAGGCGGTCGCCCTCGTACGAGGCCACGGCCGGGCGCTGGCGGTCGGCGGGCAGCTCCAACACCTCCGGCAGACCCGCCAACGCCTCACGCCAGTACGCGAGCTGACGCGACGCCACCGACTCCGGATCGTCCTCCGCCCCCAACACCTCACGCTGCCACAACGCGTAGTCCCCGTACTGCACCGGCAGCACGTCCAACTCACGCCCCAGATAAGCGGCTTCCAGATCCCGCAACAGCGGCGCCAACGACCACCCGTCACCCGCGATGTGGTGCAGCACCAACAGCAGCACACACTCCTCCGGCGCCACCCGGAACACCACCGCCCGCAACGGCAGCTCGCGGGACAGGTCGAAGCGGCGGGCGGCGGCCTCGGTCAGCTCGGCGGGGAGCCCGTCCTCGGTCACCTCTCGGACCTGGAGCAGGAGTTCGGGGGTGTCCAGGACCAGCTGCCAGGGCTCGCCGTCGAGTTCGGGGTAGACCGTGCGCAGCGCCTCGTGCCGGGCCAGCACGGCGTTCAACGCCTGCTGCAGTTGCGGGAGTTCGAGCGGGCCGCGGAGCCGGACGGCGACCGGGATGTGGTACATGCCGCCCTGCTCGTCCAGGCGGTCGAGGAACCACAGGCGGCGCTGGGCGAAGGAGAGCGGGAGGTGCTCGGGCCGCGCCATCGGGCGCAGCGCGGTGCGGGCCCGGGCGGCGGTGTCGAGGGCGCGGGCCAGGTCGGCGACGGTGGGGTGTTCGAAGACGGCGCGGATGGAGAGTTCGACGTCGAGGGCGGCGCGGACCCGGCTGACCAGGCGGGTGGCGAGCAGCGAGTGACCGCCGAGTTCGAAGAAGTCGTCGTCGATGGAGACCCGGGCGACGCCGAGGACGTCGGCGAAGATCCGGCAGAGGGCCTCTTCCCAGGGGGTGCGGGGGCTGCGGCCGGCCCGGCCGGTGGTGAACTCGGGGGCCGGGAGGGCGGCGCGGTCGAGCTTGCCGTTGGCGGTGAGCGGCATGGCGTCGAGGACGACGACCGCGGCGGGCACCATGTACTCGGGGAGGCGGTCGGCGACGTACTGGCGCAGTTCGGTGGCGGCGCCGACCACGTAGGCGACCAGGCGGCGTTCGCCGGCGGCGTCCTGGTGGATCGTCACCACGGACTGGGTGACGGACGGGTGGCCGGCCAGCACGGACTCGATCTCGCCGAGTTCGATCCGGTGGCCGCGGATCTTGACCTGGTGGTCGCGGCGCTCCAGGAAGACCAGGCGGCCGTGCTCGTCGAGGCGGACGAAGTCGCCGGTGCGGTACATCCGGGCGCCGGGCCGGGCGGTGAACGGGTCGGCGGTGAAGACGGCGGCGGTCCGGGTGGGGTCGGCGAGGTAGCCGCGGCCGACGCCGATGCCGCCGACGTACAGTTCGCCGGGGGTGCCGGGGACCACGGGGCGCAGCGCGTCGTCGAGGACGTACAGGCGGGTGCCGCGGACGGGACGGCCGATCGGGACGGGGCCGGCGGCCAGCGGGGTGTGCGGGTCGAGGACGGCGTGGGTGACGTCGTCGGAGCACTCGGTCGGGCCGAAGGCGTTGACCAGCGGGATCCGCGGGTACCGGCTCAGCCACTGGTCGCAGACCTCGCGGGGCAGCGCCTCGCCGGTGACCATGAGCAGTCGCAGGTCCGGGAGTTCGGCCGGGACGGTGTCGCTCTCCAGGGCGGCGCGCAGCAGCGAGGGGACGACCTCGAGGACGGCGATGCGTTCGGCGGCGACCAGGGCGAACAGCGCCTCGGGGTCGGCGGCGGTGTCGCGTCCGACGACCCGGACCCGGCCGCCGACGGCGAGCGGGGCGAGCTGCTGCCAGACCGAGATGTCGAAGGTGAGCGGGGCGTTCTGGACGACCGTGTCGGCGGCGGTGAGCAGGCAGTCCTCGACCTTGGCGAGCAGGTGGTTGTTCATGCCGCGGTGGTGGACCATCGCGCCCTTGGGGGCGCCGGTGGAGCCGGAGGTGAAGATGGTGTAGGCGAGGTCGTCGTCGCCGCCGGTGATCGGGAAGGGTCCGGCCGGCTCGGTCGGCACGCTCAACAGCGGTACGCCGTTCGGAAGTTCGGCGATCAGGGCGGTGCCGGCGGCGGTGTGCGAGGTGGGGGCGACCAGTGCGGTGGCGCCGGTGCGGGCGAGCAGCGCGGCGGTGCGCGGGCGCGGGGCGTGCGGGTCGAGCGGGAGGTAGCCGGCGCCGAGCGTGAGGGTGCCGAGGACGGCGGCGACGAACTCGGCGCCGGGGACGGCGAGCAGCCCGACCAGGTCGCCGCGGCGCACGCCGGCGGCGTGCAGGGCGTGCGCGGTGGCGTCGGCGCGGGCGGCGAGGGTGCGGTAGTCGGTGTCGCCGTCCGGGTCGGTGACGGCGACGGCCGCGGGGCGGCTGCGGGCGTGCTCGCGGACGGTGGCGGCGATGTGGGTGAGCTCGTCGCCGCCGGTGTGGCGGGCGGCGGTCAGCTCGACCCGGAGCCGTTCGTTCTCGGCGTCGTCCAGCAGGTCGATCCGGCCGAGCGGCAGGTCGGGGTGGCGGGTGACCCGGTCGAGGAAGTGCAGGAACCGGGCGTGGTGGCCGGCGATCTCCTCGTCGGTGTACAGCTCGGCGTTGCCGTCGAAGATCAGCTGGACGTCGCGGCCGTCGCCGCGGTCGAGGGCGGAGATCTCGATGTCCTCGACCACGCCGTTGGAGAGGTTGTGGGCGGTGACGGGGTGTCCGCCGAACGTGGTGTCGTAGTCGAAGGGCATCACGTTGACGCTGACCGAGGCGAGCCGGGTGCCGCCGCCGATCGCCTGCAGGTCGCGGGCCAGGTCCTCCTGGCGGTAGCGCTGGTGGCGCAGCACGCCGCGGGCGTCGAGGGTGGCCTGGCGCAGCAGTTCGGCGTAGGTGGTGGCGGGGGTGAGGTCCAGGACGACCGGCAGGATGTTGGAGACCACGCCGGGGGTGGCGCGCAGCACGGGGGTGGTGCGGCCCTGCAGCGGGAAGCCGATCGGGACGGTGCGGGCGCCGGTGGCGGCGGACAGGTAGGCGCCGACGGCGGCGAGCAGGCCGATCGGCCAGCTGGTGCGGGCGTCCCGGGAGGCCGACTTGAGGGCGTCCAGGATCTCCGCGGGGATGGCGTCGGCGGTGCGGATCAGCTTGGCGGTGGCGGCGGCGGTGCGGGCGGTGAGGCCGACCGGCTCGACCCGGCGGGCGGTGCGGGCCTGCCAGAACTCGCGGTCCTTGGCGTACTTGTCGGAGGCCCGGTAGGAGGTCTCCTCGGCGATGAAGTCGGCGAGCGGGGCGAAGGTGGCCGGCCCGGGGTCGCGGCCCTCGACCAGGGCGGTGTACACGGCGTTGAAGCGCTCGGTGTAGATCCCGCCGCCGGAGCCGTCGCTGATGATGTGGTGGTTGCGGTTGAAGTAGATGTAGTGGTCGTCGGCGAGCTTGAACAGGGCGTCGCTGAAGTGCGGGCCCCTCTCCAGGTCGAAGGGGCGCTCGAGCCGCTCGTCCATGATCCGCACGGCTTCGGCGCGGGCCTCGGGGTGCGCGGTGAGGTCGTGGCGCTCCATCCGGATGACGCCGGGGACGACGGTCTGCCAGACGCCGGTCTCGTCCTCGGTGAACCGCACCCGCGCGCTCTCCTGCTCGTCCAGGGTCTGGACCAGCGCGCGTTCGAAGAGTTCCTCGTCGACCGGGCCGTGGATCTCCAGGTACTCGCTGACCTGGAAGACGTTGTCCGGGTTCAGCTTCTGCGCGTACCAGACGCCCAGCTGGGCGGCGGTGAGCGGCTGGCGGTCGGCCGTGGTCATGGCGAGGTCTCCGTGGCTGCAGAGGGCGGCGGGTGCGGTCGGGGCGGCGTCGGGCTAGCCGTGCCAGCGGCGCAGGACGAGGACGGCGTTGTGGCCGCCGAATCCGAAGGAGTTGCTCATCACCGTGTCGACCCGGTGCTGCTGGGCGGTGTGGGCGACGAAGTTGACCGCGGCGTCGATCGGGCGGTGGCAGTTGAGGGTCGGCGGGACGATGCCGTGGTTGATCACCAGGCCGCCGACGATCGCCTCCACCGCACCGGCCGCGCCGATCATGTGACCGGTCATCGACTTGGTCGAGGAGACCGGGATCTCCTCGATCCGGTCGCCGAACTCGGCGCGCAGCGCGCCCAGTTCGGTCTGGTCGTTGAACTGGGTGCCGGTGCCGTGGGCGTTCACGTAGTCGATGTCGGCGGGGGTGAGCCCGGCGTCGGCGAGGGCGCCGCGGATGGCCCGGCGGGCGCCGAGGCCCTCGGGGTGCGGGGCGGTCCAGTGGTAGGCGTCCGAGGTGGCCGCGTACCCGGCGAGCTCCGCCAGGACGGTGGCGCCGCGGGCCAGCGCGTGCTCCTCCGACTCCAGCACGAGCATCCCGGAGCCGGCCGCCATCACGAAGCCGGCCCGGTCCTCGTCGAACGGGCGGGACGCCTCGGTCGGGTCGCCCTCGCGGGCGGTCAGCGCCTTGGCGTTGCCGGAGCCGGCGATGTCGACCCGGGTGATGATGTCGTCGGCGCCGCCGCAGACCACCACGTCGGCCACGCCGTAGCGGATCCAGCGGGCCGCCTCGCCGATCGCGTCGGCGCCGGAGGCGCAGGCGCTGCTGGACGCCCGGGACGGGCCCATCGCGCCGGTGTCGAGGGTGATCTCGCCGGCCGCGCTGTCGATCGCGCCGGTGACCGCGGCCATCGGGGAGACCGCACGCGGGCCCTTGGCGTCCATCTCGCGGACGTGCTCGGCGAGCGACTTCATCGGCCCGTACCCGCTGCCGACCAGCACGCCGACCCGGTGCGCGTCCTCCTCGGCGACGGTGTACTTGGCGTGGCCGAGCGCCTCCCGGGCGGCGACCAGGGCGTAGCGGGCGTACGGGTCGGTGCGCCGGGCGACCTTGTAGGCGAAGTGCTGCGAGGCGTCGAAGCCCTTGACCTCGCCGGCGATCTTCACCGGGAGGTCGCCGGCCTCGATCTGGGTGATCGGGCCGATGCCGCTGCGGCCGGCCTGCAGGGCCTCCCAGCTGGCGGCCACGTCGAGGCCGACCGGGCTGACCATGCCCCAGCCGGTGATGACGACCCGTCGGCGGGCCGGGGTGGGCGAGGTCATCACTCGCTCCCTTCAGTTGCGTCGGGGGTTGCGTCGAGGGCGGGCAGCACGGGGAAGTCGCCGCCGGCCGGTGCGGAGGCGAACAGCGCGTCGGTCAGTTCGACCGGCACGTTCAGCACCACGGGGTGTCCCTCCCGGGTGAGCTGCCAGGCCCGTTCGAGGTCGGCGCGCAGCGTGCCGCGGTCGTCCAGGGTGAACTGGCGCAGGCCCGGCAGGGCGCGGGCGCCGAGGTGGGACGCGGCGGGGTCGGTGAACCGGTAGCCGGGCAGCGGGGCGGGCCGCTGGTCGAGCTGGCTCTGCAGCCAGCCGTAGCCGCCGTTGCGCAGCACCAGGTACAGCACCCCGAGCTGATGGTCGATCAGGGTCGGCAGGTCGGCGTCGAACAGGGCGAACGCGCCGTCGCCGACCAGGGCGACGACCGGCCGCTCGGGTGCGGCGGCCTTGACGCCGGCCGCGGCGGCGGCGCCGAAGCCCAGGCTGGTCTGCTCGGACGGGACCACCGAGCCGCCGTCGGGGCCGCAGGCGTACAGCGGGTACTTGTACGACCACATGTCCTGCAGGCCGTTCTCCTGCACCAGCACCAGGTCGTCGGGCAGCACCTCGGCGAGCGCGGCGAGCAGTTCGGGGATCCGCGGCCGGGGTTCGGCGCCGAGCTCGGCGAGCTGCTTGGCGTGCTCCTCGTGCAGCCGGTGGTGGATCTCCGTGGTGCGGCGCACCCAGTCGGCGTTGCCGGCGGGGCGGGGCAGCGGCTCGGCGAGTTCGCCGGCCAGCAGCGCGGCGGCGTCGGCGAGCACCTTGGGCCCGGCGTGGTCGGTGTGGAACTCGGCGGCGTCCAGGTTGACCTGGACCACCGGCACCTCGCGGCCGATCCGCTGCGGCCAGCCGTAGGTGGCGGTCTCCTCGAGCCGGCTGCCGAGGGCGACCACCAGGTCGGTCTCCCGCCACAGGTCCCCGGCGGGCTCCGGCAGGTACAGGCCGGACAGGCCGCAGAACTGCGGGTGGCGCTCGTCGAACGCGCCGCGCCCGCTGGCGGTGGCGAACACCGCGGCGCCGAGCCGCTCGGCGAAGCGCTCCAGGGCGCCGTCGCGGTTGGCGTGCCGCACACCGCCGCCGACCAGCAGCACGGGGCGCTCGGCGGCGGCCAGCAGGCGGCGGGCGGGCGACCCGTCAGGCAGGTGCACCCGGCTGGGGCGCACCGCGCTCTCCTGCTCGGCGGCGTCCTGCTCGGCGTCGACGTCCAGGCCGGGAAGGGGGATGTCGGCGCCGAGCAGGTGGTCGGGCAGTTCCAGGTAGACCGGGCCGGGGACGCCCTCGCGGGCGGTCAGCAGGGCGCGGCGCAGCATCGGGACGAGCCGCTGCGGGGAGTCCACCCGGGCCGCCCACTTGACCAGCGGGGCGACCACGGCGAGCTGGTCGAGCTCCTGGAACGCGCCGGAGCCGCGGTGCTCGACCGGGGTGCCGGCCGACAGCAGCACCACCGGCGCGGCGGAGCAGCGGGCCTCCAGCAGGCCGGTGACGGTGTTGGTGACGGCCGGGCCCTTGCCGGTGAAGGCGATGCCGGTGCGGCCGGACTGCAGCGCGTAGCCGGTGGCCATGAACAGCGCGTTGCGCTGGTCGCGGCAGAGCACCAGCCGGATGCCGCTGCCGTCCAGCGCCTCCAGCAGGTCGAGGTCGTCGGCGGGCAGGCCGAAGGCGTCCGACACGCCGTGCCGGCGCAGCAGGGCGACGGCGGCCCGCCAGGCGCCGGTGACGGTGGACGCCTCGGGGGCGGCCGGGGCGGCGGTCACCGGGCGCCGCCTTCCCCGCCGAGGTGGTCGGCGACGGCCTTGGAGATCAGCAGCGGCTCGGTGTGCCGGAGCCCGCCGATCGCCGCGTAGTTGGCGCGCACCCCGCGGCCGCCGAACGGCTCGTTGCCGTTCTCGATGTCGACCACCGTCTCGTTGACGCTGACGGTGTGACGCAGGCTCAGCTGCTCGATCAGCTCCGGCTCGTCGCCGTACACGGTGGCGGCCATCGCCCGCTCCTCGAAGTACGGGCCGCGCAGCGCCTTCAGCAGCCACTCGCGGCTGGTGTACGGCACCACGTTGAAGATCGGCGCGAACAGCTCGGGCGGGCGGATGTCGCTCTCCACCGGGCGGACCAGCACGGTCGGGCTGAGGTGCCCGTCGCCGAGGTCGGCGTGGCCGCCGGCCTGGATGAACACCCGGTTGTCGGTGAGGTGGGCGATCGCCTCCTCGAACGCGTCCAGGTAGTACATCGAGCTGTAGTCCGCGGTCGGGTCGTCGTAGCGGCCGTGCTTGAGCGCGCGGACCCGGCGGCTGAGCAGGTTGCAGAACTGCGAGCTGACCGAGGTGTGCACGTAGTACACGTCCGGGCCGAAGCAGTCCTGCCCGGAGTTGAGCATCCGGGCCCGCAGCGCGCCGTCCACGGCCAGCCCGAGGTCGGCGCCGGGGCCGACCACGAACGGGTTGACGCCCTGTCCGAAGTACAGGAACAGCTGGTCCTTGCGCAGCTGCGGGCGGATCTTCTCGGCGTTCTCGTAGGTGCCGGTGAACACCAGCACCTGGGAGGCGGCGGCGTCCTGCTCCAGGAAGTCCTTCTGCCCGGAGCGGCGCAGCTCGATCGGCAGCGAGTGCGCCTCGCCGAGCAGCTTGTGCAGCCGCTCGGTCTGGCTGGAGATCCGGCCGGAGGGGCGGAACACCAGCCGCTCGGTGTACAGGCTGGGAATCAGCAGGTAGAGGACGTACGAGTACAGCGGGATGTTGGACGGCATCAGCACCGCCAACTGGTCCAGCCGCGGCGGGCGGTAGCGGGACATCTCCGCCTCCGCGCCCTCCAGGGCCGCCAGCGACACCTCGATCTCGCCGATCGCGGTGCGGTGGTTGCTGGTCTCGAAGAGGATCTGCAGGATTTCTTCCTGGCGACCGCGCAGCAGTTCCGCGACATTCTCCAGGACCGGCAACCGGTCCGCGAAGGGAATGCCCCGATGCGTCTCGGTCGGGTTCTCGGCGACGATCTGACTCACTTCAGGGCGCCTTTCTTGCCGTCTCGGGCCACAGCGGACTCGGCGAGTTTCCTAAGGAACTGGCGGTCCACTTTTCCGGTTTTGTTCAGCGGGAATTCCGGAAGTACCACCACGCGATTGGGCCGCTCGTGCTCGGCGATGTGCTCGGACACCGCGGCCCGCCAGTGCGCCGGGGACCGCTCGGCCGGGTCGGCGACGAAGAACACCAGCTGCGCGCCGCCCGGCTGGTCGGCCGGCTCCACCGGCACCACCTGCACCTGCGCGCCGCAGGCGCCGGCCCGGTCGGCGATGCCGTCCGGGTACAGGGTGTGGCCGAGCCGGTGGACGGCGGCGCGGCGGCCCAGCACGGTCAGGTTGCCGACCGCGTCGAGCCGACCGATGTCGTCGGTGCGGTACTCCGCGCGGTCCACCGGCCGTACCTCGCCGCCGGGGCCGAGCAGGCCGGTCATGTAGTCGGGGCTGCGCACCACGATCTCGCCGATCGTGCCGGGCCCCACCGGCAGGCCCGCGTCGTCGACCACCCGCACCGCGATGCCGTCCAGCGGCCGGCCGCAGCCGACCGGGTCGGGCAGCACCGCGAGGGCGATGTTGCCGGCCTCGCTGCTGCCGTAGCCGTCCAGCAGCGGCAGCCCGATCCGGTCCGCGAAGCGGGCGCTCAACTGCTGCCCGAGCGGCTCCCCGCCGACGCACCACAGCCGCACCGTGGACAGTCCGCCGGCGTCGGCGCGCCCGCTGTCCAGCATGTTCAGCAGCGTGTGGTAGGTCGCGGGCACCGCGTCGACCACGGTCACGCCGTGTTCGCGGATCGCGGTCAGCGCGGCGTCCACCCGCTGGCTGCTGGTCTGCAGCACCAGCGCGCAGCCCGCCGCCTGCCACAGCAGCAGCATCGACAGGCCGTACTGGTGGGTGAAGGGCAGCAGCGGCAGCAGCACGTCGTCGGCGCGGTAGGCCATCCGCGCGCCGGTGCGCTCGGTGTTGCCGCGCACCGAGGCGCCGGAGCGCACGATGCCCTTCGGGGTGCCGGTCGAGCCGGAGCTCCACACCACCAGCGCGTCCTCGCGGGCGAACCAGTCGGCGAACCGCTCCAGGCCCCGCGCGGCGGCGCTCGGCGGCACGGCCTGCGCGGCCGCGCACACCTTGTCCAGGGTGAGCTGCTCGGCGTCGGTGACGCCGTCGGGCAGCGGCGCGTCGGTGAGCAGCCGGCGGGCGCCCGCCGCGGTCAGCAGCCGGGCCACCTCCGCGGGCGGCGTCCGCCGGTCGGCGAGCGCGATGGACACGCCGAGCTCCATCAGCGCGAAAAGCGTGAGGACGAATTCCCCGGTGTTCGCGCCGGTGAGCAGCACCCGCTCACCGGGGGTGATTCCACGCCGCCGCAACTCCGCCGCGACGGCCTGCGCCGAGGCGTCCAGCGCGGTAGGCGTGAGCCGCCTGCCGTCCGTATTGATCAGCATCCCCACGAGACCCCCGGCCCGACTCGGATCACCTTCGACCGTGAGCGTACGGGGCGGTCTACGCGTGTTCTATATCGGCGCGTTCCCGCGCTAATAGCCAGCACGGATAGGTCGGATATAGCACACCGCGAAGACTGCTGTTCTACGCGGCGTTGCTTTTCCGTCGTCCGCTGCGCAGTCCCGTTGGAAAACCGTCGAACCGAGGGCGTGTTTCATGACCCAGATCAACACGGTGGCCGCGGCGCCGCCGCGGCAGGCGTTGGTGCTGACCGAGGCGGAGTCCCGGCAGGTCGGCCTGCTGGCCGAGCGCCTCGTGCTGGCCGAGCCGAACGGCACCGACGACCTGCGGTGGCTGGCCGCGGTCCGCGACGCCTCCGCCGAGCTGCCGGCCCGGCTGCTCGCCGAGCTGCGCCGGTTCCGGCACGACGCCGGACCGGACGCCGTCCTGCTGGTGCGCAACCTGCCGGTCGCCTCCACCGACGCCGCCCGCCCGCTGCCGCCCACCCCGAGCGTGCCCGGCTCGGTGGAGCGCACCGCCTCCACCGCCGCCGCGGTGGTCTGCGCGGCGATGCTGCAGCTCGGCGAGGTGGTGGCGTTCCGCAACGAGAAGACCGGCGCGCTGGTGCAGAACGTCGTCCCGGTGCCCGGCCAGGAGGTCCAGCAGAGCAACGCCGGCTCGGTGCTGCTGGAGATGCACACCGAGAACGCCTTCCACGACAACCGCCCCGACTACGTCGGCCTGCTGTGCGTGCGCACCGACCCGACCGGTCAGGCCCGGCTGTGCACCTCCTCGGTGCGCCGCGCGGTGGCGCTGCTCTCCGACGACACCCGCAAGGTGCTCGGCGAGGACCGCTTCCTGACCGAGGCGCCGCCGTCCTTCGAGGGCCGCGAGGACATGGTGCCCGCCCACGAGATCCTCCGCGGCGACTTCGAGGACCCGGACATCCTGGTCGACTTCTCCGCCACCCACCCGCTCGACGAGGGCGCCCGCACCGCGATGGCCGAACTCCGCGAGGCCCTCACCCAGGTGATGACCGCCCACGACCTGGCCGTCGGCGACCTCGCCGTGGTCGACAACCGCCTCGCCGTGCACGGCCGGACCGCCTTCACCCCGCGCTACGACGGCACGGACCGCTGGCTGCACCGCGTCTACGCCTCGCTCGACCACCGCCGCTCCCGCCCGGTCCGCCGGCAGGGCGGCGCGGTGATCGACTAGTCACACGTCCCGGGCCGGGCGGTCGGACGTGCTCCGGCCGCCCGGCCCGAACCACCCGTCCTGTCGACCGACCTTGGAGCAACTCGTGGCGCTGGCCGCCTCGTTGGCCGGGCGGGTCTACCCGCCCGGCGCGCCGTACCCCGTGGAGCGGGAGAAGGTCCGGGAGTTCGCCCGCGCGGTGGGCGAACTCCACCCGCTCTGCCACGATCCGGAGGCGGCCCGCGCGGCCGGCCACCCGGACGTGCTGGCCCCGCCCACCTTCCTCTGCGCGCCCGCCCACCGGGCCGCCGACCGGGCGGTGTTCGACCCGGAGGTCGGCCTGGACTACGACCGCGTGGTCCACCGCGACCAGCGCTTCGTCCTGCACCGCCCGGTGCACGCCGGGGACCGGCTGCTGCTGACCGTGCACATCGACGCGGTCCGCTCGGTGGCCGGCACCGACGTGCTGGAGCTGCGCACCGAGGTGTCCGCCGCGGACGGCGGCACCCCGGTCGCCACCGTCTTCATGTCCCTCGCCGCCAGGGCGGCCTGACGCCCCGTCGACTCACACGGGGCGTCAGCTCTTCTTGATCGTGCCGGGCTCCGCCGGCGCCTTCTTCGGCCACAGCAGATAGGTGAGGGCGATCACGCCGTGGATGCCGACCGTACGCACCGCCACCAGCTGCCACAGCCGCAGCGGCTCGGCGGACGGCGTGGACGCGCCGACGTACCAGATCGCCGCCTGCAGCAGCGCGCAGGCCACCGCCCCCGCGATCACCGAGCGGAGGAACAGCTTGCCCTCGTGCTTGGCCCGCGGCATCCCGTACTTGGGCGGCTTGGGCGGCTTCGGCGCCCCGGAGAGGCGGTGCGCGGCGTGGCCGTCCAGCCATTTCACCGTGTAGTGGCCGTAGCCGATGGTGAAGCCGATGTAGAGGGCGGCCAGGCCGTGCTCCCAGCTGGGCTTCGCGCCGTTCTTGAGGTCGATCGCGGTGGCGACCAGCAGCACGACCTCCAGCAGCGGCTCGCACAGCAGCATCACCACGCTGGTCCGCTGCCACTTGAGCAGGTACCGCACCGCCAGGGCGGCGGCCAGCAGCACCCAGAAGCTGACCTCGCAGATGATGATCAGGGTGACGATCACGCCACGCTCCTTCCACTCCCACGCACCCTGCCATCCTCCCGTGCACGGGCGGCGCGATCGTCATCAGTGGTGACGAGCGCCACATGCGACCTTCGACGTACTTCCCCCTCCCGCTCGTCCGGCTCGCAAGGAGTGACTCCGTGACCCGCTCCGTCTTCGTCACCGGCGGCAACCGGGGCATCGGCCTGGCCACCGCCCTGGCCTTCGCCGCCCGCGGCGACCGGGTGGCGGCCACCTACCGCTCCGGCGAGCCGCCGGCCGAGCTGCTCGACGCCGGGGTGCTGGCGCTGCGCTGCGACGTCACCGACGGCGGGCAGGTCGACGCGGCGTTCGAACGGATCGAGCAGGCGCACGGCCCGGTGGAGGTGCTGGTCGCCAACGCGGGCCTGGTCCGCGACCAGCTGCTGCTGCGGATGTCCGAGCAGGAGTTCACCGAGGTGCTGGACGCCAACCTGACCGGCGCCTTCCGGGTGCTGCGCCGGGCCGCCCCCGGCATGGTCGCCGCCGGGCGCGGCCGGATCGTGCTGCTCTCCTCGGTGGTCGCCCTGCAGGGCGCGCCCGGGCAGGCCAACTACGCCGCCTCGAAAGCCGCGTTGACCGGCCTGGCCCGCTCGGCCGCGCGCGAGCTCGGCCCGTACGGCGTCACCTGCAACATCCTCGCCCCCGGTCTGGTCGACACCGACATGACCGCCGACCTGCCCGCCGCCCGGCGCACCGAGCTGCTGGCCGGCATCCCGCTCGGCCGCGCCGCCCGCCCCGCCGAGGTCGCCGCCGCGGCCCTCTTCCTCGCCTCCCCCGCCGCTGCCTACCTCACCGGCGCCGTCCTCCCGGTCGACGGCGGCGCGGGCCTCGGCCACTGAGGGGCCGCCGGAACCCGCCGATCCGACCGAGCCATCCGTTCCGGCCGATTCCTTCGGTCCGTCCGATCCCTCCACTTCGGCCGATCCGTTCGTACCGGCCGACCGCCTCTTTTCGGCTGCTCCGTTCGGTCCATCCGTTCGGGGTGATCCATCCCTTCGAGTCGGTCCGGCTGATCCGGCGTCAGCCGGCCGTCGCGGTGGGCGCGGTGGGCGCGGTCCAGTCGGCGAGCAGCCGCAGCGCCTCGGCGGTGGCCGAGCCCGGCTCCGGGTTGTAGACGCACAGCGTCTGCTCGCTGTCGCCGGGCACCGCGAAGGACTCGTAGGAGAAGCGCAGCTCGCCGACCAGCGGGTGCCGGTACGTCTTGCTGCCGTGGGTGCGCCGCAGCACGCTGTGGTCGTGCCACCAGGTGGAGAACTCCGGTGACTTCAGGGTGAGTTCGCCGACCAGGTCGGCGAGCCGCCGGTCGTCCGGGTGCCGTCCGGCCTCCAGTCGCAGCATCGCGACGGTCTCCGCGGCGATCCGCTGCCAGTCGCCGACCCGCTCCCGGGCCTCCGGTTCGAGCAGGTAGTAGCGGGCCAGGTTGCGCCGGGTGGCGGGCAGCGCGTCGAAGTCGGTGAGCACCTCGCGGGCCAGCCGGTTGGCGGCCAGCACGTCGGTGCGCCGGCCGATCACGAACGCCGGGACGGACTCCAGCGTCTGCAGCATCAGGTACAGGCCGGGCCGCACCCGCTGCGGGCTCTGCGGGGCCCGGCGCGCGACGGCGGGCCGGGCCAGCAGGTCGGCGAGGTGCTCGCGCTCCGCCGCGTCCAGCCGCAGCGCCCGGGCCAGCGCCTCGCGCACCTCCTCGGACGGGTTGGTGGCCCGGCCCTGCTCGAGGCGGGTGTAGTACTCGGTGCTCATCCCGGCGAGCCGCGCCACCTCGTCGCGGCGCAGCCCCGGCACCCGGCGGGGCCGCCCGTCGGCGGGCAGCCCCGCCTGCTCGGGGGCGAGCCTGGCGCGCCGGGTGCGCAGGAAGTCGGCGAGTTCACGGCTGCGGTCGTCCATGGCTCCAGTCTGACCGCCCCGCGCGGGCGCCGGGGCCCGGCCGGGTGGCCCTGCCGGTACCAGTCACGCCGGGACCGGCCTCCACGGGGCCCGCTCGGACCCCCTGCGGCCCCTCCCCCGGCTGGTTGTCTGGTGGTGGGCCGACGCAGCGTCAACCGCCGTGGCCCGCCTCCCACTTCACCACCCCGAAAGGTGTTCCCATGAGCACGCACGTGAGCCCCGCCGTCGGCCCGGACGCGAAGGCGGCGGCCGGCCCGGACGCCGCCCGCCCGCTGGCCGGCCGGGTCGCGGTGATCACCGGCGCCTCCAGCGGCATCGGCGCGGCCACCGCCGAGCACCTGGCCGGGCTCGGCGCCGCCGTCGCCCTGCTGGCCCGCCGCGCCGACCGGCTGGACGGGCTCGCCGCCCGGATCGAGCGGGCCGGCGGCACCGTCCTGGCCCTGCCCGTCGACGTCACCGACCCGGCGGCGGTGCGCGCCGCGGCCGACCGGGTCGCCGCCGAACTCGGCGGCGCGGACCTGCTGTTCAACAACGCCGGCGTGATGCTGCCGGCCCCGGTCACCGAGCTCGCCACCGCGCAGTGGCAGCGGCAGATCGACCTCAACGTCTCCGGTCTGATGCACGTGATCGGCGCGTTCGTCCCGCAGCTCGTCGCCGCCGCCGAGCGGCGCGGCGTCGCCGACCTGGTCAACACCTCGTCGATCGCCGCGCAGAACATCTTCCCGACCTTCGCGGTCTACTCCGCGACCAAGGCGTACGTCTCCCACCTCTCCCGCCACCTGCGGGCCGAACTCGGCGCCCGCGGGGTGCGGGTGACCGCCCTGGAGCCGGGCATCGTCGGCACCGAGCTGCAGAACCACGTCACCGACCCCGGCGCGCTGGCCTGGCTCGCCGACGCCGAGAAGTCGATGGAGTGGCTCACCCCGGAGGACGTCGCCCGCACCGTGGGCTTCGCCGCCGCCCTGCCGCCGCGCGCCAACCTGCAGCAGATCACCCTGATGCCCACCGCGCAGCCGTCCTGACGGTGCGGCGGCCCGACGCGGCGTCAGTCCCGCAGCGCCGCCCGCCGGTCCAGCACGCCGAGGGCCAGTTCGCCCCAGCGCAGGTTCTCCCGTTCGAACTCCATGCCGCGCAGCAGCGTCAGGTAGGGGCCGATCCGCTCGGCCTCGACGAGGTGCTGCTGCTCGGTGCGGCCGTCCAGCAGGCGGTGCCGCAGGCGCTCGTAGCGGGCGAGCTTGCCGCGGGCCGACTCCATCCGCTCGACGATGGCGGCGCGCACGGCGCCGGCCTCCCCGGCGTCCAGGCTCTGCACCTTGACCAGCAGCTCGTCGCGGATCGCGCTCGGCCGGCCGACCGGCTCGGCGGTGTAGGCGCGCACCGCGGCGCGCCCGGCCGGGGTCAGCGAGAACAGCCTCTTGTTGGGGCGCTTGTCCTGCTCGACGACCCGGGCGGCAACCAGCCCGTCGGCCGCCATCCGCTCCAGTTCGCGGTAGAGCTGCTGCGGGGTGGCGGCCCAGAAGTTCGCCACCGAGGCGTCGAAGCCCTTCGCGAGGTCGTACCCGGACGCCTCGCCCTCCAACAGGGCCGCCATCAGCGCGTTCCGCAGTGCCATGCCGTCAACCTAGCACCCGCCGATAGTCAACAAAGCGACTAATCGCGCCGACTCCCCGCACCCCGGACCGGCCCCTGGACACCGGCCGCGCCGGGTGCCCATACTCGCAAACGCACCTACTCAACTTTGCGACTATCCCGGGAGCCCGCATGC
This sequence comes from Kitasatospora sp. NPDC049285, assembly GCF_040678815.1. Classification (NCBI taxonomy): domain Bacteria; kingdom Bacillati; phylum Actinomycetota; class Actinomycetes; order Kitasatosporales; family Streptomycetaceae; genus Kitasatospora; species Kitasatospora sp. NPDC049285. Next base: position 21,342 of record NZ_JBFAQR010000064.1, on the reverse strand, counting down.
ACCCCTTCCGCCAGGCCGTCGAGGCCCGCGACGCGCAGGCCATAGCCGCCCAGCTCGCCGACGACGTCGTCTTCACCAGCCCGGTCGCCTTCAAGCCGTACGCGGGCAAGCCGATCACCGCGGCGATCCTGCGCGGCGTCCTGCGGGTCTTCGAGGACTTCCGGTACGTCCGGGAGATCGCCGACCCGGGCGGCCGCGACCACGCCCTGGTCTTCCGGGCCACGGTCGACGGCAAGGAGGTGCACGGCTGCGACTTCCTGCACTTCGACGAGAACGGGCTGATCGACGACTTCACCGTGATGGTGCGGCCGCTGTCCGCCGCGCAGGCGCTCTCCGCGGCGATGGCCGCGCAGTTCCCGCAGATCGCCGCGGAGGCCGCGGCCGCGCTCTGACCGTCCGGCGGCCGGCGGCCGGCGGCCGGCTCAGCCCAGCAGCTTCAGCAGCTCCTCGGCCACCTGGACGGAGGAGGCCGGGTTCTGACCGGACACCAGGTTGCCGTCCACCTCGACGTGCGGCGCCCACGGCTCGCCCGCCCGGACGTCCAGGCCCGCCTCGGTCAGCCGGGTCTCCAGCAGCCACTTCGCGCGGTCGGCGAACCCGGCCTGGGTCTCCTCGGCGTCGGTGAAGGCGGTGATGCGGCGGCCGGCGAAGGTGTTGCGGCCGTCCGCGTCGACCGCGGCGAGCAGCGCCGCCGACCCGTGGCAGACCACCGCGAGCGGCCGGCCGGAGGCCAGCGCACCGGTGAGCAGCCGGCCGGAGTCGGCGTCCTGCGCGAGGTCCTGCATCGGGCCGTGGCCGCCCGGGTAGAAGACCGCGTCGTAGTCGGCGAGGTCCACGTCGGCGATCGCCACCGGCTCCTTGAGCTCGGTCATCGCGTCGAGCGTGTCGGCGACCTCGCGGGCCTGCCGCTCGCCGCCGTTGACGCCGGGCTCCAGGCTGCCGCGGTCGACCGGCGGCACCACCGCGCCGGGCGTGGCGACCGTGACCCGGTGCCCGGCCGCGGTGAACGCCCGGTACGGGGCGGCGGCCTCCTCGCCCCAGAACCCGGTGGGGTGCTCGGTGCCGTCCTTCAGCGTCCAGTGGTCGGCGCCGGTCATCACGAAGAGGATCTTCGACATGCTGCGGTCCTTCACAACTCGGTACTGCACTACCGGAGTTCACCGAACGGACGGCGTGCCGGAGTGCCTGGTCCCCTCGACCGTAGACCGCGCCGCCCATCGGCGGCCAATGGACAGGCCGATGCCGCCCATCGGAATTCCGATGGCTCCCGCGGCCCGGCCGGCCGTAGGCTCGGCGGATGGACAACCGCGGCGGACCGCCCGACCTGAACCAGCTGCGCACCTTCCTCGCGGTGTACCGGCTCGGCTCGCTGACCGCCGCCGCGCACCACCTCGGGCTGTCGCAGTCCACCGTCACCGCGCAGCTGCGGGCGCTCGAGCGGCGCCGCGGCGGGGAGCTGTTCGAGCGCCGGGCCCGCGGGGTGACGCCGCTGCCGCCCGCGGACGAGCTGGCCGCCCGGCTGGCCGAACCGCTCGACCGGCTGGCCGCGGCCGCCGAGCCGCGCCCGGCCGCCGCCCCCGCGCCGGTGCAGCTGGCCGGACCTGCCGAGCTGATCGGCACCCTGCTGCTCACCGCCCTCGCGCCGCTGGTCGCCGACGGCGTCCGACTGCGGATCACCCCCGGCCTGACCGATCCGCTGCTCGCCGACCTCCGGGCGGGCCGGCACGACCTGGTGATCGCCACCCGCCGCCCCACCGGCCGCACGCTGGCCGCCGAACCGCTGGCCGACGAGGAGTTCGTGCTGGTCGCCGCCGCCGACTGACCGCACCTGGCCGCCACCAGGCGGCTCCCCGCCGCCGAACTCGCCGCCGCCCTGGCCCGCCTGCCGCTGGTCAGCTACGCCGAGGACCTGCCGATCGCCCGCCGCTACTGGCGGCACGTCTTCCAGCAGCGCCTGCACGTACGGGCCGCGGTCACCGTCCCGGACCTGCGGGCGGTGCGCACCGCGGTGGTGCACGGCGCCGGGTGGACGGTGCTGCCCCGCTACCTGTGCCGCGCCGAGCTCGACTCGGGCGCGCTCGTCCCGCTGCACCGGCCGGCCGACCCGCCGATCAACACCGCGTACCTGGTGCGCCGGCCCGGTCCGGCCGCCGAGCCGCACGTCGAGCTGGTGCGCCGCCGGCTGCTCGCCGCGGCGCGCGACTGGTGACGCCACCGGGCCGCCCCGGGTACGAACCGTCAAACTCCGCTCCGCACAAGCGGAATGCCCTTGTCTGTACAAGCTGTGAGCACTTGTCCGAACAACTCGAGGCGTTCGTTTGACGTACGCCAGTCAGTCACGAACGGGCCCCCGGATCGTCCCCCGCAGGCGCTGTCCTGGGTGGCACCTTCCACCCACCCCCGTGACACCCAGAGGTCGGAACCCATGGCAGAACTGAACCGGCGTCGCTTCCTCCAGCTCACCGGCGCCACCGTCGCGTTCTCGGCCCTGTCGCAGAGCATCGCGCGCGCCGCGGCGATCGCCCCGCAGGGCACCACCGGGACCATCCAGGACGTCGAGCACATCGTCGTGCTGATGCAGGAGAACCGCTCGTTCGACCACTACTTCGGCGCGATGAAGGGCGTGCGCGGATTCGGCGACCCCCGGCCGGTCACGCTGCCCAGCGGCAAGCCGGTCTGGTACCAGGCGAACAGCGCCAAGAAGGAGATCCTGCCGTTCCGGCCGCAGGTCAGCGACCTGGGCCTGCAGTTCATCCAGGACCTGAACCACGACTGGGCGGGCGGCCACAAGGCGTTCAACAACGGCAAGTACGACCAGTGGGTGCCCGCCAAGACGGCCACCACCATGGCCTACCTGACCCGCGACGACATCCCGTTCCACTACGCGCTGGCGGACGCCTTCACCCTCTGCGACGCCTACCACTGCTCGTTCATCGGCTCGACCGACCCGAACCGCTACTACATGTGGACGGGCTACACCGGCAACGACGCGACCGGCGGCGGCCCGGTGCTCGGCAACCAGGAGGCCGGCTACTCCTGGACCACCTACCCCGAGCGCCTGGAGGCGGCCGGGGTGTCCTGGAAGATCTACCAGGACATCGGCGACGGCCTGAACGCGGCCGGCTCGTGGGGCTGGATCAGCGACGCCTACCGCGGCAACTACGGCGACAACTCGCTGCTGTACTTCAACAACTACCGCAACGCGCAGCCCGGCAGCGCCCTCTACGAGAAGGCCCGCACCGGCACCGACGCCAAGGCCGGCGACGGCCTGTTCGACGTCCTGAAGCGCGACGTGCAGGCCGGCACGCTGCCGCAGATCTCCTGGATCGCCGCCCCCGAGGCGTTCACCGAGCACCCCAACTGGCCCGCCAACTACGGCGCCTGGTACGTCTCCCAGGTGCTCGACGCGCTCACCGCCAACCCGGACGTGTGGGCGAAGACCGCGCTGTTCATCACCTACGACGAGAACGACGGCTTCTTCGACCACGTCGTCCCGCCGTTCCCCCCGTCCTCGGCCTCGCAGGGCCTGTCCACGGTCGCCACCGGCGCCGACTACTTCGGCGGCAACGCCTCCTACGCGGCCGGCCCGTACGGCCTCGGCCAGCGGGTACCGATGCTGGTCGTCTCGCCGTGGAGCACCGGCGGCTACACCTGCTCGGAGACCTTCGACCACACCTCGATCATCCGGTTCATGGAGCAGCGCTTCGGCGTGCAGGAGCCGCACATCTCGCCCTGGCGGCGGGCCATCTGCGGCGACCTGACCTCCGCCTTCGACTTCACCGCCTCGCACACCGCGGCGGCGGCGCTGCCCTCCACGGCGGCCTACCAGCCCGCCGACCACAACCGGCACGCCGACTACGTGCCGACCCCGCCGGCCACCGGCACCATGCCCCGGCAGGAGGCCGGGTCCAAGCCCACCCGCCCGCTCAAGTACGCGCCGTACGTGGACGGTTCGGCCACCACCTCGACCGGCAAGTACACCCTGGCGTTCAGCGGCGGCGCGGCGGCCGGCGCCCAGTTCATGGTCACCTCCGCCAACCGGACCGACGGCCCGTGGACCTACACCACCGAGGCCGGCAAGTCGATCTCCGACGCCTGGAACACCAGTTACTCCAAGGGCGTCACCGACCTGAGCGTGTTCGGGCCGAACGGCTTCATGCGCCGCTTCCGCAACCCCGGCAAGACCGCCGGCCCCGAGGTCACCGCCCGCCACAACGCGGCCACCGGCAACCTCGACCTCACCTTCACCAACCCGGCCGGCGCCGACGCGGTCCTCACCGTCTCCAACGCCTACGCCGGCACCCCGCAGACCGTCGCCGTCCACAAGGGCGCCACCGTCACCCTGACCCTCAACCTGGCGACCTGCCGCAACTGGTACGACGTCACCATCACCTCCAACGTCACCACCGACTTCGTCCGCCGCCTCGCCGGCCACGTCGAGACCGGCACCCCCGGCCTCTCCGACCCGGGCATCCTCACCAACTGACCCCCGTCACCCCGAAGGCCCGGCCCCGCCACGGCGGCCGGGCCTTCGGCGTCCGCCCGCCCGGGCGGTCATCCGCAGACCTCGGGGGCGACGGCCCAGCTGCCGCTGCCCAGGTACCAGAGGTGGGCCACGGCGGCGGCCAGCCGCCGCTCCGCCTCGTCGTCGAAGCGCGGTGGCAGCGTGCCCGCGAGGGCGTCCGACAGCCGCTCCAGCGAGCCGGGTCCGGCGTAGCGGCCGGCCACCCGCCGGTACTCCTCGGCCATCCCGGTGGCCCGCAGCTCGGCCGGGCTGTACCCGGTCAGCGTGGCCGACAGGGTCAGGAAGTCCTCGACCGTCGTCACCGCACCCTCCATCCGATCGCCGTGTGCACGGCAGCACGGGCGAGCATTCCTCCGCCGACGATCCGTCATGCACGCACGCCCGCACCGGCGGGAGCACCGTGGGCGGTCGAGCCTCCCCCGCACCCCTGCACGCCCCTGCGCCGGGCCGCACGCCCCCGCGATCAGGCCGCCCGTCCGGCGAGCGGGGGCGGGCCCATTTCGCCACATCAGCGACCGGAACGCCGCGCACAATTCACGCCGCGGAATTCCGGGCGGCCGCCGGAAAAACCCGTACGACACCGGCGGATCGGACACCGGTCCGGACCGTTCGGGTCCGTTCCGGCGGGAGCCGCGCAGACCGCGACAACTCGGACAGTGCGCGCGTCACGGCCGTGCTGCGTGCCCGACCGGCCCGCCGCTGGCCGGATCAGGCACGGCCGGGTTCGGCCAGCGGCGACCGCTGGCGGCGCGGGGCCGCGGCGGGCGACAGTTACTCGTCGGCGGAATTCGGCGAACGCACCGCCGAATTCCGCCAGGGAATTCGTAAACCACCCGCACGTTTCCGATGATTGGGACACCCATGTCGAAGACCAAGTTCCTCGCCGGCATTTCCGCCTCCGCCCTGGCCGCCCTCCTGCTCGTCGGCGGCCTCGCGCAGACCGCCTCGGCCGAGCCCGTCGGCGCGCAGACCACCACCGTCTGCCCGAACAGCCTGATGTGGGACACCATCACCGCCAGCTGCCGCTGACACCCACCGACCGCCCCCAGCACCCGCACCGCCCGCAGCACCCACCCCACCCGGCCGGGGCCACGCCCCGACCGAAGCACCCACCGCCGACCGAGGCCTCACCCCGGCCGACGTGAGAGGACGAGCGATGACCATCACCGAGACGACCGCCGCACGGATCCGCGCGACCGTGCCGGTGCCGATCCACCTCAACTGCGACGAGCAGGTCGCCGCCCGGCTGCACACCTTCCACGGCCTCAGCGATCCGGGCGAGCACATCGCGATCAGCCTGGGCGAGGGCCGCACCGCCCCTGGCCGGCTGCCGCTGGTGCGCCTGCACTCCGAGTGCCTGACCGGCGACGTGCTCGGCTCGGCCCGCTGCGACTGCGGCCCGCAGCTGCACGAGGCGGTGCGCCGGATCGACGCCGAGGGCGGCTGCGTGCTGTACCTCCGTCAGGAGGGCCGCGGCATCGGCCTCTACAACAAGCTCGACGCGTACGTGCTGCAGGACGCCGGCTTCGACACCTACGCCGCCAACCGCGAGCTGCGCCTCGACCCGGACTCCCGGGACTACCGGGCCGCCGCCGAGATGCTGCGGCTGCTCGGCCTGACCAGGATCCGGCTGCTCACCAACAACCCGGAGAAGGCCGCCCAGCTCGCCCGCTACGGCATCGACGTGGCCGCGGTGGTGCCCACCGGGGTGTTCGTCACCGAGGCCAACCGCTTCTACCTGGAGACCAAGGCCCGGGTCACCCGGCACACCCTCGCCCTCGGCGAGCCGGCCGCCCGCGCCGCGAGCTGACGGTGCGCCAGGACCACGACACCCGGCAACGGTCCGTCAGGAGGACGGCATGAAAGCACTGATCTTCGTCGGCAGCGAACGCGAGCACTCCTACACCGCGGCGCTGGCCCGGGCGGTCGGCCAGGCCCTGGAGCCGGTCGGCATCGGGTACGAGACCGTCCCCGCCGCCCCGTGGCAGTCCGGCGCCGCCGGGCTGCTCGACCGCCTCGCCGACGCCGACGCGGTGGTACTGGTCACCCCGGTCTACCACGCGGGCTACTCGGCGCTGCTCAAGGGCGTGCTGGACGGACTGCCCGGCGACGCGCTCGCCGGAAAGGCGGTCGCGCTGGCCGCCAACGGCAGCGGTCCGCGCAGCGGCAGCGCCGTCTGCGACCAACTGCGCACCGTCGCACGGGCGATGGGCGGCTGGGTGGTGCCCACCCAGGTGGCCGGCTGTCCGGACGACTTCCTGCCGGCGGGCGGCGCACCCGCCGCGCCGACCCCCGAACTCGCCGAGCGCTGCGCACAGGTCGCCGCGGAACTGCAGCGCCTGGCCGCCGCGTTCCGCGCCCCGGCGGTGGTGTAGCCATGCGCGGCGAAGCGGTACACGGCACAGCGACGCACGGTGCGGCGACGCACGGTGTGACGATGCGCCCGCAGGCCGATCGGCCCGCCGCCGCTGCGGGCGGGTGGTCCGCGTGAGGACCGGCATCCTGCTCCCGCTGTACGACGACCCCTGGCAGCACGACCTGCGCCGCCTGCACCGGGTCGCCGAGCTGGGCTTCACCGGGGTGTGGACCCGGGACGTCACGCTCACCGAGAACGACGGCGCGGACCGCGCGGTGGCCGGCGACCCGGTCGCCGACCTGGCCCACGCGATGGGCACCGGGCTGCCGTTCGAGGAGTTCGGCACCGCCGTGCTGTGCGCCGGCTACCGGCACCCGCTGAGCATGGCCCGCTCCGTGGTGATGCTGCAGCGGATCTCCGGCAACCGCCTGGTGCTGGGCATCGGCGCCGGCTCCCGTTCCAACGTCAACGCGCTGTACGGCCTGGACCACGCCTCCCGGCGGCAGAACCTGCTGGACACCGTCCGCACCCTGGACGACGTGCTGCGCCAGGACGGACGGGGCCTGCCGGACACCGTCCGGTTCGAGAAGCCTCCGGGCTTCCTCCCGCCGCCGCTCCTGCTGGCCAGCGGCGACCCCGGCGTGGTGACCGCCCTCGGCCCGCTGCTCGACGGGCTGATGCTGCCCGGCCTCGCCCCGGACCGGCTCACCGACCCGGACGCCCCGTCCCCGTCGGACCGGTCGCTGCCGGCCGCCGCCGCGCTGCCCGGCACCATGCAGCTGAGCCTCGCGGTGAGCACCGCCGACCGCCGGATGCCGGTCGGGGTCCGCGACCTGGGCCGGATCTCGGTGGTCCAGGTCGGCGCGGACCTGCTCGGCCCGCTGCTGGAGCGCTACGCCGCCCACGGCCTGCAGCGGCTGGTCTTCCACCTGCCGTTCGACGACCTGACGGGCAGTCAACTCGACTGTCTGGCCGAGCGGGTGCGGGAGCTGTCCGGCCCGGTCCCGGTCGGCGCCGGGGCGGGCCGGGCCCCGTGACCCTCCTGCTGAGCGCGGCGGTGGCCGCCGGGACCGACCGCCCGGAGCAGGTGGCGGCGCTGGCCGGCCGGCTGCGCGCGCTGGACCCGGTCCGGGTGGTGCACGCCGACCCGGCCACCGCCCTGGTCCGGGCCTGGCGCGCGGCGGCCGGCACCGGCTCCACCCACCACCTGGTGGTGCGCGACGGCGCCCGCCTGGCACCCGAGTTCGCCGCCGAACTGGCCCGGGCGGTGGCCGGCCGGCCGCGCGCCGCCCTCGCCCTGCACGTCGAGTACGGCTCGTGGAACGCCGCCGCGGCCCGGCTGGCGGCGCTCCGCGGCTGCGGCTGGGCGGCGGCCGTGCCGCAGGACTGCCTATCCCCGCTGGCGCTCCTGCTGCCGTCCGAACTGGCGGTGCCGTTCGCCGAGTTCGCGAACGTGGCACTGGCGGCCGGCGGCCCGCCGAACGCCCTGCTCAGCCGGTTCGCCCGGGAACACCGGCTGGACGTGCTGATCCACGTCGGCAACCTGGCCGCCGGCCCGGTGGACAGCCTGCTGCGGCCCGCCGCGCAGGACTGCGACTGCAGCGCCGCGCTGCCGTACGACGGGCGGCTGCGCGACGAGGTCAGCCCGCTGCCCGCGGTGCTCCCGCTGCTGCACGGCGGCCGGGCCCGGATCTCGCTGTGGGACCCCGGCACGGACACCTGGCGGCGGGCCACCTGGTCCGCCCACATGGACCGGATCGGCGGCGACTGGCCCGGCGCGGCACCCGCGGCGGCGTTCGTGGCGATCACCGACCGGGTGCCGCCACCGGCCCGCGAACGGCTGCTGCCGCTGACCGAAGTGGTCCGCTACGGGCTGGCGTTGGGCGCCGCGCTGGGCCGCGCGCCCGCCGAGTCCGCGGCGCCGACGCTGCGCCCGTGGCTGTGCGCGGCGGTGCTGGACGCCGTCGGCCCGGTGCCCGCCCGGGGCTGGCCGGACGCCTGGACCACCGAGCTGACCGACGTGCTGTGGCGCGCCGTCGGCCTGGGCGCCCGACTGCAGGCCAACCACGGCGTGCGCCGCTGGTCGGGCCCGCAGCTCGCCCGGCTGCCCGTCGACGCCCCGCTGTGCGGCGCCCCCGACCCGGCGGCCGCCGACCCCTGCGACCCCATCGAACACGGTCCTGACCCCGTATCACCGGCCTGGCACCGGTGAGGAATCGGAGGACGCCATGTCCTGGCTTCGCCCCACCGACCCGGCCGCCTCGGCCCGTCTGATCGCCGACGCGCTGGTCATCCACGCCGACCCGCACGCCCGCGCCACCAACCCGTACCACTGGTACCGGATCGAGCCGCTGACCGCGGAGTTGGCCCGGCTGGCCTCCGACGAGGACGGCGCGCCGTTCGCGCCGGCCGCCCGGCGGCTGCTCGCCGAGCCGACCCGTCCCGACCACCACCGGCGGCTGGTCGCCGCGCTGCTGCCGATGACCGAGCGGTTCCCGGAGCGGATGGGCCCGCTCGCCGACCTGGCCTGGCAGGCCGTCCAGCGCGGCCGGATCGGCCACCACCTCGGCGACGCGGTGGGTGACGCCGGGCCCGGGCCGGCGGGGCGGGTGCCGGTCCGCGCCCGGGCCGACGAACCGGGCGGCGCCGCCCAGGTGGTGGTGCCGTTCCGGGACCGCGGCGACGACGGCCACCGGCTGCGCAACCTGCTGGCCTGCCTGGCGGCGCTGCGCGACCAGGAGCCGGTGGCGGGCGGCTACACGGTGACCGTGGTGGAGGCCGACGACCGGCCGCGCCACCGCGAGCTGATCGAACCGCTCGCCGACGAGTACCTGTTCGCCCCGCACCCGGGCAAGTTCAACAAGGCGTGGGTGGTGAACGCGGGCGTGGTGAACTCCGCCGCGAAGGCCGAGACGGTCTGCGTGTTCGACGCCGACCTGCTGCCGGACCGGTCCTTCGTCGCCCGCAGCCTCGACCGGTTCCGGGAACCCGGCGTGGGCGCCTTCCTGCCCTACCGCGACGTCCTCTACCTGGACGAGGGGGCCAGCGAGCAGGCCGTGCGCACCCGGTGCGTGGACGCCGCCGCGGCCCTCGACCCGGCGGCCCTGCGCGGCTTCTGGATGCGCCGCCCGGTGGGCGGCTGCGTCTGGCTGACCCGCGAGGTGTTCGACCGGATCGGCGGCATGGACGAACGCTACGAGGGCTGGGGCGGCGAGGACGTCGACCTGGTGCTGCGCCTGCAGTCGGCCACCGCGCTCTACCACTGGAACGACTTCCTGGTGCACCTGCACCACCCGGTCGTGGTCCCCCCGCCGGACGAGGCCCGGCGCAACGACGACATCCCGTACATGACCTGGCGCCCGACCGGTCCGATCGGACGTCTGGACCGCCATCTCACCAGGTGACCCGATGCACCCCCGATCCCGCCCAAACCTTTGACACCACCCGCCACTTTGGTCTAGACCTGAACCCCGGTGGTCAGGTGTCAGCCGGAAGGGGCGGGGGATGTCGGCATACGGAGTGAGGGGTTCCGGCTGGAACGGGCCCGCCCGGGTCGCGGGCTGAGATGCAAGCCACCCTGACGGCGTTCGGCCTGAGCGAGGCGGCCGGCCTGGTGTACCAGGCGCTGCTGCGCAACCCGGAGCGGGCCGAGGCCGAACTGCCGGCCGAACTCGGTCTGACCGCCACCGAGACCAGATCCGCCTACCGGGAGCTCACCGAGCTGTCCCTGCTGCGCAGTTCCTGGGACGACCCGCTCGCGCTGCGCCCGGTGGTCCCCGAGGTCGGCCTCAAGGCCCTGCTCGCCCACCGGGAGGCCGAACTGCTGGTCCACCGCCAGCAGGTCGAACAGGCCCAGGCCGCCTACGAGATCATCCGCGCCGAGGCGGCCAGCGGCCGCCGCTTCACCCAGTCCGAGGACCTGGTCGGCGTCGACGCCATCCGCGACCGCCTCGCCGAACTCGGCGAGCGCACCAGGTCCGAGGTGCTCGCCTTCATCCCCGGCGGCGGCCAGAGCGAGGCCGCGCGCGCCGCCAGCCAGCCCCTGGACGAGGAACTGCTCGCCCGCGGCGTCAAGTTGCGCACCGTCTTCCTCGACTCGGTGCGCAACCACCTGCCCACCACCGACTACGCCCGCTGGCTGGTGGAACGCGGTGGCCAGGTCCGCACCGTGCCCTCCCTCCCCATGCGGATGATCGTCGTGGACCGGGAGGCCGCCGTCGTCCCGCTCGACCCGGAACGCAGCGACACCGCGACGGTCCTGCACGGCCGCGGCGCGGTCGCCGCCATGTGCAGCCTGTTCGACCTCGTCTGGTCCGGCGCCACCCCGCTCGGCGACACCCGGACCCGCGACCCGCACGGCATGTCCGGCCAGCACCACGCGCTGCTCCGGATCCTCCAGCAGGGCGACACCGACGTGGTCGCCGCCCGCAAGCTCGGCGTCTCCGAACGCACCGTCAGACGCCTCATCGCCGAAGTCATGGACGTCCTCAGCGCCCGCAGCCGCTTCCAGGCCGGCGCCCGCGCCGCCGAACTCGACTGGCTCCGCTGACACCCCCACCCGAAGGAAGCCCCCGCCCCACCCACCCGAACGGGGGCCACCCCACCCACGGACACCGCAGGCCGCACCCACATTGCCGCAGGCGCTGCCGCGTTGCAGGCACCACGCACTGCGCCTGACGCCACGCCACGTCTCCGCAGGCCGTGCCTACTGCGCCGCAAGCACCGTTGCGCCGCAGGCACTTGCACGTCCCACCTCACCCGAAGGCCGTGCCTACTTCGGCGCCGGGGCGTACCCCGCCGGGCGGGTGGTGAAGGTCCCGCGGCCCTGGGTGCGGCTGCGCAGTCGCGTGGCGTAGCCGAACAGTTCGGCCAGCGGCACCGTGGCGGTGAGCACGGCGCTGCCGCCCCGTGGCTCGGAGCCGTGCACCCGGCCGCGCCGGGAGGCCAGTTCGCCGAGCACCGGGCCGACCGCGTCCGGCGGCACCGTGACGATGACCTCCGCGACCGGTTCCAACAGGACCGGGCCGCAGCGGCGCAGCGCCTCGCGCAGGACCAGCCGACCGGCGGTGCGGAACGCCAGCTCGGAGGAGTCCTTCACGTGCGTCGCACCGTCGGTGAGGGTCACCCGCACCCCGGTCACCCGGTGGCCGAGCGGGCCCTCCGCCAGGGCGTCCCGGCAGCCCGCCTCGACGGCCTGCACGAACTCCTGCGGCACCCGCCCGCCGGTGACCGCGGAACGGAACTCGAAACCCTCCGCCCCGGCCTCGCCGAGCGGCTCGACGTCGACCACCACCTGCGCGAACTGCCCGGAGCCGCCGTCCTGTTTGGCGTGCCGCAGCACCAGGCCGGCCACCGAACCGGAGACGGTCTCCCGGTAGGCGACGGTGGGCCGACCCACCGTCACCTCCAGGCCCTGGCCGCCACGGCGCAGCTTCTCCACCGCCACCTCCAGGTGCAGTTCGCCCAGGCCCGACAGCACCCGCTGCCCGCTCTCCGGGTCGGTGCCCACCACCAGCGACGGGTCCTCCTCGGCGAGCCGGGCCAGTGCGGCGGCCAGCCGGTCGGCGTCCACCGCCCGGCGGGCCTCCACCGCGACGGTCACCACCGGGTCGGCGGCCTTGGCGGCCTCCAGCACCAGCGGCGCGTCCGGCGCGCACAGCGTCGTCCCGGCGCGGGCGGCCTTCGCGCCGACCACCGCGACGATGTCGCCGGCGACGGCCCGGTCGGTCTCCGCGTGCCGGTCGGCCTGCACGCGCAGGATCCGCCCGATGCGCTCGGTGCGCCCGGTCCGCGCGTCCAGCACGGTGTCCCCCTTCCGCAGGGTTCCGGAGTAGATCCGCAGACAGCTCAGCCGGCCCGTGGCGCCCGCGCTCACCTTGAACACCAGCGCCGCGAAAGGCTGTTCGGGATCGGCGCGGCGTTCCTGCGCCGTGCCGTCGAACTCCCCGCGCACCGGCGGGACGTCCAGCGGCGAGGGCAGGTACGCCGCCACCGCGTCCAGCAGCGGTTCGATGCCGCGGTTGCGGTACGCCGAGCCGCACAGCACCACCACGGCCTCACCGGTCCGGGTCAGCTCCCGCAGCGCCGCCGCCAGGGTGTCGGCGCCGAGCGTGCCGGTGGCGCAGAACTCCTCCAGCGCGCCCGGGTGCAGCCCGGCCACGGTCTCCGCCAGCGCCTGCCGCCGGAGCGCCGCCTCCGCCGCCAACTCCTCCGGCACCTCGCCGACTTGTACGCCGCCTTGGCCGCCTGAGGCGCCGGCACCGCCCGCGCTGCCCACGCCGCCCGGGCTGCCCGCACCGTCCGGGCCGCTCGCGCCGTCCGCCGCGTCGGTCCAGGTCAGGGCGCGCAGCCGGAGCAGGTCGACGACGCCGGTGAAGTCGCCCTCCCGGCCGATCGGCAACTGCACGGCCAGTGGCACCGGATGGAGCTTCTCCCGGATCGAGGCGACCGCCGCGTCCAGGTCCGCGCCGGCCCGGTCCAGCTTGTTGACGAAGGCGATCCGCGGCACGCCGTGCCGGTCCGCCTGCCGCCACACCGACTCGCTCTGCGGTTCCACCCCCGCCACCGCGTCGAACACCGCGACCGCGCCGTCCAGCACCCGCAGCGAACGCTCCACCTCGTCGGCGAAGTCCACGTGCCCCGGGGTGTCGATCAGGTTGATCCGGTGGCCGTCCCAGCGGCAGCTGACCGCCGCCGCGAAGATGGTGATGCCGCGGTCCCGCTCCTGCGGGTCGAAGTCGGTGACGGTCGTCCCGTCGTGCACCTCGCCGCGCTTGTGGATCGCCCCGGCGAGGAACAGGATCCGCTCGGTGACGGTGGTCTTCCCGGCGTCCACGTGCGCGAGGATGCCGAGGTTGCGGACCGCGGCGATCGGGGCGGCGGTGGTCGTGACGGGGGTGCTGGTGGTGGTGAGGTCGGTGCGCATGGCCCGGTGCCTTTCGGAATGACGATCCTGGGAAGGGCAGCGCGATTCACGGACAACCACGGGAACTCGACGAGCCGTCAGCAGAGGTCCATGACAGCCGAGTTGTGCTCGAAGAGCGGGATGTCTCGCGGGTCCTACCGGCGCCGGCCGCGCAGCGGGCGCCGGCCGGTCGAGGACACCAGGATCACCTCGAACCGCGACGGGGGAACGACGACAGCGGCGCTTCGCACGGCCGGTCCCTCCCTCTCCACGTCACGGTCCACCGCACCGGCGACTCCGGCACGACGGGTTCAGCGCGCCGAGTCTAGGGACGGCGCCGCCGCGCCGTCACGCGAATATCCGCAGCCGCCGATCAGGCACTACCGGCTCCCGGGGGTTCGAGCGTGGCCCAGTAGCCGACGGTGTCACGGTGCAGGTTGTGTGCCTCCGCGAACTCCTTGATACGGCGGCGGGGGGATCGCGGGTCGGCGGCGTCGGCCAGCAGTTCGTGGAGTCGCCGGTAGTCCCTCCGGTAGGCACTCTCGTGCGTCATGAGCAGGGTGTGGACGTCGGCGACCGTGGGGACGTCGCGCCCGTGCCAGCTCAGCTCGGCGACCTCCCCGAGGGTCAGGGCGGGGTTCTGGGCGCTGCCGTAGACGAAGAGGAACGCCATGGTGCTTTCGGGTGTGCTGCGGACCTTCCGAGTGCGGCGCGGGGCGGGTGTCGCGGCGGGCGTCGCCTGGGGTGCGGGGCGGGGCGGGGTGGGGTTGATGCTGGTCAGGTGCTCGAACTTCTGTCGGGCCGTCAACGGAGCTCTGAACGTCGCCCAGTCGACGACCGGCATGACCACGCGGCCTGCCCGGACCGGGCCGCGTGTACCGGTCTGGTCGCGCCTCCGACTACCGGCGGTGCCGGTTCGGAGGTCCCGGTATCCGGTCCCGTCGTCGGGTTGGCGGGTGTGTCGGGGAGGCGTGACGGCGGCGCTGGCGTCGTAGTGGTTGCCCGTGTGGTGAACGGTGACGACCGGGGCGTCAGGGGGGCCGAGGTGTTCGATGTGGTCGGTGTCGCCATGGACGGCGATGCGCAGGCGGATGCCGAGGGCGTGGGCGAGGAGCGGGGGGAGAACCTCGCCGTAGGGCCCGTTCCAGGAGCTCTCCCAGGTACGCACGGCGGAGATCGTGTCGCGGAGCTCCTGCGCGGTGAGCGGGGTGTCCTGCGCGAGGAGGAGTGCGGCGAGGCCGTCGCGGTCGAGCAGGTCCAGGGGGAGACGTCCGGTGGGCTGGTGGTCGAGGATCTGCTGGAAGGTCCCGTTCGGGTCGCGGTCCTCGAAGCGCCAGCCGATCCAGTCCGCGATCTTCGCCACGGCCAGGTCCTCGCGCCTGCGGTTGCGGAAGGCCTCGCGGGCGGTCAGGTCGATCAGTTGGTCGCGCAGGATGGTCGGGTCCGCGGACGGCTCGATGCGGTGGATGGTCAGCTGATGGCGGGCGGCGTCCGCGCGTTCGGGATCCCACTGCCAGCGCACCCTGGCGGCCAGTGCGGCGCTCACCGACGACAGGTCCGTGCGGGGACTGGCAGCGACCGCGGCTTCGAGGAGTCGATAGGTGGCCTCTGCGGTGAGGAAGTCGGCGTTCGGGATGGAATCGACCCCGAGGTCGCGCAACTGCTGTTCGATCCGCCCGCGCGGCATGCTTCGAAGCGACTCGCGGCGTTGCTCGAGGGTGCTCGCGCGCAGGACTCTGACGATCTCGGCGGGGACGTCGGCGGTCCGGCGGTTGGTGAGCCAGGTGCGGACGGCGTCGCGTACGCCCTCCGCGAGGGTGCGGATCCCATCCGGGACCGCACCCGGCCGGACCCGGTCCGCCAGGATCCGGTCGAGGTCGCTGTCCCCGACGCCGGCGTGGATCAGGCCCTCCCGCACCGCCAGGGGGTCGCTGACCACCACCGACGACAGCAGGCACAGGCCGTCCCCGGGCACCGGCACCAGGTCCCCCACCGCGGGCACCCCGGCGACGGGGGCCTGCGCGACGCCCGTCTGAGCACCCGTCATCTGAATGTCCGGGGTCCGGACGTAGGTCGGGGAGTGGTCGGCGTGGGTAGCGGGAGCCTGGACGGGACTGCTGTCACCGGTGGTTCGCCTCGGCTCGCCATTCGGGGTGTCGCGTCCGGTGGTTTCCGTGGTGCCCGGTTCCTGGCGGGTCGGGGTCGGTTGACCGTCGTCGATGACGATGGGGTTCGCAGTCGATGCCTGGCTCGCGTAGAGGGCGTCCAGGATCTCGCCGAAGCCCGCTTCGGGTTCGGCCTTGAGGTCGAGGGTGTCGAGAAAGCCCGCAGCGGGCCCAGCGCTCATGGTGAGGCCGTCGGGCGAAGGCCACTCGGAACGGTCACCGTCCGCCATCGCGACATCCGCCATCGCCACGTCCGCCATCGCCACGTCGGCCGTCGTGGGGGATGGTGGAGCAACGGGGTCGTCCGAATGTCCGGCGGGCGCACCGGCCGACCCGGTCGCGTGGGAGGTCCCCACCAGGTCGGTATCGGGCCCGGGGGTGGGGGTCTGGGGCCGGGCCGAGTCGTCCGCGGCGGGCGGCTCGGCGTCCGGCCCGGCCGGGGATGACGGTTCGTCACCGAAGTCGGCGTATTCCATGTCGTCGGAGGAATCGGCCTGAGGCATCAACTCGTCGCCGGAGTCGTCGCGGAGGTCGAGCGAGCCGCGGGGAGACGACGGTCCGACTGGGTCCACCGCCGCCACGGGCTCCGCGGCCGGTCGGACCTCGTCGGTGGCATCGGCGCGGTGCGGGGTGGTCGCGCGCGAAGGCGGTGCGGGCACCCCGCTCTCCTCCGCCGCGCGGGCGCGGGCTTGCGCTTCCACTGCGATCCGGAACGCATACTCGTCGTCCGGCTCGTCGTACGGCGTGGGGTCACCCTCGGCGGTGAAACCGTCGCCGGGTGTGCGCGACCACTCCACCACCCGGCGGCCGTCCTCGCCGGCCAGCCTCGCGTACCAGCCTCCGAACGCCTCTCCCGCAGGGTGATCGGCAGGAACTTTGGGCACCATCACGGACAAGTCGAACACCTGAGCACTGTCGCCGGCCGTGCAACGAACCTGGCGCCCGACGACCCTGGCGAGGGTCACCGAAAACCGATCGCCGGCCAGGGTGCTGAACGTGACCACGTTCCCGGTCCTCACGAAGTCCAGCGGCTGGTCCGCGAACAACCTGCGGGTCTTCCTGTCGGCCGGCAGGTGGAATGTCCTGCCGGCGACGCTGACCGCGGAACTCGTGGCAGCCGCGCGCCCCTGCTCGGCGACCCGTTCGAGGAACGCGCCCCGGTTCGCGGGGTCCACCAGGGAGACAGGCAGCGGCACATACCTTCCGACCATTTTCTCCACCGCGACCCGGTACTTGTACTCGACGTCCGGCTCGTCATACGGCTTCGCCAGGGCGTCCTCGGGTGTGAAGGCCTCGCCCGACGTGCGGGACCAGACGATCACCCGGCGGCCGACCTTGCCGGCCAGCCGCGCGTACCAACCGCCGAACGGTTCGCCGTCAGGGTGATCGGCCGGGACGTCGGGCACGATCGTCTTGACGCCGAACACGGTGGTCTTGGCACCGGCCGCTCGGTGCGCCTCGGCCTCACGGGGACCGTCAAGGCGGACTTCGTACGAATGGCGGCCGTCGAGAGTGGTCAACGTGACCGTCTTGCCGTCCACCCTGCCGTTCAGCGGCTGGTTCGCGAACAGCGCGCGCCGGGAGCCCCTGGGCAGGTGGAGGATCACGCCGTTGGTACTGGCCTTCGTCGCGCCGGCGACCAGGTGGAAGCGGTGCCGGACGCGCTTGAGGAATAGGACCCGGGGTGCCTGGCCCGGGTGTTCACCGCCGACGGCCGGAGCCCCTGGAGGCGGCGTCGACTCGCCCTGTGCGTGCTCGGATTCACGACCGAGGAACGGCTCGAACTCCATCAGGTCTCCGCCATGCGGTGGCACGGCAGGCTCCGGCCTGCCCGTCTGCCCGGGTTCACCCCCGAGTCGACGTCGCGCTTCCGGCCGGGAGTCGGTGGCGGGTGAAGCGGAGGTGGTGGCGTCGTAGTGGCCGGGCCTGTGAGCGAGGACGGGGTAGCCGTGGTCGGACGCGAGTCGGGCGGCCTGCTCGGGGTCGGGATAGGTCGTGGAGTAGTCGGTGTGGACCGCGGTGACAGTGCCGCTCCGAACGTCGGCTATCAGCAGCCCCCGCCCGGAGTACCGTGTGTAGAGCAGCGGCGCGGCGCTGCCAAAGGCGTTGTCCCAGCGGCGGTCGACCGTGAGCTGGTCCAGGACAGCGGCCCAGACCGGACCGAACTCACTGCGCAGCCGAGCCAGGAGACCGGTGTAGAGCTCCGCGTCGGCAAGCTGGTACGGCAGGATTTCAGGCGTCAGCTGCAACAGGTCGTACAGGAGCCGACTGTCCGTCAACACCTCGGCGAGCAGCGTCGGACCAACGGTGAAATCGTCGAACAGATTCCCGAAGTCACGCGCCAGCGCCGCGCGAAGGTCAGCCTCGGTGCCGTGCTCGGGACGCATACGCGCCAACGCGCGGAAGAAGCAGTTCCCGTCACCCAGCACCGGATCGACCGTCAGATCCAACCTGGACAGCAGCGCACCCGCTCCAGCGGAGGCGAGCGGCTCCGAGACTCCCGTGCCGTCCCCGGGTCCATCACCTGCCGGACCGACGTGGTCCAGCGGCCGTTCGTCGCGGTACAGCATGGCCGAGGTGTCGGTTTGTTGGTCCGGCGAACCCGTGAGGACGGTGTAGCCGGATTCGGCCGCGAGCACCATGGCCTCCTCGAAGCCGGGCTCCGTGATAGTGCCGTCAGGGTGGATCGCAGTGACGGTCCCGCTCACGGGATCGAGCACCAGCAGTCCCTGCCGGGGCTGCTCGGCGTGCAGACGGGACTCCCCGGTGCCGAGCTCGCCACCTTGCGGACCGTCAGCGGTGCGGGTTCCCATGGCCACGTCCCCGGCCGCACCGGTACCGCCGTGCGGCAACGCCGACATGCCCGGGTCCGCCTCCGGTCCGCTGCCGCTGATGCCCCGGCCGGCGGCGGCCGCTGAGGCGGCACGCCGCTCCTGCGCGAGCCGACGGCGGTAGACGGCGGGCGGCTCGTCGTACGGCGTCCGTTCGGGCTCGGCCCTGAACTCCTCGCCGCCGGTGAGGGACCAGGCCACGCACCGCTGGCCGTCTTCGTCGACCAGCCGCCCGTACCAACCCACGAACGCGGGGTCGTTCCCACGATCAGCCGGAGGGGTCGGCACGGTCATGAACACGCCGAATACGGGGCGGGTGCCGGGTTGGAACAGTTCCTCAGATACCGGGCGGTCGCCCAGCGAGGCCTCGAAGTGGTCACCCGCCGGATTGGTGAACCTGACCCTCTTGACGTCGTCGAGGCGCGTGCCCCTCAGCACCTGGTGCGCGAACAGTGCGCGGCGTGCACCTTCCGGCAGCTTGAACACCTTGCTGTTGACACTGACCGATACCGAGTTGGCCTTCTGCTCGAACGTGTGCGCGATACGGCTGCGGAAAGCGATGCCGAGCCATTTTCGCCAGTCCCCATCACTCGTACGTGCCACCGAACCGGGAAGCACCACTCCGGACACCCCCCCTGCCGTTCCGCCAGGTGCCTCACCACCCGGTGCCGAACCGGGGCGCCGACCGACGCCGACGGGACCGGATCGAGCGGGAGGGTACCCGCGGGTTTGACTGGGACGGCGCTCCGGGCCGAACTTGACGGCGCCGTCGAGCTGTTCCAGGTCGGCTGGTGGGTTGTCGTGGGGGTGGTCGGTTTCGAGGGCGATGTGGGTGGGGTCGCCGGCGTGGGTGTAGGTGCGCCAGTGGGAGGTGTGGCTGGTGACGACGGCGGGAGTGCCGTCGGGGCGGAGGCCGAGGTGGTCGGCGAGGACGACGGTGTGGTGGCCGGTAGTGGTGGGGGCGATCCACAGGTCTCCCGCGGGTGCCCGCCCGGTGAACGGGCCTGCCGCGGCCGGGCGGGGGTTCGCCGTCTGATGCGCCCACAGCGCCCGCATCGCCTCGGGCACGTGGCGGCCCGCCGGCTCGCCGAGGCGGCAGGAGAGGAAGTCGATACGGGTCTTGCCGTCGAGGTTCCCCCGGTCGTAGGCGGCGAGGAGGACGTCGGCGAGTTGGTGCGGGCTGAGCGGGGCGCCGTTGTCGCCGGTGTGCATGGCGACGGTGTAGGCGTCATCGGAGCGCGGGAGGAGGTCGAGGGCGTGTGCGGCGCGGCTGTGGTCCTCGGCGGGTGCGGCGGGGTCGGTGACCAGGACGCCGGTACGGGTGGGGCGGAGGTGGAGGGTGTCGGCGACGCTGGCGTAGTCGAGGGTGATGGCGGCGACAGGCTGCCGGGCGGTGCGGTGGAGCGTGCCGAAGAGTTCGGCCCTCACCGGCGGGTCGGTGTCGACACCGTGGCGGGCGAGTTCGGTGCGCAGGTGGTGTTGGAGGGCGGCGGCGGTGGCGGCGGCGCGGGCGGGCCCGTGGGCGCGGTCGGGGTCGTCGCCGCCGGTGACCCTGATCACCGGCATCGGCTGTCCGGCGTGGTGACGGCGTACCAGTTCCGGGGCGAGGCGGCGGGCGGTGTCCGCGACGATCCTGTCCATGGCCGGTTCGATGGTGCTGGAGCCGCGGGGGAAGGCGACGTGCACGGGTGCGAGGGACAGCGGCAGGGCGGGGTCGGCGCTGCCGGGCTGCGCGTGCAGTGGCTGTGGCGGGTGGTCGTGCGCGGGGCGGACGGCGGCTGCCACGGGTGAGCGCGGGTCGCCCGCGGCAGCCGCCGTGGGCGCGTGGTCGTCGGCGGGGGCGGAGGTGGGGTCGTCGGCGGGGGTGGGCGTGTGGTCGTCGCCGTCGTCGGGGCGGGAGAACATCCCGTCCAGCGCCGTCTGGTGCTCCGACGGACCGGCTTCCCGGTCGCGCCCGACGGTACCGGTCGCAGGTGACGGTCCGCCAGGGGCGTGGTGGCTCGGGGTGGCCTCGGTGCGCAGGCGGTCCAGCATCGCCTCCAGTGGGCTGCGCCCACCGGCGAGCACCGCCGCCATCGCGTCCGGCGCGGGGGCGCTGTCCGTGCGCAGACGCACGGTATCGGGGGTGAACGGATCGCCGAGGTCGGGTGCGGGGAGGGTGTACTGCTCCGTGTCGGTGTCGCTGACGGTGCGGACTCCGCCGAGCACGTCGCCGAGCGCTCGAACGTCCGGGTTCTCCTCCCGCACCGCGCCAGCGCCGCGCGAGGTGAAGAGGTTGACGATCGGGGTGTCGGAGCGCAGGTCGAACCCGGAGAACGGGTTGGAGAAGAACCACTTCGCCAGGTCCTTCGCGCTCTGCCCCCACGACTCGTCACCGTCGTGCCCACCCGGCCGCGGCACCGGGAACGGCGCCGGATTGCCGGTCATGTTCGCCACGAACGACACGAAGTTCAACGGATGCAGCAACCCGAAGTACTTCGCCCCGTCCGGGTTCTCACGCCACTGCCGCTCCCGCAACCAGTTCTGATACCGGTCGAACAACGGCTCGAACGTCTTGTGCA
>NZ_JBFAQR010000063.1:0-43659 GCF_040678815.1 Kitasatospora sp. NPDC049285 | reverse complement strand
TGAATGTGAGCGACAGGTTCATGACCACACAGGGGTACTGGGACCCCTCGCATCCCGTCCTGGAGATCCTGCGCGCCAGGCGCGATTCCGGCAGCATGCCGGGCAGCCGCACCGACGGCGCGCGGGTCGCGCTCGCCGTCGAGGGCGGCGGCATGCGCGGGGTGGTGTCGGCCGCCATGCTGTGCCAGTTGGAGGACTACGGCTTCAAGAACGCCTTCGACGTGGTGTACGGCTGCTCGGCGGGCGGGATCAACGGCGCCTACTTCCTCGCGGGTGACACCTGGTACCCGCTGGCGATCTACTACGACGACCTGACGACACCTCAGTTCGTCGACTTCTCCCGGGCGCTCCGGCGCAAGCCCATTCTGAACCTGGACTACTCCTTCGACCACGTCATGGAACGGGTCAAGCCGCTCGACTACGAAGCGGTGATCAACTCGCCGGTGCCGCTCGCCGTTCCGGTCACCGATGTCGATGCGCTACGAACTGTCGTGCTGCGCGATTTCTCGTCCCGGGACGAACTCAAGACGGCGCTCCGCGCCTCCGCCTGGCTGCCGGTCGCGGTCCCGGGCACGGCGCGCACGCCGGACGGGCGGCGGGCCGTCGACGGCGGTGTGCTCACCGCTCTGCCGTTCCGGCTCGCACTCGACGACGGCTGCACGCACGTGCTCTCGCTCAGCACCCGGCCGATGCGCGAGAACGGGCCGGGGAGCCTGTCGCTGATGCACCGTTACACGTACCTGTACCTGGAGCGGCTGCGCACCGGCCTGGGGCGCGGCTACCTGGCGGCGACCCGGCAGAAGTACCGCGACCAGGAGTGGCTGCGCAGTCAGCGGCGGTCGCCCGGCAGGGTCGGACCGCACGTGCTGGACCTCGCCCCGCTGCCGTGGATGCCGGAGCTGAAGCGGCACGAGATGGACCGGCACCTGCTGCTCGAACACGCCCGCACGGCCTACGAGACCGCGTTCTGCGCCCTGGAGGACCGGCCCGCCTCGCTGATCGCCCAGGGCCGCATCCATGCAATACCCCGGCTGACGGTGGTGGAGACCGCGAATGGCGCCCCAAGGAGCAACGCTCGATCCGGTGCTCGCGGCGCTGCGGAACCTGACGGGCTATAGCCAGGACGCCACCGCCGCCCTCCGGTCGGCGTTGAACCTTCCGCCGTCCGGGCCGGAGAGCGCCCGGCGGCGGGCGGCCCGGCTCACCGCCTGGCACCGGGTCCTGCAGGACATACCGGTGGACGAGCGGTCGTTCGAGACGCGGTTCGGGCTCGGTGCGCGGACCTCCACGATCGAGGGCCTGACGGCCTGGTGCGCCGGCTACCGGGCGCAGGGCGACTCGCTCCGGCAGGCCTCCGCCGACGTCTTCGGGTTCACCGGGCTCTTCCTGCTGACGCTGATAGGCCTGGCCGAGTCCGAGGCGCAGCGCTCCCGGATCGCGAACGCGGGCGGTGCGGACGACGGTGGCGGCGCCCTCACCCACGACTGCCCCGCCGTCTGCGGTGTGCTCGCCGCGGACGAGGCGGTCGGCCTGACGATATCGACCGTCTACAGCCCCGAGCCCGCCACCGGGCACCGCGCCGACCCGGACACCGCACAGGCGGTCCAGGAGTGGCGGGCGATGGCGCCGAACCTGCGCTTCCACCGGCACGGCAGCACCTCCGTGATCCTGCGCGGGAGCACCACCGGCGCGGTGCACGGGGCCCGGCCGGACTTCGCGCTGAAGCTGATCCTCTACCCGTTCACCCGGATCGAGACGCTGGCCCGGGCGACCCGGGAGTACGCGCGGGTCTACGGGTCCGCCGCCCAGGGTCTGCGGCACCTGGTGCGGGTGTGGGCCAGCTGCGAAAAGTGGATCATGATGGAGTTCATCGAGGGCGTCACCCTGGCCGAGGCGGTCCGGGCCGAGGCCGCGGGCCGCCCGGAGGGCGAGCTGCGGCTGAGTCTGGACCGGCTGCGCGAGCAGGGGCTGAAGCTGTTCGAGGCGCTGGAGGAACTTCAACTGACCGCCGCGGACCACCCGTTGCGCGGAGCGTCGGGAGGCGTCCACGCGGACCTCTCGCCGTCCAACATCATCGTCTCGACCGCCGACGGGGCCTTCCGGCTGGTCGACCTCGGCCGCAACTACCTGTACACGCACACCATCACCGGGACCACCGGGGTGGCCTCCTCCTACATCGCGCCCGAGGTCAGGGCCGGCGACGGCGACATCCGGCGGGCCGACCTCTACTCGCTCGGCCGGCTGCTGATGCTCTTCGGCACCGGGACGGAGAGCACCGAGCGCGTGGTGCCGGACATCTTCTACATGCGCGCTCCGCAGTTGGCGCGGTTCCTGGAGGACCTCGTCGACGCCGTCCCCGAGCGGCGGTTGCTGATCTTCTCCGACCCGGCGCAGCGGGACTTCTCCTACGCCCGCCTGAAGGACCGGTTCCTCGCCGAGCTCGAACTCGTCCGGGCCGCCGAGCGCGACAGCGGTGAGCTGCGGGTCGAGCCGGGCTGGCGGGCGCTGCGTGAACTGGCGCGGCCTTTGGCGGGTGACCCCGGCCGGGAGTGGCGGCTGTGGCGCAGCCGTCGGCGGAGCGGCACCCTGGCGGCGACCGGCAGCCGTCAGCCGCTGGCGACCTGGCTGCTCAGTTGGTCGCTGCTGTCGGCGCTGGTCTGGGCGCTCACCAACTTCGCCGTGCTGACCTGGCTGTTCCGGGACCTGAACCTCTCCTGGGACAACCGGCTGATCGAGGTGGCCCAGCACCTGGGCGGTGACCGCGACGGCCTGCCGATCGTCGACTCGTGGCGGCACGCCGACTACGCCGTACCGGACTGGCGGGCGAACCTGCCGGCCCGGATGGTCGGCCTGTCCTACGCCATCGCCGCCCCGAAGTACTACCAGATGCTGTTCTCCGGCCTCACCCCGCTGGCCATCGGCCGCCGGGCCGGTTCGCTCAGCCGGCTCGCCCTGGCGACCGAGACGATCATGCGGATCATGGCGGTGGTCCCGTGCGGCCTGGTGCTGGCCATCACCTTGGTCGAACCGCGCTGGTGGCCCGTCAACTCGGCCATCGGGCAGATCCTCACCTGGCTCGCCAACGTCCTCACCCTGGCGTACGTCCGCGCCGTCGTCGCCCGCTCCCGGCGGATCGGGCTGACCACGGTCCCCGAGGACGACAGCAAGATCACCGGCCTGGCGGCCTTCACCCAGTGGGCGCCCACCTCGATGTTCTACGCCGTCGCGGTCCTCACCATCGGCACCCTGCTGTACCTGGGGCTCCTGCACGACGTCTACGTGTACGCCCTGGCGGTCACCTCGACCAACCTCATCCTCTTCTACGTCATCAAGTGCGGCCTCGGCGGCCCGCTGGTGCGGGTGGCGATCGTCCGCGCCTGCCTGACCGCCGAACGGGTCGGCCGGCTCAACGTCCGGTGACCCCCCGGCCCGCAAACCCGCGTGGCTAGGATGACGGCTGGTCAGCGCGGGTGGAGGGGGAGCCAGGGATGTTCGGGATCATCAGACCGTGTCGGCACCGCTTGTCGGAGCGGCTGCACGCCTCGTGGTTGGCGCACCTGTGCGGGTTGTGCCTGGCACTGCGGGACGACCACGGGCAGTTGGCGCGGACCGCGACCAACTACGACGGCCTGGTGATATCCGTGCTGGTCGAGGCGCAGACGCCACGGGAGGCGCAGCGGCGGACGGCGGGGCCGTGCCCGCTGCGCGGGATGCGGACGGCGCCGGTGGCGCGCGGCGAGGGGGCGCGGCTGGCGGCCGCGGTCTCGCTGGCGCTGGCGTCGGTGAAGGTCCGCGACCACGTGCTGGACGGGGACGGGGTGTTCGGGCGCCGTCCGGTGGCGGCGGGCGCGCGGGCGGTGACCCGGCGGTGGGAGCGGCAGTCGGCGGGCGGCGCGGCGGCGGTCGGGTTCGACACCGGCGTGCTGCTGGCCGCCGCGGCGCGGCAGGAGGAGGCCGAGCGCGCGGTGTCGGCGGGCGGTGCGCTGCTGCTGGCGACCGAGCCGACCGAGTCCGCGACGGCCGCGGCCTTCGCGCACACCGCGGTGCTCGCCGGCCGGCCGGGCAACGCGGCGGCGCTGGCGGAGGCGGGCCGGCTGTTCGGCCGCCTCGCGCACCTGCTGGACGCCGCCGAGGACCGCGCGCAGGACGAGGCGCAGGGCCTGTGGAACCCGCTGTCGGTCACCGGCACCTCGCAGGCGGAGGCGGAGCGCCTGTGCCGGGACGCGGTGCACGGCATCCGATTGGCGCTGGCGGAGGTGGAGTTCACCGACCGGGCGCTGGTCCACCGGCTGCTGGCGCACGAGACCGGGGAGGCCGTGGACCGGGTCTTCGGCGGCGGCCACCACGCCACCTGCGCGAACGCCGCGCCGCCGGACCCGAACCTGGTCCCGCCGCAGCAGCGCCCGCAGACGCCGAAGAAGCCGCGCACGCTGCTGCCGGGCTGCGCGGTGTGGCTGGCGATGGCCTGCACCTGCCAGTTGCTCTGCTGCAAGCACGAGGACCCGTGGTCGCGGGAGGAGCGGAAGGGGTTCTGCCGGCGCCACTGCGACTGCTCGGACGCCTGCGTCCAGTGCGACGGCGACTGCTGCAGCTGTGACTGCTGCGGCGGGGACGGCTGTTGCGGGGACAGTTGCTGCGGCTGCGACGGGTGCGGGTGCGACTGTTCGTGACCGCCGCGCCGGCGGCGGGCTGACGATGGATCAGGGAGCAGGGAGAGAGACGTTGACCGAGCAGGAGTTCTCACCGGCCGTCGAGCTCGCCGGGTGGGGCTGGGAGCAGGTCCACGCCCTGGGCGGCGGTGTGGCCGACCCGTTCGAGACCGGGACGACCAACCTCGTCTGGCGGCCCAAGGAGCAGCACTACGGCGTGCGTTCCGGTGACCGGGTGGTGGCGCACGCCGGGTACGTCGTGGTACCGGTGGAGGTCGGCGGCGTGCGCTTCGACGTGGCGGGCATCGGCGGGGTGATCGTCTCCCCGGACGTCCGCGGCCAGGGCCTGGCCCGCACCGCCGTCGACGCGGCCCTGGCCGGCGCCCGCGCGGCCGGCCTCGACCTGGCGCTGCTGTTCTGCCTCCCCGACCGGGCGTCGCTCTACCGCCGGCTCGGCTGGACGCCGATCACCGAACCGGTGACGGTCGAGCAGCCCGCCGGGCCCACCGTGATGCCGATCCACGCGATGTGGACCGCCGTGACGCCGGGCGGGTCCTGGCCGGGCGGCCCGGTGCGCCTGCACTCGCTGCCGATGTGACCACGGCGGGTGGGGCCTCCCGGCAGCCTGGCGTGCTGCCGGGAGGCCCCGCCCGTCCCGCTACCGACCCGCCGCCGCCGTCCGCGGCAGGCGCCGGGGCTCGGCGTCCGACCCCTGATGGCGGGGCTCGGCGTGCACGTCGCCTTGCGGGGTGGCCGGGTTGCCGAGGAGCTTCGCCGCGTCGACGGCGCCCGGTCCGTGGATGGTCAGCTCGAAGTCCCGTTGCGCCTTGGCGTCCAGGGCCAGCGGCAGGCGGATGCGTCCGTCCGCGACCAGGCGGCGCACCGCGGAGCGGCTGAGGCCGAGCCCGCGCATGAGCAGTCGCTCGACGCGGACCGGCACGGGCAGTTCGAAGCCGACCCGCACCCTGAGCGGCGTCGGGTCGTCGAGCGCGTAGAGCGGCATGCGGGCCTCCAGCTCCCACGTGCCGGTCCAGTCGAGGCGGTAGCCGTTCCGGGCGGCGAGCGACGCACTGGTCGTCAACTCCCGCACCACGGCGGGGTCGTTGTTCTCGTACGCCACCAGCCGGGCGGGCTCCAGCGAGGAGACGTGGGCCCGCTCGTGGACGGGCACCTTGGAGGTGCGGTCGCACCCGACGCAGCTCAGCAGGAGCCAGACGTCGAGGAGCTTGCCGCTCGCGTTGACCCGGATCTTCCCCGAGGGACGGTGGCGACTGCCGGAGCAGTCCGGGCAGGCGCGGACGACGGTGGGCAGCGCGGACTGGCGCACGGCCCACTGGGCCTTGCGGTCGGTATTCATGGTGGTGGTTGCTTTCAGCACTGGGATCTGACGGATGCACACGAGGGCGCGAGTCATCGCCACGGGGCCGGGATGTCAGGCTTCGTGGTCGATCGCGCGACGGGTTCACTGGTGCTACGTGGCAGCCGTTACAGGTCCATGCGGGCGATCGTGGTGGAGACCGCCGCCCGCGGGCAACCGGTTTTCTGCCGCTCCGTCAGGTACTGCTGCCGCTCCGTCAGGCTCCTTCTGCCGTCAGGGCAGCGTGCAGGGCGGCCGGTGTGGGGTCGGCGGGGGTGAGGACGGGGAGGGCGGCGAGCCAGGTCGCGCCGAGGGTGCCGTCAGGGGCGTGGTGGAGGGTGGCCGGGCCGCGACCGGCCAGCAGACGGGCGGTGCGGGCGCCGAGGATGTGCGGGGCCAGGCAGGTGCCGGCGAGCACCACGGGGGCGGCGGTGGGGTGGGGGCGGACCTGGGCGAGCAGGGCGTCGAGGTGGGCGGCGGCCCGGTCCAGGATCGCGTCCGCGGCGCCGTCGCCGAGCCCGGCGGCCCTGGTCACCAGCGGGGCCAGGGTGGAGAGTTCGACCGGCGGGAGGGTGTAGGCGGCGGAGAGCAGCCGCTCGGCGAGGACCCGGTCGGGTGCGACGGGCACCCGGGGCACGGGCGCGTCCGACGCTTCGCTGGAAGCGTCCTGACGGTCCGTCGGCGGGAGCAGCCGGGCGAGGACGAGGCGGGTCAGCGGGTGGGCGTCGGCCCGGCCGCGGAGGGTGTCGGCGGCGGTGCGGACGGCTTCGCGGCCGAGCCAGAAGCCGGAGCCCTCGTCGCCGAGCAGCCAGCCGTAGCCGCCTGCGGTGTCGGCGATGGCGCGCTCGTGCAGGCGGACGGCGACCGCACCGGTGCCGGCGATGAGCAGGGCGCCGTGCGGTTCCGGGGTGGCGGCGGCGAACGCGGCGACCGCGTCGCCGATCAGCCGGTGCGGGCCGGACAGGCCGTGCAGTCCGAGCCCGCGCAGCGTGGCGGTGAGCGCGGCGGCGCCTTCGCCGTCCGCGAGCAGGTGGTCGCCGGCCAGCGCGAGCACGGCGGAGCGGACCGCGGCGGGGTCGAGGCCGGCGAGGGCGCGGGCCAGCGTGATGCGCAGCGCGTCGAGCGCGGCGGGGACGCCGTGGGCGACGGGGTTGCCGGCGGGTCCTTCGGCGCGGGCGAGCAGGTGTCCGGCGGTGTCGGCGACGGCGACGCGGGTGCGGGTGCCGCCCGCGTCCACGCCGAGGACCAGCGCGGGTGTCATGGAGCCTCCTGGGCGGGGTGGCGCGGGTCCTGCCCGGGAGCGGGGGCGCACCGCAGCCGGAACCGTAGCTGGAAATAATTTTTCTCACCAGCTCTGGACGAGACCCTCGTTCGGCGATAATTATTTTCACATGAACTCGCCAGACACCCTCTCCCGGCTCCAGGCGCTGCGCCCCGCCCTCAGCGGCGCGCTGGAGCAGGTGGCGTCCTACGTGCTGAGCGATCCGGCGGCGGCCTCCCGGGCCACCATCACCGAGCTCGCCGAGCGGGTCGGCACCTCGCCGGGCACCATCACCAGGTTCTGCCGGGCGGCGGGCTTCGCCGGCTACCAGGAGCTGAAGGTGGCGCTGGCGGAAGAGGGCGGCCGGGCCGCGCAGCGCCGCTGGAACAACGACATCGGCAGCGAGATCCGGGCCGAGGACGGCCTGGACCACGTCGTGCAGGTGCTGCTGTCCGCCAGCAGCCGGGCACTGCAGGAGACCGCCGAGCAGCTGGACCTGGCGGCGGTGGACGCCCTGGTGCGGGCCCTGGTCGGCGCGCGGCAGGTGCACTTCTTCGGGGTGGGCACCAGCGGCGCCACCGCGGAGGAGTTCCGGCTGCACCTGCAGCGGATCGGGGTGCCGTGCTGGGCCTGGACCGACCTGCACAACGGCCTGACCGCGGCGGCGCTGCTGGACGGCCGGGACGTGGCGGTGGCGATCTCGCACTCCGGCGCGGTCCGCGACGGCGTCGAGTTCCTGACGGCGGCCAAGCGGCACGGCGCGCTCACCGCGGCGCTCACCTCGGACGCCGCCTCCCCGCTGGCCCGGCAGGCCGCGGTGGTACTGACCACGGCCGCCCCGGCGACCTCGTTCCAGAGCGACGCGCTGGCCGCCCGGCACTCCCGACTCCTGCTGCTGGACGTGGTGTACGCACACACCGCGCAGCTCACCCGGGAGCGCACCCTGGCCGCGCTGCAGGTCACCGCAGCGGCGCTGGACGTCCAGCGGCTCGGCGGCGCGGCCAGGCCCCGTTCCCCCGAGGCGTTCTGACGCCCCGTCCCCTCGCCACCTCTCTTCCCCCCCACTCCACCCCTGAGAGGCTCCACCATGCGCACTTCCCTGCCCGGATCCCTGCGCGCCGCGGTCGTCGTGGCCGCGAGCGCCGCCCTCGCCCTCACCGCCGTCAACCCGGCGCAGGCGACCGGGCCCTACGGCTCGGCGATCTCCCCCGCCACCCAGGTGTCGCTGGACAAGGCGTACACCTTCCTGGACCAGCGGATGGACGTGTACGGGAGCGGGAGCACGCTGCGGCTCCCGCAGAGCTTCACCGGCGGCTACCTGGGCTCGCTGAACTTCGTCTCCTCGTTCTCCTACGACGACGCGCTGGTCGTCATGGCGTACCTGGAGCGCGGCACCGACCCGGACATCGCCCGGGCCCGCACCCTCGGCGACACCCTGCTCTACGCCCAGGCCCACGACCCGCTCGGCGACGGCCGGCTGCGCGCCTCGTACCAGCCGAACCCGTTCGTCACCGCCGACGGCACGCCCTACATCGGCTCCCCCGCCACCTACACCGGCAACATGGCCTGGGCCGGCCTCGCCTTCGGCCACCTCTACGCCGACACCGGCGACGTGAAGTACCTGAACGGCGCGCTCACCCTCGCCGACTGGATCCAGACCCACACCTACGACACCCGCGGCCCGGCCGGCTACACCGGCGGCCGCGACGCGAACGACAACCCGATGACCTACAAGGCCACCGAGCACAACATCGACGTCGCCGCGTTCTTCGCGATGCTCGGCACCCTCTCCGGCGACGCCACCTGGACCGCCCGCTCGCAGACCGCGCTCGGCTTCGTCGCCTCGATGCGCGACGCCGCCACCGGCAAGCTCTGGACCGGCACCAACCCCGACGGCGTCAGCACCAACTACTACCCCGTCCCCGAGGACGTCCAGACCTGGGCCTACCTCGCCACCGGCAGCACCCAGTACTCCACCGCCGTCGACTGGGCCGCCACCAGCCTCGCCGCGAGCGACGGCGGCTTCACCGGCGTCAGCTTCTCCAACGCCTCCACCGCCAAGGTCTGGTTCGAGGGCACCGCCCACCTCGCCGCCGCCTACTACGCCCGCGGCGGCAGCGGAGACGCCGCCAAGGCCTCCGCCCTGCTCACCAGCCTGCAGTCCGCGCAGGCCACCGCGCCCCACGCCGACGGCAACGGCCTGGTCGCCGCCTCCGGCGACGGCCTCGACACCGGCTACGGCGACACCTACTACGCCTCCCTGCACACCGGCGCCACCGCCTGGTACATCCTCGCCGGGGAACAGGCGAACCCCTTCGTCCTCGAACCCGACGAGACCCGGTACCTGCACCACTGAAAGACACTGACGACTCGTCAGAGACGTACTCCGACCAGCCAGTGAGAAACGGCGGTTCATTCCCATGATGGTCCCCCAGCCGGACGTCTTCGAGGCCCGGCCCGGACGGTTCGAGCTCTCCCCGCGCACCGCGGTGATCCACGCCGAGGGCGCGGCCGTCCCGGCGGCCGAGCTGCTCGCCGACCACCTGGCGACAGCGCTCGGCACGGTCCCGGAGATCGGCGCGGGGGGCGGGAGCATCCGGCTGTACGTCAACGGGGTCGAGCACGCCCCGGGCAACCCGGAGGCGTACCGGCTGACCGTCAGCGACACCGGGATCGACCTGGTGGGGCGTACTCCGGCGGGGCTGCTGTGCGCGGTGCAGGCACTGCGCCAGCTGCTGCCGCCGGAGGCGCTCGGCCCGGAGGCGTTCCGCACCCGCTCGGTGTGGCCGCTCCCGCACACCCGGGTCGAGGACGCGCCCGCCTTGCGCTGGCGGGGCCTGCTGCTGGACGTGGCACGGCACTTCATGCCGGTCTCCACCGTGCTGAGGGTGCTGGACGCGATGGCGCTGCACCGCCTGAACGTGCTGCAGCTGCACCTGACGGACGATCAGGGCTGGCGGCTGGAGGTGCCGGACCGGCCGCGGCTGACCCAGGTCGGCGGGCGGCGTCCCGCGGTGCCGTTCGACCCGGACGACCCGGACGACCGGGGCACCGGCCCGGCGCACCAGGGCTGGTACACGGCGCGGGACATCCGGCAGATCGTCGCGTTCGCGGCCCGCCGGGGCATCACGGTGGTGCCCGAGATCGACGTGCCCGGGCACGTCCAGGCGGCGCTGGCCGCCTACCCGGAGCTCGGCAACCGGCCCGCCGAGCGGCTGCCGGTGTGGCCGCGCTGGGGCATCAACTCCCGTACCCTCAACGCCGAGCAGGCCACCGTGGAGTTCTTCGCCGGGGTGCTGGAGTACACCGCCGAGCTGTTCCCGAGCCGGGTCGTGCACCTCGGCGGCGACGAGTGCTCCGCCGAGGAGTGGCGCACCTCCCCGGCCGCGCTGGAGCGGGTCGCCGCGCTCGGCCTGGCCGGCCCGGAGCAGGTGCACGGCTGGCTGCTGGCCCGGCTCGCCGAGCGGGTGGCCGGCCTCGGACGGCGCCCGGCGGGCTGGGAGGAGATCGCCGAGGGACCCGTCCCGGCGGAGACCGTGGTGATGTGCTGGCACGGCGAGAAGGCCGCCGAACAGGCCGCCGACCGCGGCTTCGACGTGGTCCTCACCCCGTGGCAGCACACCTACTTCGACCTGCACCAGGCCGCCGAGGGCGAGCCGCGCGGCCAGAAGGGCGTGCTCACCCTCGCCGACGCCTACGCCTTCACCCCACTGGAGGGCCGGTTCGCCAAGGACCTGCGGCACCGCCTGCTCGGCGCGCAGTGCCAGCTGTGGACCGAGTACGTCCCCACCCCCGAGCACCTGGAGTACATGGCCTTCCCCCGGGTCTGCGCCTTCGCGGAACGCGCCTGGGGCTCCCCCGCCGACTACCCCGCCTTCCTCGCCCGCCTCCCCGAGCACCTGCGCCGCCTGGACGCCCTCGGCCTGCGCTACCGCCGCCCCGAGGAGCTCACCGCCTGACGGACCGTCACGGCTGCCGGTCCGCCCGACGGGTTGCGGACCGGCCGGCCGCGTGGCGCGGCCCGGCCGCTCGACCGTGTGCGAGAGTCTGGGCGGAGCGGGCAGGTGCGACGGGAGGACGGGTATGAAGTGGCAGACGTTCGGGCGTCGGCAGGTCTACGACAGCCCGTGGGTCGAGGTGTGGCTCGACGACGTGGAGGTGCCGGGCCAGGGCCGGATCGAGCACCACGTGGTCCGCTACCCCCGGGCGTCGACGACGTCCGTCGTCACCAACGACGCGGGTGAGTTCCTGCTGATCCACCGGCACCGCTTCATCACCGGCCGCTGGGGCTGGGAGGTCCCCGCCGGGTGGGCCGAGCCCGACGAGGACCCCGCGGCGGCGATCGCCCGCGAGGTCGAGGAGGAGACCGGCTGGCGGCCCGGCACCGTCGAGCTGATGACCGAGTACGACGCGATGGCCGGTATCTCGGACGCCCACTTCCGCAGCTACCACGTCACCGACTGCACCCGGATCGGCGACCCCGAGGACGTCTCCGAGGCGACCCGCGTCGAGTGGCTCCCGGAGACCCAGGTCGTCGAACTCCTGACCTCCGGTCAGATCTCCGACGGCCCCTCCCTCACCGCCCTCTCCTACTACCTGGGCCCCTACCGCCTCACCCGGTCGTAGTCGTAGCGCGGGTCCTTCGGATCAGCGAGCGTCTCCCCCGGCCCCATGGGAGCCGTAGGCGGCCGACGAGACGCCGGTGAGGTGCGCGCCCCGGCGGCGATCGCCCGGTGTGATCCGAAAGACCCGTCCTACCCCGGGGCTCCCGGCACGGAAATGCGGGTGGCCCGGTGGGAGCGGCTCCGTATGATCACCCGCATGTCCTGGATACGCCGCTCGCGCGCCACCCCGCCCGCCGAGGGCCGACTGCCCGATCTCGAGTTCCTCGCCCTGGTCCGCGACGCCCTCGAGCAGGTGGCGCCCGGCTGCACGGCGGGTGCCGAACTCAAGGGGAACTCGCTGCTGAGTGCGCAGGGTTGGGCCGTCGGTGTCGGGCCGATGGGGCACGGGGACGAGCGGCACTACGACCTGATCGCGTTCCCGGACGTGAGCATCCAGCCCGACGTACCGTGCTTCGTGGACTGCGTCAGCGTGGTGGCCTCCCCGCGCGACGCCGTCGGCCTGTGGGCGCAGTCCGCCGGTGCCTGCCTGCTCGAACTGCTCGACGGGCGGGAGCGGTTCGCCGACCGCTGGGGTCCCGAGCACCGGCGCGGCGTCCCCGGGTGGCGGTCCATCGCCTCGGGGGCAGTGGGCTACGGCCTCTCCGAGCCGGAGGTCGCCCGCCTGCAGAAGGCCCTGCTGGAGGCGAACGTGCTCCCCGCGATCGCCGAGACGTTCACCGCCGACCTCGAATCACCCTGGTTCAACAGCGTCCGGGTCTTCTACGGCGGCAAGCCGGGCACCATGACGGCGGAGGTCCGGGTGAACGGCGAGCGGCACCAGGCCGCCTCCGCCGCACTGGCCGCGCTCGGCCTGCCCGACCCGACGGCCTTCACCGTCGTCCGGTCCTTCGCCCTGGTACTGCCGCCCGACTCCGGGAGCTGACGGGCACCGCCCGCTCCCGACGGTCCGTCACCCCGCGACCGGCTCGCGCTCCCCGGCAGGCACGGCGGCGGTCGCCGGTGCCTGCGCGGGGGTGGCGCGGCGGGCCGGGACGAGCAGCGCGGCGAGCGCGGCGGCCAGGCAGAACGCGGCGAGCAGGGCGAAGCCGTGGGTGTACCCGGCTTCGTAGGGGCGGCCGGAGGGCTGCAGGTGGCCGGTGACCAGGACGGTCATCAGGGCGGCGCCCAGGGAGCCGCCGATGGTGCGGATGTTGGCGTTCATGCCGGTGGCGGCGCCGGTCTGCGCGGCGGGGACGCTCTGCACGATGAGGTTGCTCATCGAGGCGAAGGCCAGGCCGATGCCGAGCCCGAACACGCCGGCCGCGAGGGCGACGTCGGAGGGCGCCTGGTGCCGGGCGGCGAGCAGCGCGCAGGCGGCCGCGCCGAGCAGCGCGCCGGTGACCAGCTGGGCCTTGGCGGGGAAGCGGCCGGCCAGGCGTCCGCTGAGCAGGCCGGAGACGAACATCGCGACCAGCATCGGCAGCATCAGCGTGCCCGCGCCGGTGACGCTGGAGCCGAAGCCGTAGCCCGCGGCGGACGGCGTCTGCACGAAGCCTGGAAGGAAGGCCCAGACTGCGTACATCCCGGCGCCGAACAGCAGGGCGGCGGTGTTGGTGGTCCACACGGCGGGCAGCCGCATCACCTTGAGGTCGATCAGCGGGAAGCGCGAGCGGGCCTCGGTGAACGCCCAGAGCGCGAACAGCACCACGGCGACGGCCAGCAGGCCGATCACGCCGACCGAGCCCCAGCCCCACTTCGCGGCCTGGCTGATCGGCAGCAGCAGCGCCACCAGCCAGCCCGAGAGCAGCACGGAGGACAGCCAGTTGACGCTGCCTTCGGTGCGGTGCGGCGACTCCGGGATGTACCGGTGGGCGATCAGTGCGGTGGCCGCGACGATGATGACGGGGAACCAGAACAGCCAGCGGTAGTCCAGGGCGCCGACGATCGGTCCGGCCAGCACCATGCCGAGGCCGCTGCCGACCGCGATCACCGCGGACAGGTTGCTGATGCCGGTCGGCACCCGGCCGGCGGGGAACTCGTCGCGGATGATGCCGAAGGAGAGCGGGAACAGCGCCCCGGCGATGCCCTGGATCACCCGGGCGATGATCAGCACGGTGATGTTCGGGGCGACGGCGGCCACCAGGCAGCCGACCAGCAGGGCGACCAGCGCGGCGACCAGGGTGCGCTTCTTGCCGACCAGGTCGCCGACCCGGCCGAGGATCGGGGTGAAGACGGAGGCGGAGAGCAGGTAGGCGGTCATCACCCAGGTGACCGTGGACTGCGAGGTGTGCATCGCCTGCTGGACGATCGGCAGGGCGGGCGTGATCAGCGACTGCAGCAGCGCGTACACGCCGGCGCCGGTGGCGAGCACGCCGAAGGTGAGGCGGTGGGACTGACGGTTCATCGAACCCTCTCGGGACTCGGCATTCGGACCCGGCGCGTTCGGGACGTCGGCACACGGCGTCGGGAGCGCCGGACGCGGGGCGCGTGACGACGGCGCGGCGCGTGCGGGCAGGATGGGGCGATCGGTGCGATCGAAGGGACGGCCGGCGCGTTCACGGCAGGCCGAAGCGGAGGCCCCGGTGGTAAAGTCGAGGCATGCCTCCAGATTAGCGGAGGTGGTCCTCCGGTTCAATCCGAACGCCGGAAGAGTCGAAACGAGGTCTCCGTGCCGGAACAGATCGTGGTCAGCGAGTTCCTGGCCGCCCGCCGCCCGCGCCGCACCGACGCCGCGCGGAACTTCGACGCGCTGCTCGCCGCCGCGCGGGAGGCCTTCGCCGAGCACGGCGCCGACGCGTCCCTGGAGGACATCGCCCGCCGGGCCGGCGTCGGCATCGGCACCCTGTACCGCAACTTCCCCACCCGCCGGCACCTCTTCGAGGCGGTCTACGCCAACGAGGTCGACGACCTCGGCCGGGTCGCCGCCGAGGTCTCCGGCGAGCCGCCCTGGGAGGCGCTGGCCGCGTGGCTGCGCCGGTTCGTCGACTACGCGATGACCAAGCGGGCGATCCGCGAGGCCATGGAGGGCGAGGAGTCGGACGTCTTCCTCGCCTGCCGCCAGTCGATGTACGACGCAGGCACCCCGCTGCTGCTGCGCGCCCAGGCGGCCGGCGAGGTGCGCACCGACATGAGCATCGACGACCTGCTGCGGCTGGTCTCCGGCATCACCTCGGTCGCCTTCCCGGACCAGGGCCAGCGCGACCGGGTCCTCGGCATCGCCCTGGACGGCGTCCGGACCCGCTCCTGACGACCCGTTGCACGGCTGTTGCGCGGGCGGTGACCGGCGTCACAGCCGCGCCGCCCGGTTCGTGGTCGACTCGTCCGATGCGCCCTCCCCTCCCCCCGACACCCCGTCACCCGGCCGTCGCGGCGGCCGCCGTGCTCACCGCCGCCGCGCTGCTGGCGGGCTGCGGCTCCCGCGCGGTCGGGGCTGCTGACGGTTCGTCGGCGCACGGGAGCGCGGGGCCCTGCGGGGCGCTGCTCACGCCCGCCCCGGCGTCGTCCGCGCCGGGCGCGCTCGCCCGGGACGGGGTGCGGATCACCGCGGCCAACGGCGCGTGCGCGGACTTCGAGGTGACCAACGGGGCCGCCGAGACCTCCGACTTCACCATCCTGTTCAGCCCGCTCGATCGGGCCGGCGGCGTCCCGGGTCACCTCACGCAGACCGTCGAGGCCGTCGCTCCGGGCGCCACCGTGAAGGGTCGGCTGACCCTGCCGTCGCACGGCCCCGCCGAGCCCGCCGTCGGCCCGGCACTGGCGATCGCCAAGGTCCGCAGCGTCCCCAGCGCGGAGGCCCCGAAGCCCGACGGTGCGTGCCCGGCGTCGGGCCTGCGGGTCTACGCGGACGAGGGCGACGCGGCGATGGGCCTGCGGGTGGTCGGCCTCCACCTGCGCAACTGCGGCGCCGCGCCGGTGGCGCTCGACGGCTACCCCCGCCTCCAGCTCCTCGACCTGGACCACCGCCCCGTCGACGGCGTCGAGCTGCTCTCCGGCGGCGCGGCCATCGCCTCCGGCACCGGCGCCGACGACCCCCCGCGTCCGTTCACCCTCCACCCCGGCGACGGCGCCCGCGCCACCCTCGCCTGGCGCAACACCACCACCACCGGCACCCCCGTCACCGCCCCCTACCTCCGCGTCCGCCCCACCCCCGACGCCGCCCCCGTCATGGTCACCCCCGAACTCGACCTCGGCACCACCGCCCGCCTCGGCGTAGGCGCCTGGATCCCGGAACCGGCCCGCTAGCACCGGAGCGGCCGACGGTCCGTCAGCGGGTCAGCCGACGTGGACGCGGGGGCGGCGGGTGCGGTCGGGTTCGGCTTCGCGGAGGACTTCGCGGGTGACGGGGGCGACCTCGCCCTGGCCGAAGAGGAAGAAGCGCAGGAACTGGGCGAAGGGGTTGCCCTCGGTCCACTCGAAGTAGATGTGCGGCTGCTGGCCGGTGGCGTCGCGGACCTGGAGGAGCAGCGCGGCCAGCGCGTTGGGCACGCTGGAGTGTTCGAGGGACAGGACCCGGTAGCGGTCGTGCAGGACCTCGCCGCGGACCTTGAGCTCGGCCTCGAAGTCGGAGGCGTCGAGCACGGTGACCTCGACGAAGACCAGGTCGTCCTCGGCCGGGATGTCGTTGTCGGCGCGGATCTGGTGCACCTTGTCGCGGTACTCGGCCAGGTCGCGGCCGGCCGGCTCGTTGGCGATGAGGCGGATCGTGCGGTGCGCGGTGTCCCGGATGAACCGCTCCGCCACGTCGTCGAACTCGACGGAGGTGACGCGCAGTTCGAAGGCGCGGGCGAGGCGGGAGGCGAGCGAGACCAGGATGATCGCGGCGATGAAGCAGGCGCCGATCTTCACGCCGTCGGGCCGTTCGGCGATGTTGATCGCGGTGGTGTAGACGAAGACGCCGGCGATGACCGCGAAGCCGATGGTCCAGTTGCGCTGGCCGGCGGCGTGCGCCGCGATGGTGACGGCGATCGCCGCGGAGGTGATCAGCACCAGGACGCCGGTGGCGTAAGCGCCGCCCTGGGCGTCGACGTTCGCGTCGAAGATCCAGGTGACCAGGAAGGCGATGCCGGTGAGCACCAGCACCATCGGGCGCACCGCGCGGGCCCAGTGCGGGGCCATGCCGTAGCGGGGGAGGTAACGCGGCATCAGGTTGAGCAGTCCGGCCATCGCGGAGGCGCCGGCGAACCACAGGATGGCGATGGTGGAGAGGTCGTAGACCGAGCCGAACGCGCCGCCCAGG
The DNA here is from genome assembly GCF_040678815.1 of Kitasatospora sp. NPDC049285. Taxonomy (NCBI): domain Bacteria; kingdom Bacillati; phylum Actinomycetota; class Actinomycetes; order Kitasatosporales; family Streptomycetaceae; genus Kitasatospora; species Kitasatospora sp. NPDC049285. Next base: position 26,552 of record NZ_JBFAQR010000063.1, on the reverse strand, counting down.
TACTGGTGGGCGAGGTAGGCGAGGGCGCGGCCGTTGGCGGGGCCGCCGGCCTTGAAGTCGTCGGCGGGGATCAGCAGGGTGGTGATGAAGCTGGTGGTGATCAGGAAGCAGCTCATGATCACCGCGGCGGTGGTGAGCAGCTTGCGGGCGCCGCGGATCCGACCGGTGGGCGTCTCCTCGGTGTCACCGGGGTCGCCCTCGATGTGCGGCATCACGGCGACGCCGGTCTCGAAGCCGGACAGGCCGAGCGCGAGCTTGGGGAAGACGACCAGCGCGACGCCGATCATCGCGATCGGGTTGCCGTGTTCCACGGTGAGCGCGTGCGTCCAGTCGGTGATCAGCGCGGGGGCGGTGACGACGTGCCACAGGCCGACGGCGACCACCACCACGTTCAGCGCCAGGTAGACCGCGACCAGGACGACGGCCACGCTGATCGCCTCGCTGAAGCCCTTCAGGAAGACGCCGCCGAGCAGCGCGATCAGCAGCAGGGTGATCAGCACCTGGTGGCCGCTGAGCGAACTGGTCAGGTGCGGGTTCTCCACCAGGTGGGCGGTCGCGTCGGCGGCCGAGAGGGTGATGGTGATCAGGAAGTCGGTGGCGGCGAAGCCGAGCAGCGCGAGGACGAAGAGCTTGCCCTTCCAGAACGACAGCAGCCGTTCCAGCATCGCGATCGAACCTTCGCCGTGCGGGCTCTCCTTGGCGACCCGGCGGTAGACCGGCAGCGCGCCGAACAGGGTGACCAGGACCAGCACGATGGTGGCGATCGGCGAGAGCAGTCCGGCGGCGAGCGCGGCGATGCCGGGCTGGTAGCCGAGGGTGGAGAAGTAGTCGAGGCCGGTCAGGCACATGACCTTCCACCAGCGCTGGCCCTTGTGCTCCTCGGCGACCTGGGCGTGCGGGCCGGGATGCTGCTTGGCCATGTCCGACAGGCCCTCCAGCAGCCAGGCGCGCAGCCGTTGCCGCGCCGAGCCTCCGTCCAGGGGGGCGGAAGTGACCACTCTTTGGCTCCTGTCGCAGGGTCGGGTGCCCCGGGCGGCCGGAGGTCCGGCCCGCCGGGCGGACTCCCACGTCAGCGTAGGTCACGGTCGCCGCAGGCCAGGGCAGGCAGGAGCGTAACGTCCCCGGTCGGCTCAGCTCGCCACCGGCCGGGGGTGCTTGACGATCCCTTGGGTTCCGGTTGACGTGCCGATGACCCGATCCGCGACGAGCCGCGATGCCCGGATCGGGACCATCGGCCCCGGCGCCCCGGGACGGTCGGCCCTTGGAACGGGTGGGCGGGGGCGACACGCTGGGCGGCCAGCAGGCGTGCCGCCCACCGGACACGGCCGCGCTGTCGAAGAGAAGAGAGGAGCCCGCGCGTGCCCCACCCGCGCGGCCAGTTGGGCCGGCTCACCCGCCGTCAGGGCGCTTCTCCCGCCCACCCGGCCAACCCGCTGCGCCGCGGGGTCGACCGGGCCCGCCGGCGGACCCTGCTCGTGGCCGTGGCGCTGCCGGCCGCGGCACTGCCCGCGCTGCTCTGCGTGGCACTGCCGCTTCCTTGGGACCTCCCGTACCGGCTGGCCGGCGCGCTCGGCGGCTGGGTCCTCGCGGCGCTGGGCACGGCACTCGGCCTGCGGCTGCGGCTGCGCGCGCTGGAGCGGCGGGCGGCCGACTCCTGGGAGCGGTCCTGGCGGCGGGTGGAGCCGCTCTGGTCGGGGCGGGCGCTGCCCTGGCGGGACCTTTCCGACGATTGATCGACTTATCGGTAAGTTGTCAAGGGCCGGACAGTACTGTGCGCGGGCGGGGTGGACCCTGTCCGGCTCCGCGCGCAGTACGGCAGACTGCCAGGGGAGAGCGGTCTGCGAGGAGGAGTCACTGCCATGTCCGAAGGTGCGGCGCCGATCAGGGTGTTCCTGCTGGACGACCACGAAGTGGTCCGTCGTGGGGTGCACGACCTGCTGGACTCGGAGCCGGACCTGCAGGTGGTCGGCGAGGCCGCCACGGTCGAACAGGCCCTGGCCCGGGTGCCCGCGCTGCGCCCGGACGTCGCGGTGCTGGACATGCGGCTGCCCGACGGCGACGGCGTGACCGTCTGCCGGGAGCTGCGCTCGCGGATGCCGGGGCTGGCCTGCCTGATGCTCACCTCCTTCGACGACGAGGAGGCGCTGCTGGACTCGATCATGGCGGGCGCGGCCGGCTACGTGCTCAAGCAGATCAGCGGCACGGACCTGGTCACCGCGATCCGCACGGTCGCCGCCGGCCAGTCGATGCTCGACCCGGGCGCCACCACCCGCCTGATGGCCCGGCTGCGCGGCGAGTCCCCGGCCCCGGCCCCCGAGTTCCCGAACCTCACCGACCGCGAACGGGAGATCCTGGCGCTGATCGGCCAGGGGTTGACGAACCGTCAGATCGGCGAGCGGGTCTTCCTCGCCGAGAAGACCGTCAAGAACCACATCTCCCGGCTGCTCGCCAAGCTCGGCGTGGAGCGCCGGGTGCAGGCCGCGGTGATCGCCACCCAGACCCTGGCCGCACAGGACCGCACCGCCTGACCGCACATCCGCTGCGACCGCGCCGCCTGAGCGCGCACAGCGCAGGACCGCACCGCGCCCGAGCGCGCACCCGCCGCGACCGCGCCGACACCGGCCCGCTCAGTGCCCCAGCGGAGCCGCCCAGTTGAGCTGGGTACCGCCGGCCGGCGGGGCGCTCAGGGTGAGTGCCCCGCCGAGCGTGCGGGCGCGTTCGGCGAGGTTGCGCAGGCCTCCGCGGCGGCCCTGGGCGGGGATGCCGACGCCGTCGTCCTGCACGGTCAGCACCACCTGGCCCGCGGAGGTCTGCAGGTGCACCTCCACCCGGCCGGCCCGGGCGTGCCGGGCCACGTTGCTGAGCGCCTCGCCGAGGACGGCGACCAGGTGGTCGGCGACCCCGGGCGGGACGTCCGTGTCCAGCAGGCCCTCCATGCTGAGCCGCGGCGCGAAGCCGAGGGCGGCCTGCGCCTCCTCCACCACGTGCACGGCGCGGGCCCGCAGGCCCTGACCCGCCCCGGCCTCGCGCACCCGCAGGCCGAAGATGGTCGAGCGGATGATCTTGATGGTCTCGTCCAGGTCGCCGACCGCCCGCAGCACCCGGTCGGAGGCCCCCGGGTGCTCGATGAACCGGGACGCGCTCTGCAGCGTCATCCCGGTCGCGAACAGCCGCTGGATCGCCAGGTCGTGCAGATCGCGGGCGATCCGGTCGCGGTCCTCCAGCACCGCCAACTGCTCGGCGTCCCGCCGCCGTTCGGCCAGCTCCAGGGCGAGCGCGGCCTGGTCGGCGAAGCCCAGCAGTGGGTCGATCTCCCGCTCGGTGAACTCCGTCTGCCCACTGCCGCGCACCAGCAGCAGCACCCCCTCGGCGTGCCCCTCCGCCCGGCCGAGCGGCACCGCCACCGCCGGGCCGAGCTCCTCGAACCGCGCCACGCACGCCCGGTAGCGGTGGTCCTCCGCCAGGTCCGGCGAGGTCATCGGCGAGCCGCCCGCGCAGGCCGCGCCGGAGAGGGTGCCCGCCAGCGGCACGTCCAGCCCGACCCGCCGGGCGCTGTTGCCGCCGAGCGCCAGCTCCACCCGCAGGCCCGCGCCGTCCGGCAGCGGGGTGAGCACCTCGGCCTGCTCGGCGCCGCTGATGTCGCACGCCCGCTGGGCGATCAGCTCCACCACCTGGGTCCGCGAACTCCCGGACAGCAGACTGCGGTTGATCTCCGCGGTGGCGGTCAGCCAGCGCTGCCTGCGCTGCGCCTCCTCGTACAGGCGGGCGTTGTCGATGGCGACGCCGGCGGCCACCGCGAGGGTGGCGATCACCGACTCGTCGTCGTCGTCGAACCCGCCGCCACCGCGCTTGTCGGTGAGGTAGATGTTGCCGAACACCTCGCCGCGCACCCGCACCGGCAGGCCCAGGAAGGTCCGCATCACCGGGTGGTGCATCGGGCAGCCGATCGACGCCGGATGGTCCTTCAGGTCCTGCAGCCGCAGCGGCTGCGGACGGCTGATCAGCTCGCCGAGCAGCCCCTTGCCGGTCGGGTACGGGCCGATCCGGGCGATGTCCTGCTCGGCGAGGCCGACGGTGAGGAACTGCGACAGCGTGTCGCCGTCGGCGCTGATCACGCCCAGCGCCGCGTACTTGGCGTCCGCGAGGACGGCCGCCGCCTCCACGATCCGCCGCAGCACCTGGGTGAGTTCCAGCTCCCGGCCCACCGAGAGGACGGCCTCCAGCAGGTTGTGCACCCGGTCCCGGGTGCCCCGTGCCGCGTCGATCCGGGCCTGCAGCTCCGCCAGCAGCTCGTCCAGCCGCAGCTGCGGAATCCGCGACCGCGGTTCCTCCTCGCGCACCCCGCTCCTCCTCATCCGTTCACCCGCCGCCCGATTGTCGCAGACGCTGGCGAACTGACGGGGCAAAGGGGACAGGAGGACGAAAGACCGGTACCGGTACCGCTCCCGGGGTCACGCCCCGACCAGCAGCACGGTGGTGCGCAGCGCGAGGTCGGCGAGGGCCCGGGGGGCGCCGGGCTGGTGGCGGACGCCGGGGAAGGCGTTGACGTCGATGATGACCGGCCCGTCGGGGGTGGGGAGCAGGTCGACGCCGAAGACGTCCAGACCGAAGGCCCAGCCCGCCATGAAGGCGAGTTCGGTCTCCTCCGCGCCCGGGGTCCAGTCCCGGCGCACCGCTTCACCGCCCGCCGTCGCCGCCAGCTCGGAGCGGCGCTGCTCGCCGAAGATCCGGCCGCCGACCACCCACACCTTGCGGTCCCAGCCGTCGCCGGGCACCACCCGCTGGGTGATCACCTGCTCGCCGGCCCGCTCGCGGGCCAGCGCCTGCCAGGCGTCCGCGGAGTCGACCCGAGCCACCAGGTCGCCCCGGCGGCTGCGCCGGCTCTTCACCACCACCGGCTCGTGCCACGGCAGTTCCTCGATCGCGCCGGCCGCCAGGGTCGGCGCGAACGGCAACCGGTGGGCCCGGGCGCGCTGCTCCATCGCCACCCGGTCCTGGCAGAACGCCGTCGCCGCCACCGAGTTGAGCACCGGGACGCCCATCTCCTCGTACTCCGCGGCGACTTCGAGCGCGTCGGCGGTCCGGGCCTTCAGCAGCACCAGGTCGGCGGGCTCCCCCGCGTCGACCCGGACGTGTCCGTCTGCCGCCAGCAGGTCGAGGGTCTCGGTCAGCAGCGGGTGTTCGGTGTCGCGGGCCAGCACGACGATCCGCAGGCGCCTCATCGGGCGGCCCGCACGGGGGCGAGCAGCGAACCGGCGGCCGGGGTGGGCCAGGAGGAGCCGGTGCGGGCGAGCCGGACCACCGCGTCGGCGACCCGCTCGACCGCGGCGGGCACCTGACGGAACGACGGGAAGTCGTTGACGTCGACGACCACCGGGCCGTCGGGGCCGAGCAGCACGTCGAGGCCGTACAGGTCGAGGCCGAACACCTCGCCGACCTGTGCGGCGAGCGCGGCCACCTCCCGACCGAGCGTCACCGGCCGTTCCCGGAACGGGTGGTGGGGGTGGAGCGGGGAGGTGCGCTCGGTGGCGAAGACCTCGCCGCCGACGCAGTACACCTTCAGGTCGAGTCCGCCGTTGGCCACGTACGGCTGGGCGATCAGCACGCCGCCGTCCGCGGGCGCGGTCAACCGGCCGAGCTCCTCGGGTCGTTCGACCAGGTGGACGGCGCGGCCCGACGATCCGTCAGCCGGCTTGACCACCAGCGGGAAGTGCCGGCCGGGTATCGCGGCGAACCCGGCGGGGTCGGTGGCCGCCCAGGTGCGCGGCATCGCCAGGCCGTGCAGCGCCGCGACCACGGCGGTCTGCGCCTTGTCGCGGACCGGGCGGATCGCCCGCGCGTCGTTGACGGTGGTGAGTCCGGCCGCGGCGGCCGACTCCAGCAGGCCGAGGCCGGGGCCGCCGGAGACGGTCTTCAGCACCCACGCGTCGTGCCGGCCGGAGCGCACCAGGGTGGAGAGGTCGAGCAGGTCGGCGCCGGGCCGTAGCACGTCCACCCGATGGCCGGTGGCGCGCAGCCGGTCGACCACCGCCAGCGGCATGCCGTCGTTGCGGTAGTGCTCCTCGACCAGGAAGCAGAACCTCATGTCGCCCCCACCCATCCCCTCTGCCCGTCCGTCGTCCCGGGCCAATCGCATCCGTCCACCCTGCCACGTTTCCCGCCGCGGATTTCGCCGGGGGCGTGCAAGAACTGCCACAGCCGCGTCACAGCCGCCGTCGTCGCGGTCTGGAACCGCTTGGTCGGGGGATGACGTTCTCATGACGTGCCCTTGGTGAGCTCTTTGAGGAGGACCGTGTGCACCACGTGATACGCCCGAACGACCTGCACGACCTGACCAGACGTCCGGTCCCGGCGGTCCTGCGTTACCCCGCCGGCGACCTGCTGGTGGTCTCCGGCCTGCCCGGCGCGGGCAAGAGCACCCTGATGCGGCGCTGCGCCGGCGCCCCGCTGGTCGACTCCCAGCACACCCGGCTCCGGTTCGAGCGCCGGCTGCCCCGCGTCCCGTACGCGCTGTACCGGCCGCTGGTCCGGCTCGCCCACTACCGGCTGCTGCGGGCCGCGGTGTTGGCGGGCGGACCCCTGGTGGTGCACGACTGCGGGACGCTGCCGTGGGTGCGCCGCTGGCTGGCCCGCACCGCCGCCCGGCAGGGCCGCGCCCTGCACCTGCTGCTGCTGGACAGCAGCCCCGCGCAGGCCGCCGACGGCCAGCGCAGTCGCGGCCGCCGGGTCTCCCGGTACGCCTTCCTGCGGCACCTGCGGGCCACCCGTGCCCTGCGCGCGGTCCTGGCGGACGGCCTCCCCCCGGGCGTCGCGTCCGCGGTGCTCCTGCCGCGCGAGGACGCACCGCGGCTGGCCGCGATCGAGTTCTCCGCCACGGCCGTTGCCGCGCCGTCGACGGACCGTCGGGCACGGACGGGCAGGTGGTCGCACGCGCCGCTGTCGGAACGCCCGACGCCGCGTACCCCCGCGGACGCGGACACCACCGCCGCCTCGGACACCGTCGCCGCCGCGGGCTCCGCGGGTGTGCTGACTGCGGCGAACGGCTGAGCCGTCCCGCGCGTCGCCGGGCGTGTCGCCGGACGGTGGCTAGTCTCCCGCCATGGGCACCCCTGAACCCCAGCGCGGCCCGCGGCCGCAGCACTCGCCGCAGCCGCAGCGCGGCCCGCAGGCCCGGCGGCTGGCCGACCGGCTCACCGCGCAGTTCCGCGTCCCGATCGAGCCGCAGTACGACCAGGGCAGCCGCCGGTGGACGCTGCGCTGGTACGACGGCCCGACGGTCGCGGCGGTGCGCACCGCGCTGGAGCGGCAGCAGCCGGACGGCGAACGGTTCGCGGTGCGGCGGGACTTCACCACCCGGGCGCTGGTGCTGGCGGCGATCCGGGAGACCCGGGCCGGGGCGATGCACCGCTTCGAGGGCAGTTGGGGCCAGCGCTACCACCTGGAGCAGCTGCTGGGCGACCAGGAGCACCCCGACCGCCCGTCCGGCCCGCGCGAGGCGGCGATGCTGGAGCGGCTGCTGGCGGCCGCCACCGCCGCCACCGGACGGGGCGTCAGCGCGCCCGACGAGGCGCGCGCCTTCGCGCTGGTCGCCCGCGACGGCGTGGCCTGGCTGCTGCCCGGCGACGGCCTGGCCGGCCCCGCCGACCGCGACGGGCTGGCGCTCAGCCCGCTGGAGTACCTGACCTCCCGTTACGCGACCGGCGTCCACCGCACGGCCTGGGAGACCGCGCTGGCCGTCCTGCCGGTCCGCACCGCGGTCACCGCCGCGCGCGAGGACACCGGCGCCGACCCGGACGCCGCCCGCGCCGCGCTCACCCTGCTGCCGGTCCTGCGGGCCCAGCTCTCCGCCGAACTCGACGAGGCGGAGCGCCAGTTGGCGCGTGCGGCGGACGGATCCGCGGTGGCTCAGCGGAGTTGACGGAGCCGCCACCCTGGTCCGGACCGACCACCGGCAGCGTGTCGACCCCCATTCTGCCTGTTCACGCGCGTCTTCGGTAGGACCGAGCGCACAACTCGATTCCCTTGTCCGGCGGGGCCGCCGGACCGCAGACTCGTCGTCATTCCCCCAGCTGACGACGAATGGAGTCGTGTGTTCGAACACGTCGATGCCGACCTTGCCCTGCGTGCCCGGGTACTGCTGCTGGGCAGTGAACCGCCCACGGCCCAACAGGCTTACCTGGCACACCGGTTGCTCGCCCGGGTGAACCCGGCCGCGCACCTGCCCCGGCTCGCCCTGGCGGCGATCGAACTCACCGGCCACTACCCGGTCCTGCTCGACCGCGACCTGCAACTGCGGTTGCTGGCGGAGGCGTTGGCGGCGGCCGCGGCGATCGACCCGGGCGACCCGTACCGGCCGGCGGCGCTGGCGGCGATCCGGGCCGCGTACGGCAGCCAGCTCGACAAGCTGGGCATCCGCCCGGACGAGGTGGGCTGACGCCCCGCCGGGCCGCCGACCTCGCGGTCGGCGGCCCGGACCCGCGGGCGGCGGCCGGCGGCCGGTCCGGATCAGATGAACCGCCAGAGGTGGTCGGACGTCCCGTTGTCGTCCCACAGGACGATCTGGGCTCCCTGGGAGGTGGAGGCCCCGGAGACGCCGAGGACACGGCCGGCGGCGGACTGGATCCGGAAGGTGTCGCCGCCGCCGTGGCGCAGGCGCCACCGGTGGTCGGCGGTCCCGTTGTCGGCCCACTGGACGACCCTCGAGCCGTTGGCGGTGCCGCCGCCCTCCACACCGAGGACCTTGCCGCTGTTGGAGTTCCTGAGCCGCAGGTAGCCGCCGGAGTCGACCACCGCGGTCCACAGGTGGTCCGCGGTGCCGTTGTCGCCCCACTGGATCACCAGGGCGCCGTCGGCGGTCGACGCGCTCTGCACGCCGAGCAGCAGCCCGCTGTTCACGTTCTGGATGCGCCGGGTGCCGGTCGGGACGAACCACCACCGGCTGGTGGCCGCACTGGTGTCCGGGACCTGCACGGCGAAGGCGCCCTGCGCGGTGGAGGCGCCGGCGATGCCGAGCAGCTTGGCGCTGTTGGCGTTCCGCAGGCCGTGCGAGCCGTCGGCCGTCTCGACCACGCTCCACCGGTGGTCGGCGGTGCCGTTGTCCGACCACTGGAGCACCGAGGCGTTGTCGGCGGTGGACATGTTCTGCACGCCCAGCACCTTGCCGCTGTTGGCGTTGCGCAGGCGCAGCGCGCTGCCGTCGACGACCAGGCCCCAGTCGTGGTCGGCGGTGCCGCTGTCGCCCCACTGGAGGGCGGCGCCGCCGTCGGCGGTGGACATGTTCTGCACGCCGAGCACCAGCCCGCTGCCCGCGTTGAGCAGGCGGAATCCGGTGCTGCTCCGGGTGCTCCAGTAGACGGAGTAGTTGAAGCCCTGCGCGTCGTGGAACGGGCCGAGGTTGACGGACGATCCGTTGGCGCTCGCGGTGAAGGCGAGGCCGGTGCCGCCGGTCCGGGTGATCGACGCCGGGTCGAGGACCGGGAGCGCGGCGAGGGCGGTGCTGCCGTAGTTGCCGCACAGGACGACGGGGCCGTAGGTGACCGCGGCGACGTCCGGGTTGTCGTTGGCGGCCCGCAGCGCGACCCGCATGGGCAGCGTGACGGTCACCGTGTCGCCGGAGGTCCAGGAGCGCGTCAGGGTGGCGTAACTGCCCGGCGTGGTCGCGATGTTCTGCACCGTGCCGTTGACGCTGACGGTGGCTCCGGAGGTCCAGGCCGGAATGCGGATGCGCATCGACCAGGTGTCGCCGGCGCTGCCGGTGACCTTGAGCGTGGTGGTCTCCTCCGCGGGGTACGCGGTGGTCTGGGTGATGGTGAGGCCGCGCTCGGCCCAGGTGAGGACCGTGGGCACGAAGAGGTTCACGATCAGGGTGGTGCCGTCGCGGAAGTAGACGGAGTCCGCCAGCTTGGTGTTGGACTCCACTCCGGTGCCCTGGCAGCACCAGAAGGAGTCGTAGTCGGTGCTCCAGGTACCGCCGCCCCAGGCCGGGCCGACGCCGCGGCGGGCGCCCGCCTTGAGCGGGGTGAAGTAGGTGACGTGCCCGTGCGGGTCGGCCGGGTTCTGCGCGCCGACGACGTGGTTGAGCAGGGCCCGCTCGTAGAAGTCGAAGTACGCCGTCTGGCCGGGGTCCAACTGCCAGAGCTCACGGGTGAGTTTGAGCATGTTGTACGAGTTGCAGAGCTCGCAGTTGTCGTTGGTCAGCTGGGAGGCGATCGCGTTGGGTGCGCGGAAGTGCTCGGCCTGGCTGTTGCCGCCGATGGCGTAGCTGTGCGCGGTGGTGCAGAAGTTCCAGGCCTGGGAGGCGATGTCGTGGTAGCGCGTCGTCCCGGTGGCCCGGTACTCGCGGACGGCGCCGATCCACTTGGGCACCTGGGTGTTGGCGTGCAGGCCGTTCAGCTGGTCCTGGCCGGCGGCCAGCGGGTCGAACACGGCCGCGTGGTCGAAGCGCTGGGCGACCGTCAGCCAGCGCGCGTCCCCGGTCTGCAGGTTCAGGTCGGCCAGCACCTCGTTCATGCCGCCGAACTCGGTGCCCATCAGCGCCTGCATCTGGTTCCGGGTGAGCCTGCCGGTGCGCTGGTCGACCCAGCCGGCCAGGGCCAGCAGGACGTCCCGGGCCTGGGTGCTGCCCAGCAGGCGCCACACGTCGAGCAGGCCGGCCATGGTCTTGTGGACGCAGTAGTAGGGGACGTTGCCGTTCGTGAGCGAGCCGGACTCGAGCTGGGCGAAGTCGTTCTCGGGGAAGCCCGAGAGGTAGCCGGCGGAGAACCCCGCGGCGGCGTTGTTGGCCTGGCACTTGGCCAGCTCGGCCACCATGTAGGCGGCCTTGTCGCGGCAGACGGTGTCGCCCGTTCCCGCGTAGGCCTGGGCCCACGCGCTGAGGAAGTGCCCCTGCACGTGGGTGCGGAACGGGAACGACGGGGCGTCCCACCCTCCGTTCGAGGCGGCGGCGTTGGTGGACATCCGGTGGTTGGCACGGAAGTTGTACAGCAGGCGGTCGACGTCGACGAAGCGCAGGTACGCCAGGGTGCGGTCCTGGTTGTCGCGCAACCGGCCGGCGGTGAGCCGGACCTGGGTGAGGTCGAACGGCTGCGTCGTGCTGCCGACGGCTTCGGCGGCCTCGGCGGCCGCCGGGGTGAGGCCGAGGCCGACGGCGGGTGCGAGGGCCAGTACGCCGGTCGCCTTGAGCAGGCTGCGGCGGTTCAGGGCGGGGGACGACATCGCGGGATCTGGTCCTTCCGGGTGGGGGAGGAAACCGGCGTCCGACTGTTAGCGTTAACAATTTTGCTTGCGAGCAGCGTCCGGCCGGCAGTGCGGGTGGCGAGCAAAGGGGGTGGCGTCGAAGCGTCGCCGAGGTGCGGAGAGCGCGAGGTCCAACCATTTGGACAGGTGTCACGTTTATAGCCCCGACATCTCGATCCCGTCCAGGGGCGCGACAGAGCCGTGGAGTCGTCCACATCGGACGTCTTGACGGTGTGTCAGCGGATGGCAATAGTGGGGAGTCGCCATGTGAGCGATAACAACTGGCCTCGGGTCAGAGCGCGGCGTCGCGGGCCAGCAGGGCGGCCTGGACGCGGTTGTCGCAGTCGAGCTTGGCCAGGATCCGGCTGACGTAGGTCTTCACGGTGGCCTCGCTCATCCGCAGCCGGGTGCCGGTGTCGGCGTTGGAGAGTCCCTCGCCGAGTAGCTCGACCACCTCGCGTTCGCGCGCGGTGAGGACGGCCAGGCGTCGCCTGGCCTGCTCGCCGCGGGCGGCGGCGGGGCCGGCGGCCAGGCTGTCCACGATGTGCCGGGTGGCGGCCGGGGAGAGGAAGGCGTGGCCGGTGGCGGCGGCCCGCACCGCCTGGATCAGCTCGCCGGGCGCGGTGTCCTTCAGCAGGAACCCGGCGCCGCCGGAGGTGATCGCCCGCAGCACGTTCTCCCGCTCGCCGAAGGTGGTGAGCACCAGCGCCCGGGCGGCGGGCGCCACCCGGGGCAGTTCGGCGAGCGCGCTCAGGCCGTCCAGCACCGGCATCTGGATGTCCAGCAGCACCACGTCCGCGGCCGGCGTCCGGGCCAGTTCGAGGGCCTGCACGCCGTCCGCGGCCTCGCCGACCACCTCGATGTCCTCGGCGGAGGTGAGGATCATCCGGATGCCGGCCCGGATGAGCGGCTCGTCGTCGGCCACCAGCACGCGGATCACGGGGCGGACACTCCTTGCACGGCGGTCGTCGGTGCGATGGTCATACCTTGCCATGGAAGTGCTGCTTCTCCACCAGCACGCCGTCCCGGAAGCAGAACCGCACCACGTCCTGCTCGCCGTCGGCGGTCTGCTGGTCGCCGGCGAACCACCGGCAGTGCGCACCCTCCGGGACCGGCGGGCCGATCTTGCGGAAGTCGCCGGTGAGGAAGTCGCTCCCGGAGGGCAGCCGGTCGTCGACCTGCGACTCCGCGTCGCCGACCTGGATCGAGTCGTACAGCTTCGCCGGCACGGTGGCGTCCCGCATCGAGGTCACGAACATGACCACGCCGATCACCGCGACCACCGCGACCCCGGCGAGCACCGCCAGCGCACCCACCGCGCAGCCCACCGCGGGGCTCCGGCGGCGGCGCTCCGGACCCACCAACAGCTCTTCCAGGCCCGCGAGTTCCTCGTCCTGCTCGGCCTCCCGCGCGCCGCCGTCCGCGGTGTACGGCAGCAGTCCGGCCATCCGGTAGCCGCCGTCCGGGGTGGCCCCCGCGTGCACGATCCCGCCGAGCAGCCGGGCCCGTTCGCGCAGCCCCGTCAGTCCCTGCCCGCCGGAGACCGCCGCCACCGCCTCGCCCTGCGGCCGGCCGTTCACCACCTCCACCACCAGGGTGTCCGGCTCGTACCGGAGGGTGACGGCGATCGGCGCGCCCGGCGCGTGCTTGTGCGCGTTGGTCAGCCCCTCCTGGACGATCCGGTACGCGGCGTGGCCGGTGGGTGCCGCCAGCGGCACCGCACTGCCCTCGTGCCGCAGGTCGACCTTGGCGCCGGCCGCCCGGGACGCCTCGGCGAGCCGGTCGACCGCGTCCACGCCGCCCGCCTCCGGCACCGTGTCGTCCCGCAACAGGCCGACCACTTCCCGCAGTTCGCGCATCGCGCCGGTGGCGGCCTGGCGCAGCACCGCGACCGCCTCGCGCTGCCGCTCGCCGAGCGTGCGGTCCACCTCGAGCGCGCCGGTGTGCACGGCGATCAGCGCCAGCTGGTGGCCGAGGCTGTCGTGCATGTCCTGGGCGATCCGGTGCCGCTCCCGCAGCCGGGCCTGATGGGCGATCATCACCCGTTCCCTGACCAGCTGCGCATTGCGCTCGCGCAGGCTGTCCAGCAGCGCGACCCGCTGCGCCCGGTACCGCCCGAACAGCGCGGGCAGCACGCCGATCAGCAGGAACCCGGCGACGCACAGCCCGAGCAGCAGCGGCACCGGCAGCCGGTCGTGGGCGTTCTGCAGCAGGGCGACGCCGGTCAGCGCGACGAAGCCCGCACCGAACGCCGCGGGCGCGCTCCACGGCCGGTTCAGCCGGCGGCCCGCCGAGTAGCCGGCCGCCGCCAGCACCGGGACGAACCCGCCGGGCCCGCCCGCCGCGGCCGCGGCCAGCACCAGCACCGGACCCGGCAGGCCGCGCCGCAGCGCGAACAGCACCGCGCTGCCGCCGAGCACCGCGAACAGCGGCCAGCCCCCGTCGTCCGCCCGCTGCAGCAGCGCCGCCACCCCGCACACCGCGAGCCCGCCGAGCAGCTCCTTGACCACCAGCCGCCGGCGCCAGGGCCCCGGAAACACCTTCGCCACCCACTCACCGATCACCCCCCGAGGCTAGCCAACCCGCCACCCGAACGGCTGCCCCCGAAAGTCGCGACCCCGCTCCGACGATCGGCGCACCACGCGGTGGACGGGCAGGCGTCTCGGGGTCGTCCCGGAGGGGTCTCGGTGCTGCCGGGCCGGGCGGGATGGGGGCCGGATGGGGGCTCGGCCCGGATGGCGCGGGCGGCGGATTCGGTGATGCTCCTTCAGGCGGCCGCACGTGGCCGCCCTGAGGAACTGACCGACCGTCACGGGGAGCCGTTGTGAACGCTGTTGTGCGCCGTAGTCGTAGCCGTTGGACCGCCGTCGCCGCGGGGGCGGCGCTGGCCGCGCTGGTGGTGGGGACGGCCGCCGGGCCCGCGTCGGCGGCCACGGGGACGGCGGCCGTGGGCGTGGAGCGTACGGCGGCGACGGTGCCGCCGCTGGACCGGGCGGCCGTGCAGCGGGTGCTGGCGGAACTGCCGACCGCGGACGTGTCCGGCGCGCTGGTGCGCATCTCCGGGCGGGCGGGCCGGATGACCGCGGTGGGCGGGGTCGGCGACCCTGCCACCGGGCGGGCGCCGGACGCGGACGGCCGGTTCCGGGTCGGCTCGATCTCCAAGGTGTTCACCGCGACCGTGGTGCTGCAGCTAGCCGCCGAGCACCGGATCGACCTGGCGGCGCCGGTGCAGCAGTACCTGCCGGGGCTGCTGGACGCGTCCTACCCGCCGATCCCGGTGGGCGACCTGCTCAACCACACCAGCGGGCTGCCGAACGGCGCCGCCGGGCCGTGGGGCGACGGCACCGCGGCCTGGTTCGTCGACCACCGCTTCGAGGCCTGGACCCCCGAGCAGGTGGTGGCCACCATGGCCGGCGAGCCGATGGTCTTCGCGCCCGGCACCGCGCAGCAGTACAACGGCATGAACACCTTCGTGGCCGGCCTGCTGGTCGAGAAGGTCACCGGCCGGAGCTACGCCCGCGAGGTCCGCGAGCGGATCATCCGCCCGCTCGGCCTGCACGACACCTCCGTCCCGGCGACGGACGACCCGGCGCTGACCCGCCCGACCGCCCGGCCGCGGCTCACGGTGCCGAACCCGGACGGCACCTCGCGGCAGGTCGACGTGACCGAGCAGAGCCCGTGGCCGTGGGCGGAGGGCGGTCTGATCTCCAGCGCCCCCGACCTGGACCGCTTCATCGGCGCCCTGTTCCGCGGCCAGTTGCTGCCGCCCGCCCAGCAGCAGGCGCTGTTCACCGTCCCGGACGTGCCCACCTACCACAGCAGCAAGTGCACGACCGGACCGGACGCGGGCCGCGCCTGCATGAGCATGGGCCTGGAGCGCTTCGCCCTGGGCGACGTCGTGGTCTGGGGCAAGACCGGCTCCCGGCCGGGCTGGACCAGTGGCGTCTTCGCCACCCGGGACCTGTCCCGGACCGTCGTCTACTCGCTCAACCCGACCGGCACGGACGGCGTCGAGATGCCGGTGATCATGCAGCTGGCCGCGGCCGCGCTCGGCTGACGCGCGCCCGTCCGCCTGAATCCTCGCCTGACGCCGGGTCAGGGGCCGCCGAGCCGGGCGAGCAGGATCGCCACGTCGTCCGCGCGGTGGGCGGCGTGGCGGGCGTGGCCGAGGAGCAGGTCGGCGAGGGATTCCAGGGTGGGGGCGGTGGCGTGGGCGAAGGCGGCGCGGAGCCGGTCGATGCCCTCGGCCAGGGGGGTGCCGGCGTGCTCGACCAGGCCGTCGGTGTACAGCAGGAGGGTGGCGTCGGGCGGCAGGACTGTCTCGGTGACGGGGTAGTCGACGCCGCGGTCGATGCCGAGCAGCGGGCCGCCCTCCAGGTCGAGGACGGTGGTGCGGCCGTCGGCGGCCCGCAGCAGCGGCGGCAGGTGGCCGGCCCGGACGGCGCGCAGGGTGTGCCGCCGGGGGTCGAGGCGCAGGATGCAGCACGAGGCGAGCAGCCCGCTGTCGAGGTCGACCAGCAGGTGGTTGGTGCGGTCGGCGACGGCTTCGACGGGCTCGTCACCGCTGGCGAACGCCCGTACCGCGCTGCGGAGTTGGCCCATCAGGGCGGCGGCCTTCACACTGTGGCCCTCGACGTCGCCGATCACCAGGAAGACGCCGTCGGGGGTGGGGATCACGTCGTACCAGTCGCCGCCGATCTCCATGCCGCGGGTGCCGGGCAGGTAGCGGGCGGCGGTGGCGAGGCCGGGGACGGCGGGGAGCCGGTGCGGGAGCAGGGCCTGCTGCAGGCCGCGGGCGACGGCGGACTCGGCGTCGTAGAGGCGGGCGCGCTCCAGGGCCTGGGCGATCAGGCCGCCGAGGCCGGTGAGCACGGAGCGGTCCTCGGCGGTGAACCGGCGGGCCCGGTCGAAGCCGAGGATCAGGCTGCCGACGGGGTGTCCGGAGGCGATCAGCGGGAGGAAGGCCCAGGCCTGCATCTCGTCGCGGGCGAGGCCGGGGTAGGCGGCGGCGAGTTCGCGCTCGGACTCGAAGAAGATCGGCGCGCCGCTGGTGAAGACCTCCGCCCCGGGCAGCCGGGCCCGGATCGGGGTGCCCTCGAACGGCTCCAGGAACCCCTGCGGGTAGCCGCTCTCCGCCACCAGGTGCATGCGGCCGGTCTGCGCCAGGTAGAGCGCGAGTTCCTGGCCGCCGAAGCCCGGCAGGATCTGGTCGATCACGCAGTCGGAGACCTCCTGGACGGTGACCGCCTCGGTGAGGGCGCTGGCGAGCGCCAGCAGGTGGTAGACCGCGCCGACGGAGGCCGGGGTGGGCGGCGGCGCCTCGGGCAGGGTGACGTCGGCGCTGGGCGCGGCGGGGACGATCCGGCCGGTCAGGCCGTGCGCGTCGGGGTACAGCGAGAACGCCAGCCAGTGGTCGGGCGGGCGGCGGGCGAGGAACGCGGTGGGCTGCTGGGAGATCATCGCGGAGCGGTAGCGGTCCTCGTAGGCGGGGTCGGCGAGCCAGGACAGCACCTCCCAGGGGTGGCGGGAGAGCAGTTCCTCGCGGGTGGCGTGCAGCAGCAGTTCGGCGCTGCGGTTGACGTAGCCGACCCGGCCGTCGGGGTCGAGCGCGAAGACGCCGTCGCGCAGCCGCTCCACCGCGGCGGTGGCGGCCACGGCGGCGGTGGCGTCCAGCACGGCGACCACCAGGGTCGCCGGGGCGGCGACGGGGTGGCCGTACAGGTCGAGCAGCCGGTGGCCGCCCCCGGCTTCGCGCAGCCGCACCCGCTGGGTGAACGGGCGGCCGCTCCGGGCGGCCTCCCGGGCGGTCTGCCGCAGCGGGGCGACGTCCTCGGCGGCGATCCGTTCCAGCAGGGTGGTGTCGCGGCCGTCGAACCGGTCGAGTCCGAGGATCTCGCGCAGTCCGTCGTCGACGGAGAGCCGGTTGGTGGCGAGGTCCCAGTCGAGGAAGCCGAGCCGGACGCCGTCGCCGCCGGGCACCGGCAGCGCCACCACCGCCGGAGTGCCGTCGGCGCGCACCTCCTCGCCGTACGGGAGCAGCGCGGTGGCGAGGCGGTTGCCCGCGGTGCGCAGTTGGCGGCGGGTGGCGGCGGGCGGGCGGGTGCCGTTGGCGGGCCAGAACACCGTGATCACGCCGAAGGTCTGGTCGCCGGCCGTGACGGGCGTGCTCGCGGAGGCGTGCGCGTAGGGCAGTCCGACGGCGAGCCGCGGGTAGCGGCGCATGGTGTCGTCGGCGTCGGCGAGGACGATGGTGCGCCCGCCGCGGTACGAGTCGGCGACCGGCAGCGGCGCGGCCACCGCGATCCGGTGGAACGGTTCCAGCAGCCGCAGCGGGATGCCGACCACGGTGGCCACCACCAGCGAGCGGCGGTCGGCGGAGCGCAGGTACAGCACGCCGCCGTACGCGGAGGTGGTGCGGACGGCGCGCAGCAGGCCGTCGGCCAGCAGCGGTTCGGTGGCCGCGCCCCAGCGTGGGCGGGCGGCGGCCGGCGCGGGGCCGGTGCGCGTCGTCGGGTCGCTGTCGGGTGGCGGTTCCGGTTCGCTGACGGTCGGCGGTTCGGAGGGGTCCGCCGGGTCACCCAGGCGCATGTACTTCTCTGTACGCCGCCGCCTCGGGGGGTGTCAAACGGGGGAAGGCGGCCCCTCCGTCCGGGTGAGGCCTGATTGCCGCCGGTATGACAAGGGGATCATCGGCCGGTATGCCGAAGTCCTCGCCGTCGTCTCCCCCACCACCCTCGTGCTCACCCCTGCCGCCGCGCGGCCCACGCGTCCGTCCGCTGCGCCGGCTCCGCACGCTGCGGCAGCTGCGGCCGGGTCGGCGGGTCGCCGCGCTCACCGGGCTGGCCGTCCTCGCCACCGGGTGCTCCGCGTTCTCCTCCGGGGACGGCGACCAGCACACCGCGGTACCGGCCGCGCCACCCGCGGTCCAGCTCGCCGCCGTCCGGCCCGCGACCGTCCCGCAGGGCGCCGCCCAGCAGGAGCTGAACAGCCGGATCGGCCTCGCCGAGCAGGAGTTGACGCTCCAGCAGGCGGTACTGACCGCCCGCCGCTGGGGGCTGGCCACTCCCCCGCTGAAGGCCCCGGCGGCTCCCCGGACCAAGCCCGAGCTCACCGAGCAGCCCGGCGTCAAGCACACCGCCGGACTGCCGCCGGTGGTCTACCGGGTGCCGACCTCCGACAAGGTGGTCTTCCTGACCGTCGACGACGGCGCCGAGAAGGACCCCCGGTTCAGCACGATGGCCGCCGAGCTCGGCGTCCCGCTCTCCGCGTTCCTCTCCGACTACCTGGCCCGCTCCGACTACGGCTACTTCCGCACCATGCGCGACCACGGCGTCGCGGTGAACAACCACACCATCACCCACCCCGACCTGCGCCGCCTCGACCAGGCCGGACTCCAGCGCGAGATCTGCGGCCAGCAGGACCGCCTGCAGAAGGAACTCGGCACCCGCCCCCGGCTCTTCCGACCCCCCTACGGCGAGTACACCGACGCCGTCCTGCGCACCGCCGCCTCCTGCGGCATCACCGCCGTCCCGCTCTGGAACGAGGAGGCCTTCCCCGACCACGTCGAGTACCGCTACGCCGACCAGAAGCTCCACCCCGGCGACATCATCCTCACCCACTTCCGCGCCCCCGCACCCGACTGGAAGGGCACCATGCCCGACATGCTCCGCCGGGTCATCGCCACCGCCACCGCCCAGGGCTTCGCCATCGCCCGCCTGGAGGACTACCTGTAGCGCAGCTGGATCGTGCGCGGCTCCCGTCGCACGGCGCGTGCCTACGCGTGGAGGCTGCCGGCGAGCAGGGCGCGGAGGGGTTCGGTGTCCGGTGTGTCGGCGACGGCGGCGTCGAGGGCATCGTCCATGCCGTGCTCCCACGCGTCGGGCAGGGCGAGTCCGGGCTGCCCCGACCAGTCCGGGGCTTTGAACACCCGGTTTCGGCGACGGTCGGAGTCCGCGGCCCGCGCTCGCGTCAGGTGGTCCGGTGATGTGCTCACGCGTCACACTCCAGCCGCAGTTCGGGCTCCGGCGGCCGGATCCCGGGCATGCCCGGGGAGACGCTGCGGGCTTTGCGCGGGGTGCGGGTTGCGTCCTGATCTGCTCGCGTTCTTCGCCGGTGAGCCCGCCGAGGTCGGTCTCGACGCGGCGGATCAACGTGCGGATGCGCTTGATCTCCTCCTCGGACAGGGTCGCTTCGGTGCGGGCCCAGGCGTCGAGGTCGGTGGCGGCGGCGAGGCGTTCGCGGTCCCGCAAGAGTGCGTCGAGGTAGGTCCGTAGCTCGGGGAGGTAGGAGGGGGCGGTGCGGAAGTGGTCGCAGCCGACCGCATCGTCGGGTTGCCAACCCTGCTGCCGCCGCCGCTCCTTCGACCTCGCAGCGGGCACGCCGGCAGGGCATCACGCCCCGCCCTGGGGGAAACGCGAGCGGGCCCGGTGCGTTGAGACACACCGGGCCCGGACCATCAGTAGCGGGGACAGGATTTGAACCTGCGACCTCTGGGTTATGAGCCCAGCGAGCTACCGAGCTGCTCCACCCCGCGTCGGTGACCTGGACTCTACGGCACGTCAGCTGCCGGACGCGAACCGGTTTGCCGGTGCGGTGGTTCGCCGGCGTGCCCGGGCGGGCAGGAGCGACCCCGGGGCGGGGGGCATCGAGGGGCGGGGGGACGGGTGGCGATCACGGCGGTACACGCCGAGCGGGGCAGGTTGGATGCGAGCCGGGACGACCTTGAGTGCGGCTCGACCTGGACGGCCGTGCACCGGGCGCGCCCCCGCATGCCGCTGGCCTGGCCGGAGTGCGGGCATGGCATTGCACGCCAAGCTCTCCCCCACCCGGATGCGGTGCTTCGCCCACGACGCCGGGGCGCAGCGCTGCGCGCTGGCCGGTGAGTCGATGGAGCACTACCTGCTGAAGCTGGCGACTGCGGTCCGGGGCGTCGGGTGGAATGCGGAGTTGGAAGTGTGTGCACCGGACGCCTCGTGGCGGGCGGACCGCACCCCGATCGGCGCCGCAGGTCACCAGGTCGAGCGGAGTCCACCGGCCTCCCGGCGACGTTGCCTAGGCTGGCCGTCCCAGCCGATGCACCCGCGACGAGGATGTACCCCATGCGCAGCAGCAGCACGAGGATCCGCCTGATCGAGCCCGCCGACGCCGCGCCGATCGCCGTGCATCGGGCGCGGGACGTCGAGGCGTTCCGGCCGTGGGAGCCGGTCCAGTCGGCCGGGTTCTTCACCGCGGAGGGCCAGGCGGAGCGGATCGAGAGGCTGCTGGCCGGGCACCGGGCCGGTACGGTCTGGCCGGGCGTGGTGCTGGCGGACGACGCGGTGATCGGGCAGGTCACCGTCGGGGGCATCCTGCCGCAGGCGCACCTGCGTCGCGGCTCGGTCGGGTACTGGATCGGCAGTGTCGCCCAGAACCAGGGCCACGCCGGGCGCGCCGTCGGGCTCGCGCTCCGGATGATGGCGGACGAACTCGGGCTGCACCGCGCCGAGGCGTCCACCAACCTGGAGAACCTGCCGTCGCAGCGGGTCCTGCGCCGCAACGGGTTCAGCCCGTACGGCGTCGCGCACTCCTCGATCCTGCTCGACGGGCAGTGGCGGGACGCGCTGCTGTGGGAGCGGATCCTCGACGTCTAGTCACCCGCGTCTAGTCACCCGCGCCGCCGTCGGCGATGGCAATGCGGTGGTGGAGGGTCGCCGGGTCGGCGAGGTGGGTGACCAGCCAGGTGGCGACGGTGGTGCGGGTGGCGGTGCCGGCGCGGGGCAGGGGGCGGTCGTAGGCGGTGACGGGGGCGGGGGCGGCGGGGCCGTCCTTGAGCATCGGGACGCGGAGCACCGTCCAGGGCAGGTCGGAGGCGGCGAGGACGGCTTCCATCCGGGCCAGGTCGCGGTGGATCTCGCGGTAGAGGCGGTCGACGACCAGCCGGGTGACCAGCCGTTGGGCGAGCGGCAGGTGGTCGCTGTCGAGGCCTGCGGAGGACATCACCAGCACGTGGCGCAGCCCGGGTACGGCCGTCAACTCCCGTGCGGCGTCCGAGAAGACGGTGGTGGCGGCGCGGCCGGAGGTGCCGAGCGCGGCGACCACGACATCCTGCCCGGCGACGGCGGCCTGCAGCGCGCCGGGTGACTGGACGTCAGCCCGGGCGACCCGCAGGGCCCGTGGGGCGACGGCGTCGGGCGCGGACAGTTTCGCGGGGTCGCGGACCACGGCGGTGACCTCGTGGCCGGCGGCCAGCGCGAGGTCGGTGACCAGGCGGCCGGTGCGTCCGGCGGCTCCCAGAACGGCGATGCGCATCGGTGGTTCCTCCTCGGATGGGGCCCTGCACCGCACGGACGGCCGGGGCAGCGCCGGGGCAGCGCGGGGACTGGTAATTCATTCAGACAGCCTGTATGACTGATTTCAGTGAACCACACCCGCGCCAACGCGAGAAGCGCACCGGAGAGGCGAGGAACCATGGACACCCACCGCAACGACACGTACGCCGACACCCCCCCAGGACGCCCGCTACCCCGACCTGGCCGGCCGAGTGGCCGTGGTCACCGGCGGCAGTCGCGGGATCGGCGCCGAGACCGCCCGCGCCTTCGCCCGGCAGGGCGCCGCCGTCGCCGTGATCGGCCGCGACCAGCAGGCGCTGGAGGCCGTCGCCGAGGAACTGCGCGCCGCGGGCGGCAGCGGGCTCGCGGTCGTCGCCGACTGCACCGACGCGCAGGCGCTGGCCCGGGGGGCCGCCGCGATCGAGGACGCGCTCGGACCGGTCGAGGTGCTCGCGGCGTTCGCGGGCGGCGACGGCTACCCGGTACCCACCGCGAAGGAGAGCCCGGAGCACTGGCGGGCGGTGCTGGACGGCAACCTGACCGCCGCCTTCCTCACCGTCCGAGCCTTCCTCCCGGGCCTGTCGGAGCGCCGCCGCGGCTCGGTGATCACCATGGCGTCCACCGCCGGCCGGCTGCCCAGCGGGGCGAGTGCGGCGTACGCGGCGGCCAAGGCGGGGGTGCTGATGCTCACCCGGCACCTGGCGCTGGAGGTCGCCGGCGAGGGCGTGCGGGTCAACGCGATCGCCCCGGGCGCGGTGCGCACCGAGCGGACGGCCGCGCAGATGCCGCCCGAGGTGCAGCGCACGGTCGCCGCGGCGCACCCGCTCGGGCGGCTCGGCGAACCGGCCGACATCGCGGCGGCCGCGCTCTTCCTGGCCTCCGACGCGTCGTCCTGGATCACCGGCCAGACCCTGGACGTGAGCGGCGGCCGCGTCATCCTCTGAGCCGCGTCATCCTCTGGGCCGGGTCGTCACCGCAGCCGGGTCGTCGACGAAACCGGGGGCCGCGGCGGACGGGGGATACTGCCAGTCGACAGACGTGCACCGAGCAGGGGAGGCGAAGGCGATGAGCCCCCGGTCCTACCGGATGGGACAGCGGCAGGCCGACGTCGACGAGACGCGCGCCAGGATCGTCGAGGCGGCCCGCCGCCACCTCGCCGAGACCGGCGCGCTCTCGCTGGACGCGGTGGCCCGCCGGGCGGACGTCGCCCGGGCCACCGTGTACTACCAGTTCGGCTCGCGGACCGGGCTGTTGGAGGCGGTGTGCGACGCGCTCGCCGCCGACGGCGGGCTGGACCGGCTGGCCTCGGTGTTCACCGCCGCCGATCCGTGGCAGGCGATCGACGGGTTCGTCGCCGCGTTCGGCGAGTTCTGGGCGGTCGACCGGCTGTGCACCCGCCGGCTGCGCGCGCTGGCCGCGCTGGACGAGGAGACCGCCCAGGTGATCGCCGACCGGGACGCCCGCCGGCACCAGGGCGCCCGGGTGCTCACCGCCCGGCTGCCCGAGCCGCCCGCGGACGCCGGAGCACTGCTCGCCGCCCTCACCGGCTTCGAGACGTACGACGCACTGGCGCGCGAACTCACCGGCCCCGACGGCGACTTGCGCAGCGCGGTGCCGGTGCTCGCCCGCGCCGTCCGGGCCGCCCTCGGGGGCGACCCGGACGCGGGTTGAACCGCGCGACGAACCGCAGGACCACCGATCGGAGCGCGATCAGCCCAGGACGAGGAACTGCTTGCCGTCGATGATCTCCCGGGCGGCGTCCAGGTGACCGGCGTGGCAGGCGGTTTCGGCGATGACGTGGAGCAGCAGGTCGCGCAGGTCGTGCACGTGCGGCTCGCCGAACATCTCCTGCGGCCACCAACCGAGCGGCGTCTCGGGGGCGTTGGCGGTGATGACGGCGTCGGCGAGGTCGGTCTCGCGGCGGTAGATCGCGAAGATGTCGGCGGCGGTCAGGTCCGCGCCGGGCTTCCACGAGTCGGGGGCGCTGCCGCCGGTGAAGAGCTCGACCAGTGCGGGGTCGGCGGCGAGCACGGCGCGGAACCAGAACCGTTCCACGTCCAGCGCGAGGTGCTGGACGATGCCCAGGCTGTGCCAGCCGGAGGGGAGGACGGGGCGGCGCAGGGCCTCCTCGTCGAGTCCGTCGAGGATGGTCAGGACGTGCTGCCGCTGCTGGTTGAGGACCCGCAACAGCGCCGCGACCTCGCGGTCGGTAGTGGTGTCGGCCATGACCCCAGGATTCCCGAACTTCCGTGCTCGCGGCGGCAGTTCGTCGATCACGGGGCAAAGACCGCACGTTCGGAGACGCGCGGGCGCGGGGTTCGGGCGGGCGGCCCGCCCGGTGGCGGGCCGTCCAGCATGCGGAAATGCCGACGTCAGGCGGGCTCGGCGTGCTCTTCTGGCGGCCCGCCCCCGGAAACAGCCGCGTCCCGTGGAGGTCCGCCGGGGAAGGTCCCGTGGAAGGAGTCCCGCCCATGCTGTCCGTGCTGCCCTCGCTCGACGGACTGGAGTTCGCCCCGGTCGCCCGCCCCGAGGCCGGCGAGGTCGACCGCGCCACCCGCTTCGCGTACCACGAGCAGGACGGCGTGGTCTGGGCCGACTACCGCGGCGGCGACATCGTCCGCGGTCACCTGGTCGGCACCCGCAGCGGCGACGCCGTCGAGTTCCGCTACGTCCAGCTCAACCGCCACGGCGAGACCAACTCCGGCCACTGCGTGAGCACCCTCACCCGGCTCGCCGACGGCCGCCTCCGGATGGACGAGACGTGGCGGTGGGAGTCCCGCCCGGGCTCGGGCACCAGCGCCGTCGAGGAGGTCCTGCCGCGCTGACTGTCGGTGCCCGCCGCTAACGTCCCGCAGCATGACGGACACCAGCACGACGGACACCAGCGCCAGCGGAGCCAGCGGCATGACGGATCGTGAGAGCTTCGCCCCGCTCGTCTTCCTCGAGTACGACCACAAGCCCGGCTCGTACTGCCTGCTCCTCACGGACGATCACATGCTCTCCGTGGAGGACGTGTTCACCGCCGCCGGGCGGGACAACGGCGGGTACGGCTGGGAGGCGGTCGCCCGCTCCGCCGTCCGCTCCCGGGCGCCGCACCTCGACGGCCGCTTCGGCTACGACCCGGAGGCCGGCATGTTCGTCGCGTACGGCGAGGACGCCGCCGCCCTGCGCGAGCTGGGCGCCCTGCTGTGCGCCGCGTTCGGGGACCGGGCGACGCTGCGCGAGCTGATCGACGCGGCCGACGAGGAATGGTTCGACTGAGCTCCGACCTGGACGCACGGAACGCCGACGGCCGCCCCCTCCCGACATGAGGGGGCGGCCGTCGGCGTGTGCGGGTGGTCCGTGGGCGGACCGGTCAGGCGGTGGGACCTCAGATGGAGAGGACCTGGCCCGGGAAGATGACGTCCGGGTTGGCGCCGATGGTCGAGGCGTTGGCGTTGAACAGCGCGTCGACGGTGGTGCCGTTGGCGGCGGCGATGGCGCTCAGGGTGTCACCGGACTTGACGGTGTAGTTGCCGCCGGTCGACTTCGCGGTGGAGCTCTTCTTCCAGGACTGGGCGCCCTGGTCGGAGGACTGCGGCGCCTGGGCGCGGCTCTCGGAGCGCGAGGCCTTGCTGCTGCTGTCGGTGGTGGTGTTGGTGGACTGCGCGTCGCTGCCGGTGGTGGCCGGCTTCGACGACTTGGTGGTCGCGCTGGAGCTGGTGGTGCTGCTGGACGCGGTCGACGAGGAGGTGTCGACCTGGGCAGCGGCGCCGCCCTTGGTCAGACCCGCCACGACCGAGCAGACCGGCCACGCGCCGGGGCCCTGGTCGGCCAGCACCTTCTCGGCGACGGAGATCTGCTGCGCCTTGGTGGCCAGGTTGGCCTGCGCGGCGTAGGCGGTGCCGCCGTACGCGGCCCAGGTGGAGGAGGTGAACTGCAGGCCACCGTAGAAGCCGTTGCCGGTGTCGATCGACCAGTTGCCGGTCGACTCGCACTGGGCGACCTTGTCCCAGGTGGACACGTCCGCGGCCGAGGCCGAGGTCGCCGTCACGAGGCCCGCCACCGGGAGGACGGCCACCGCGGAGCCCGCCACGATGGCGGCACGGACGCGGTTGCGGTTGCGGCTGCCCTTCTCGGCGGTGGCGGCGATCTTGGTGGCGGTGGTCTCGTTACGGAAGATCATGCGATTCCTTTCGGATGCCCCGGGCAGGCAGGCGGAACCAGGGGCTCGGATCGAGCCCGGCTGTTGTCTCGCGCCTTGTGAATCGGACGGGGCCGTCGTCGTGACGTGCCTTCCGTCGCGGTCACCCTGCCCGCTTGGGCGGCTAGGTTGCCGCACCGGGGCGTTGGTTTCGGGTGATCCCGGGTAGTGCGCCCTGCACTGGTTACGAAGTTACGGGCGCTCGCCGCGAAGTCCAAGCATTCGAAGGTTTACGCAGGTCAGGGCCATGTTACCGGCGGTACAGCGGCCCTTTCGGCGGGGCCGGCCCGCCAGTTTCCGGGCCCGGCCGTCGGCCGCTGTGACCGGGCTCACCGGTTTTGGCGCCCACCGGCCGGGGAACCCCGCACGCTGCGTGGCGGACCGCTGACCGGCTGCCGACCGTCCAGCGTCCCGCGTATGGGGCGGGCCACAGCGCTGACGCCGCGTCGGCCGCGCCCTCACGCTCCGTACCGGAAAAGGGCGTTCGGGACCCGCGCGCGGTCAGTCCAGCGCGGTGAGCACCCGGGGGCCGTCCTCGGTGACCGCGACGGTGTGCTCGGCGTGCGCGCCGCGCGAACCGTCGGCCGAGCGCAGCGTCCAGCCGTCCGGGTCGACCTCCAGCTCGTCGGTGCCGGTGCACCACCAGGGTTCGAGCGCCAGCGTCAGGCCGGGGCGCAGCACCAGGCCGCGGCCGGCCCGGCCGCGGTTGGGGACGTGCGGGTCCTCGTGCATGGTGCGGCCGAGGCCGTGGCCGCCGAAGTCGGTGTTGATCCGGTAGCCGCCGGCGTCGCCGACCGCGCTGATCGCCGCGGAGAGGTCGCCGATCC
>NZ_JBFAQR010000062.1:0-43876 GCF_040678815.1 Kitasatospora sp. NPDC049285 | reverse complement strand
GGTGCGGGCTGCGAGCCCGCACCACCCCCTCCGAGATGTTCAGCGCTGACGCCGGGTCAGACGGCCAGGCCGGCCGCGCCCTCGGTCGGCAGGTCGCCGGCCTTCGCCTTGATCACGAAGACCGCCGTCACCAGGGCGACCACCGAGAACGCCACGCCCACCACGAAGGCGTGCGAGATGGCGTACGACAAAACGTCGTTGGCCCAGCTGCTGCCGAGCGGGAAGGAACCATTCTGCTGGAGGTAGAGCTTCTGCTCCGGGGTGGCGTTGGCCATGAAGTCCGCCGCCTGCTTCCCGGCCTCGGAGGTCGCCGCGTTGGCGAACACCGTGGTCAGGATCGAGAGGCCGACCGAACCGCCGATCTGCTGCACCGAGTTCAGCAGGCCGGAGGCGGCGCCGGTCTCGTGCGCGGCCACGCCGGCGACCGCCATCAGCATGACCGGGACGAAGATCAGACCCATGCCGAAGCCGAAGGTGACCGTGGGGCCGAGGACACCCGCCACGTAGCTGCTGTCCGCGTTGGTCTGGGTCAGCCACGACAGGCCCACCGTCACCAGCACCGCGCCGCCCGCCATGAACGGCTTGGGGCCGAGCTTGACCTGGAAGGTCGAGGCGAGCTGGGCCGCGATGATGATCGCGACGCTGATCGGCAGGAAGGCCACACCGGCCATCAGCGGGGAGTAGCCGAGCACGCGCTGCACGAAGAGCGTGACGTAGAAGAAGATGCCGAACATGGCCGCGGCCAGGCAGAGCATCATGATCAGGCCGCCGGTGCGGTTGCGGTCGCGGAACAGCTGCAGCGGCGTGATCGGCTGGGCGGTGCGCCGCTCGATCACCACGAAGGCGACCAGCAGCGCCGCGCCGACCGCGAGGGAGGCGATCGTGACGCCGTTGCCCCAGCCCGCCTTCGGGTCGGCGGCGTGGATGAAGCCGTAGACCAGGCTGACCAGGCCGAGCGTCGACGTCAGCGCACCGGGCAGGTCGAAGGTGCCGGGCTGGCGGTCGGACTCGTTGATGTACCGCGGCGCGGCGTAGGCGATCAGCGCGGCGATCGGCACGTTGACGAAGAAGACCCAGCGCCAGTTCAGGTACTCGGTGAGCAGGCCGCCGGCCAGCAGGCCGATCGCGGCGCCGGAACCCGCCACCGCCGAGAAGACGCCGAACGCCCGGTTGCGCTCCGGGCCTTCCTTGAAGTTGGTGGCGATCAGCGCGAAGGCCGTCGGTGAACAGATCGCACCGCCGATGCCCTGCAGCGCACGGGCGGCCAGCAGCATGCCGCCGTTCTGCGCGAAGCCGCCGAGCAGCGAGGCGAGGCCGAACAGCAGCACGCCGACGATGAACACCCGGCGGCGGCCGAGGATGTCGCCGGCCCGACCGCCGAGCAGCAGCAGGCCGCCGAAGGTCAGGGTGTAGGCGTTGATCACCCAGGACAGGTTGGTGGTGGATAAGTGCAGTGCGTCCTGGATGTGCGGCAGCGCGATGTTCACGATCGTCGCGTCGAGCACGACCATGAGCTGGGTGGCCGCGATGACGGTGAGGGTGATCCCCTTGTTCTGGTTCGCCCCACCGGATGGAGCCGTTTTGCTGAGCGTGTCTGAGATAGCCACTGTTGTTCCCCCTGCTGGCTACTGCTGTTTCGGAAGGTGCTTGCGATCCGGGTGAAGCTCGACCTGGCATCGGTCAACGGACCCGTTCACCGAATGCCGGGCGTGGCGGCCGGTCCCCGAGGCGGACGCAGCCGTTCCCGGCGGTGGACGACCGCGTCACGGCCGCCGTGGCGTCCACTCTTGCACTCCCTACTGACATCGCCGATCTCGGGTCCGCACGCGGGGAGTTGACGCAGGTCACCGGGCGCACCCCGACCGCCGCTGCCGCCACGGCGCGGATCGGGACGCGGGCGCCCGCGCCCGGCGGCGTAGGCTGAACGGTGCAGGAGGTGCCACCCGCGGGCAGCCCCCCGCATCGTCACCCAGCCTCACCGAACGGACCGCGCCGATGCCCTACGACCCCCCGACCCACTCGGTCGAGCGTTCGCTGCGCCGGGCCGGAGCGCGCGTGGTGGTCGGGCTGGACGAGGTCGGCCGCGGTGCCTGGGCCGGGCCCGTCATGGTCGGCGCGGCGATCACCGGCCTGCGCCGTCCGCCCGAGGGCCTGACCGACTCCAAGCTGCTCACCGAGCGCCGCCGCAACGCGCTCGCCCCCGTCCTCGCCGACTGGGTCACCGCGTACGCGCTCGGTTCCGCCTCCGCGCAGGAGTGCGACGAGTTGGGGATGACCGCCGCGCTGCGACTGGCCGCCGTCCGCGCGCTGGAGGCACTGCCGGTCGAGCCGGACGCGGTGATCCTGGACGGCAAGCACGACTACCTGGGCGGGCCGTGGAAGGTCCGCACGGTCATCAAGGGCGACCAGTCCTGCGTCTGCGTCGCCGCCGCCTCGGTGCTCGCCAAGGTCGAGCGCGACCGGCAGATGGCGGAACTGGGCGTCGGCCACCCGGCGTTCGCCTTCGAGGAGAACGCCGGTTACCCCTCGCCGGTGCACCGCGCCGCGCTGGAGGAACTCGGGCCGACCGAGCACCACCGGCTCTCCTGGGCCTACCTCGACGCCCTGCCGCGGTGGAGCCACCTGAAGCGGCAGCGCACCCCGGCCGAGGCCGTCGGCGAGCAGCTCTCGCTCGGATTCTGACGGCGTCCGGAGGGCCTTCGGCGGACCGGGTGTTGACGGTTCGTCAGCATTCATCCGACCGTCATCCGGACGTTGTCGCGCCCGGTCGTGTGGCACGCCACACTTCCAACTGGTGGGGTGCCCGTGCGCATCCGACCGGCATTTGATAGACATCCGGGTATGCCTGTCTTCCCCGAGGAGCCGGAGATTCACGAGACGATCCCGGGCCCCGGCGTTCCCCTTCCCCACAAGTCGGACGCACCTGCCCCCCGTATGCCTTCCGCCACCGCCGTCGCCGCGCCCGTCCCGGGTCCCCGACCCGGCCCGCCGCGCCCCGCACCGCCCCGTGCGGACCGGCCCGTTCCCGGACCCCGGCCCGCCGCCCGTCCCAAGCCCGGACCGGCGCCGCGGTCCAACCGCCCGACGGTGGAGCTGTTTTCGGTCTCCGCCGCCGATGCGCTGGACCGCGCCGACGAGGCGGTGGACGCGCTGCTCGAAGCCGGCCGGCTCCCCGGCGACGTGCTGGTCCTGACGGTCGGCGAGGCGCACCCCTGGCAGCAGCACGAGCTGAGCTTCGGCGAGGAGAGCTACTGGGGCCAGCTCGCCGACGGCGGCGACGTGTTCTACGCCGACGCCGCCGCGACCCGTCCGCTGCGGCGCGACGTGGTGGTGCTGGTGGTCAACGAGGGCCGGGCCGACCGGGTCGCCGCGGCGGCGCGCAAGGCGCTGGAGCGGGCCGCCAAGCTGCTGGTGGTCTGCGGCGAATCGGAGATCGTCGGACCGCTGTTCGCCTGATCGTCCGCCGTCTGGCCGCTGGTGGTCTGGCCGCTGGTGGTCTGGCCGTTGGGGGCCGGGTCGGTGGGGGTCTGGCCGTTCACTTGGTCTGACTGCGCTTGGCCTGACTGCTCTTGGTCGGACTGCTCTTGGCCGGCCGGTGGCCGGTCGGACCGCAGGTAGCCGGGTGGCGGGAGTTCGGTGACGGTGTGGAGCGGGCCGAGCGTCCAGGAGCCCGAGTGCGGGTTCCGGCCGCGCCGCCCGTCCCCGATCGACTGCCAGCCGGCCGGCGTGAGCGTCAGGTAGGAGCCGCAGCGCAGGCCGTGCAGTTCGGCGGCCGCGCGCAGTGCCCACATCCAGGCGCCGTCCTGCTCGGTCCAGCCCGGGCGGCCGTCGCGGCAGCGCAGCAGGACCGCGGCGCGGCTGGGCGCGGCGCGCTTCAGGTCGTGCGGAGTGATCCGGCGGAGCTGGGTGAGCAGTGCGTTGCGGTGCTCCCAGCCGTCGCCGAGCTGCGGCCGGACCGCGAAGGAGGCGGAGGCCACCACCCGCTGCTCCGGATCGAGCACCGCGACCACGGTCGTCCCGGGCTTCGGCAGGTGGCGCTGGTGCAGCTCGGTGACGAACTCGCGCGGCGCCCGCAGCAGTGGCACGCCGAGGCCGGTCCAGTCCGCCAGGGCGATCGTCCGCGAGTTGTCGCAGGGAGAAGGACCTCGGTCGATGCCGTTGATCACGGTCCTCCTTCCCGGGCCCGTGACGCCGGAGCGTACGAGCGTATGCCGAAGGCCGGGTCCGACGGACCAGGCTCTGGATACCTTCCAATTCTCAGGTCACAGCGGGTCGAGCGGCAATGATGAAATGACGAACGCCGCCCGAAAGTCGCGCTTCTGCCGGATATGTCCCGCCCCTACGGCTGGGCCGTTCGGCTGATCGGGCGGGAACCGGCGGGTGTACTGGCTGGAACTTTCAGATGTACACGATGCTACCGCCGGGTTCTTCGGGACCTGAGGAGCGGCTCGCGCGCGGATGATCAACGATTCCCCGCCGGCGCCGTTGTCGGGCTTCGGATGGTCACCCCCGCTCGGGTCCCGGGCCCAGCCCTGCGCGTGCCGGTCCTGGGTGCTCGCCCTGTCCCCGGACCGTCAGTCGGTTACTCCGACCGCCCGTCGGCGCCTACACCTCTCCCGGACCGCCAGTCGGCTGCTCCGACTGTTTGCCGGTGCTTCAGCCTCGCCCGGGTCGTCCGCCGGCTCGTCCGGCCGTCCGCCGGTGCTCACCCGCGGACCGCCAGGACGAGGGGGAGTACCGCGGTGGCACCGGCCTGCCGGAGTAGGCGGGCGGCCACGGTGAGGGTCCAGCCGGAGTCCACCAGGTCGTCGACCAGCAGCACCGGGCCGGGGTTCGCGGCGAGGGCCTCGGTCAGCGCGGGCGAGAGGGCGAGCGCGCCCGCGACCGAGCGCAGCCGCTGGGCGCTGTTGCTCCGCGGACCGTGCGGGGGCTGGCCGGTGGCGTACTCGATGCGGCCGAGCAGCGGCATCCGGCCGACCGACGCCAACTGCCCGGCCAGGCTGGCCAGGAGCTCCGGACGGGTGGCGGAGTCCAGCGCGACCACGCCGACCGGTCGGTCCAGGCGCTCGCCGTTCGACCCGGCCGGGCCCGCCCAGCCGCCCGGGCCGCGGGCCCAGTCGGCGACCACGCCGACCAGCGCGTCCAGCACCTCGCGGGGGATTGGGCCATCCGGGGCGCGCTCGTCCAGCAGGGCACGGAGCCGACCACCCCAGCCGATGTCGGAGAGCCGCCCGAGGGCGCGGCCCGGCTCGGCCTGCTGGGTGGCCGGGATCCGGCCCTTCAGCGGGATGCCCAGCGACTCCATCCCGGTCGGCCACATCCGCCTGGTGTCGAAGGAGACACCGGGCCGGCCGAGCGCGGCGCGCGCCGCGTCCAGCGCTTCGGCAGTGACCTCGGGGGAGTGCTTGGGCGGGGCGCACCGGTCGCACCGGCCGCAGGGCGTGGCCTCCGGGTCGTCGAGCTGTCGACGCAGGAACTCCATCCGGCAGCCCTCGGCTGACACGTAGTCACGCATCGCCTGCTGCTCGGCCTCGCGGGCCCGGGCGACCTTGGCGTAGCGCTCCGCGTCGTACTGCCACGGCCGACCTGTGAACTCCCAGCCGCCGCGCACCTTGCGGACCGCGCCGTCCACGTCCAGCACCTTGAGCATCGTCTCCAGCCGGGTGCGCCGGAGGTCCACCGCAGTCTCCAGCGCCGCGGTGGAGAGCGGGCGGCCGGCCTCGGCCAGCGCGTCCAGCGTGCGGCGGACCTGGTCCTCGGCGGGGAAGCCCAGCGAGGCGAAGTACCGCCAGATCGCCTCGTCCTCCCGGCCGGGGAGCAGCAGGACCTCGGCCCGGTCCACTCCGCGGCCGGCGCGGCCGACCTGCTGGTAGTAGGCGATCGGGGAACTCGGTGAGCCGAGGTGGACCACGAATCCGAGGTCCGGCTTGTCGAAGCCCATGCCGAGTGCGGAGGTCGCCACCAGTGCCTTGACCCGGTTCTCCAGCAGCGCCGACTCGGCCTCGCGGCGCTCGGCGTCCTCCGTGCGGCCGGAGTAGGAGGCGACCGGGTAGCCGCGGCCGCGCAGGAACTCGGTGACCTCCTCGGCGGCGGCGACCGTCAGTGTGTAGACGATGCCGGAGCCGGGCAGTTCGGCGAGGTGGTCGGCCAGCCAGGCCAGCCGGTGCGCCGGGTCGGGCAGCGCCATGACGGCCAGGCTGAGACTCTCCCGGTCCAGCGGGCCGCGCAGCACCAGGGCCCGCTCGTCGCCGGCACCGGTGCCGAGCTGCTCCGCGACGTCCGCAGTGACCCGGGCGTTCGCGGTCGCCGTGGTGGCCAGCACGGGGACGCCGGGGGAGAGCTCGGCCAGCATGGTGCGCAGCCGCCGGTAGTCGGGGCGGAAGTCGTGGCCCCAGTCCGAGATACAGTGCGCCTCGTCGACCACCAGCAGGCCGGTGGAGGCGGCCAGTTTGGGCAGCACCTGGTCACGGAAGTCGGGGTTGTTCAGCCGCTCCGGGCTGACCAGCAGCACATCGACCCGCCCGTCGGCGACCTCCTGCTGGATCTCCGCCCACTCCTCCGGGTTGGCCGAGTTGATGGTGCGGGCTCGAATGCCCGCGCGGGCGGCCGAGTCGACCTGATTGCGCATCAGTGCCAGCAGCGGGGAGACGATCACGGTGGGCCCCGCGCCGCGGGCGCGCAGCAGCGCCGTGGCGATGAAGTAGACGGCGGACTTGCCCCAGCCGGTCCGCTGGACCACCAGGGCCCGGCGGCCGTCGACCACGAGTGCCTCGATCGCCGTCCACTGGTCCTCGCGCAGCGCGGCGCTCGGCCCGGCGAGCTCGCGCAGCACGGATTCCGCCGCGGCTCGGACGGCGGCGCGGTCGGCGGGGGTGGTGGGGTGGAGCTCGCGCGTCTGCATGGGGTCATGGATACCGCGCGCGGCGGACAGACCGCGAATGCCGGGCTGTGGATAACTCGACGTCGGTCGGATGAAATACCATGAGAAGGCGGTATCCCGGTGAGGATTGGGCCATTTGCGGGAGCAAATGCTGAACCCCCCGGTTTATCCACAGGGAAGCGGAAATGTCGGCCGGCGGATCGCTTCCGGGGCCAGGCTTCCGGCCATGACCGCAGACGACCGCACCACCACGCCCGCCCCGCTCCCCGGCCACCTCCCGGTCCGGCTGCGCGGCCCGGCCGACATGGCCGAGATGCTCCCGTACCTGTTGGGCTTCTTCCCCGACGACAGCATCGTCGCGGTGGGCCTGCAGGGCCCCGCGCTGGACCAGGGCGGGGTGATCCGGATCGACATTCCGGACGACCCCGCGCACTGGGAGCGCGTTGCCACCGAATCCGCCCGGCTGCTGATCGAGCTCTCCGAGCAGCGAGATCGGCGCCCTGCCCAAGTCCTGCTGTACGTGTGCCGCGATCCCGCCGGGGGAGACCCGGCGCCCGAGGGCGGCCGGGCCGTGCTGACGGCGCTCAGTCCGCTGGCCGGCGCGCTCGCCCGGGCCTTCGAGGCCGAGCAGGTGATCGTCAAGGAGTCGCTGTGCGTCTCCGGCGGTCGCTGGTGGTCCTTCCTGTGCACCGGAGTCGACTGCTGTCACCCCGACGGCACTCCGGTCCGCGCGGCGCACCAACCCAGCCCGCTCGCGGTCGCGGCCACCTACGCGGGGCTCGCCCCGCGCGGCAGCCGCAAGGCGATCGTGGCCGGCCTCGCCGCGGTGGGCCCGCCGCTCGCCGAGGTCCAGCGCCGCGCCCTGGAGGACGCCGGACCGCCGTTCATCCGCGAACTCGCCGGCCCGGGCGGCCGGTACGCCGCGGTCGAGCGCACCGCCGAGCTCCTGGCCAGCGCCATGGCCGAGTTCCGCACCGGAGCACGCGAGCTCGACACCAGGCGGACGGCCCGGCTGCTGGTCGGCTTCCAGGACAAGCTCGGTCGGGACCGCGCCGCCGAGTACGCCGAACCCAACGAACTCGCCGTCGCCCAGCGGCTGTGGCGGTTCCTCATCCAGCGCTGCGTCGACCCCTTCGAGCACCTGGCCGCCCCGCCGATGACCCTGCTGGCCTGGACGTCCTGGCTGGCCGGAGACCTCGCCACCGCGCGGGTCGTGCTCGCCCGCGCCCTGGAACTGGAACCGGACTACACCCTGGCCCAACTCCTCTACGAATCCCTGAACTCCGGCCTCGCCCCGGAGGCCCTGCACCGCATCGTCCGCCGCGAACGAGCCGCCCGCCTGCGCCACCTGCCCGTCCCCCACCACCCGCCGGGCACGGACGGCGAGACCGGACCCGCGACTCCGGATGGCGACGACGCACTGGACCGATCCGACCGGCCTGACCGACCGGACCGGCCTGACCGACCGGACCGATCCGACCGGCCTGACCGGCCTGACCGGCCTGCGGTACCGACCGACCCGGCTGGACCCGCGGTGGCTGCACCTGCCGTGCCCCATACGTCCGCCGCTGCCGTGCCCGACGTGCCAGAGCCTGCGGGTCCCGACGCACCCGAACCCGCTGTGCCTGACGCACCCGAACCCGCTGTGCCTGACACGCCCGCACCGGCTGTGCCTGACACGCCCGCACCGGCTGCGCCCGAAACGCCCGCACCTGCCGTACCCGATCCGTCGGATCCGGCGAGGCCGTGCCCGCCGGGAGGCGTCGCGGCTCGTTCACCCGTGCGCAGGCTGCGCCCGCGCACGCACCTGGTCGAGCAGGCCAGGCACCGCAGCCCCCGCGCGGGGGCCAACCGACACCACCGCAACGGAGGTTGACTGTGCGTAGCCTCGACACCCGGCCGTGCGGGGAGCGGCTAGACCTCGCCGCGCGCCATCCGGATCAGCCGGTCGAGCACCTGGCCGTTGCTCACCCGGACCCCGTCGTGCTCCCACTCGTTGGTGACCCACGTCCGCACCCGGGCCACCGCGTCCGCGGTCTCCAACGAGTGCGCCGTGTCCACGTACATGTCGTCGTGGTACACCGCCGCGTACACGGGCACCCGGTTCGCCGCAAGGCGCTCCAGGTCGTACAGGTCGGGCCAGTCGGTGCGCTCGGCGAGCAGCTGCGCGGTCTCGCGCAGCGGGCGCAGCGCCGGGTCGCTCTCGAACATCCAGGGGTAGATCATCTCGCCGGTGAAAAGCACCGGGCGGTCCGCGGTGAGCGCCGCCTCGGCGTCGAACTCCGGGAACTCCTTGCGCACCCGCTCCGCCGACCAGTCGGTGGCACCGGCGTCCACCGAGCGCTGACCGTAGATCGACTCGTGCAGCACGGCGTAGAGCGGGCCCTGCGCGAAGGAGAGCTGCGCCTGCGCGCCGGCCAGGAAGGTGTCCGAGAGCTCGGGGCCGTCCGGGCCATCCACCCACGCCTCCTCCAGCAGGTAGTGCAGCGCGTAGGAGCCGCTGCCGCTGCCCAGCATCAGGCCGAGCGCCTGGAAGGCGCGGACGGTCAGCGTCCCGCCGTCCGGCAGCGTCGCGGGCCGTTCGGCGAGGTGCGCGGCGATTCGCCGTACCGTCGCCACGTCCTCGGGGAAGCGGGCGTAGTGCCCGGCGTTCTTGCGGGCGACCCGCGGGTAGGCGGCGCGGTAGACCTCGTCCGCCGAGCGGCGCAGCCCGGCCAGGCCACCGGTGACGAACGCCTCTCGCAGTCCCTCCGGGGCCAGCGAGAGGTAGGTCAGGGTGCAGAAGCCGCCGAAGCTCTGACCGAGCAGGCTCCAGGTGCCCTCGGCACCGAGCAGCTGACGGCGGATCAGCTCGGCGTCCCGGACGATCGAGTCGGCCCGGAAGTGCGCCAGGTACGCGGCCTGCTGCCGGGCGTCGCCGCGGCGGGCCAGGGTCTGCCGGGTGGCCGGGGTGGAGCGGCCGGTGCCGCGCTGGTCCAGCAGCAGCACCCGGTAGTCGTCGAGCGCCCGGGTCAGCCAACCATCGCGTCCCAGCGGCCGGTTGGCCTTGCCGCCCGGGCCGCCCTGCAGGTAGACCAGCCACGGCAGCTCGTCGTGCTCGCGACCGGCGGCCACCACCTCGCGGGCGTAGACCTTGATGTGCTCGCCGTCCGGCGCGCCGTGATCCAGCGGGACCCGGAACTGGTGGTCGGTGGTGACGATTCCGGGCAGGCGGTTGCGGGTGGACATGCAACTCCTTGGTGCGAGCTGGTCACAGGTGGGACGCGACACCGACCGCCGGGGTCACCGGTGCGGTCGTCGCCGTCCCCGCACCGTATCCTGACGGCGGACAGGAGCCGCCGGGGGGCGTCCGCCACGTGTGGAGTACCCCGATCGGCACCACGACACAGCGGGCACCGCGAGTGTCGGCCGCAGACCGCCGATCGACCGTCGGCGCGCGGCCGCATCCGACCGGAGGCCCGCCGGACAGGCGTGACCTGGGGCAGGTGTGGTGCGTTCAACCTGCGGAGCGCCGCTACCTGTACCGACACCGCCGGGCTGAACACGGCCCGGCCGACCGTGTCGGGAACCGGCCACGCGTCGTTCGACCCGGCGCGGCCGGACCTCGGGCGGCACTGGCGTCCAGGCCGGGACACCACCCCGGTCCGGGCGGAACACCGGCGGTCCGGGCCCATCCGCGTCGGAGCCGCGTGTCCTGGCGGCAGAGCAGCACTGACCGCTATCGAGCACGCTCACGGTCGGCCGAGCCCCCAGTCGCCGGCCGACCGAGGGGAGGAGAGCCCGGTGACCGACCCAAGGCCACCCCACGCAGCGTCCCATCCGCTGCCGCCCACCAACTCGCCCGCCGGCGACGCCGACGCGTTCACCGGCGCGCAGGCCTCCGCTGTGCCGCCCCGCCCTGCCACGCCTCCGAACCCGTACTCGGCCGCCCCACCCGGCGCACCGTCAGAACCCGCTCCCACCTACCGGACGCCGGGCACCGCCCCCACGGTTCCCCCCACCCCCGGCCACGGAGGCGCGCCCTACGGCACCCCCGGCACCCCGCCCTACGGCACGCCGACCGGTGGACCCCACGGCCCTGGCGGCTCTGGTGGCCCTGGCGGACCGTCACCGTACGGCACCCCGCCGTACGGCACGCCCTCCGGCGGTCCGGGCTACCCGCCGGGCGCCACCCCGCCGTACGGGACACCCGGCAGTGGCGCGGCGTACCCGCCCGGTGCTCCCACCGGCACCACGCCGCCGTACGGCACCACCGTGCCGCCCGGGGCCACCCGCCCCGGACCCGGAGCCGCGCGCGGCGGCCCGGGCGCGCCCCGCCCCGACCACGCGTCAGCTCCGTTTGGCGGCGCAGGCGTTGGTCCGGCCGGAGGCGCCTCGCTCGGTGCCGGCCCGGCCCGACCGGCGGCGCAGCCGACGCCGCCCCGTCCGCAGCCCTCCGCCGCGCACGACGTGATGTGCGTGAACGCGCCGGGCATGGCGGTCTCCGGTCCGGACGGTCAGCTGCGCGGGCAGGGGCTGCACGGCTTCTTCCGGCACGGCGTGCGCACCGTGGCCCGGATGGAGCTGAGACTGGGCGGTATGGAGCCACTGTCGCTGCAGGGCACCCTGACCTCTGCGGCCGCCGCCCGCTTCGTCGGCGCGGTGCGGGTGCCCGGCGACCTCGACCCCGATCCGGCGCTGACCGTGGAACGGCTCCGGCACGCCGACGGCGCGGAGACGGTGACGGTCCGCAACACCGGCGCCCGCCCGGCCCGGCTGCCGCTGGAGATCGCGGTCGGCACCGACCTCGGCCTGCTCACCGACATCGCGGCGGGCCGCCGCTCCGCCGACCTGCCGGGTCAGGTGCAGTCGGCCGGACTCCGTTGGGCCGGCCACGGCCGGGCGGCCAGCGTGAGCGCCCGCCCCTCGCCGCACGCGGTGCTTGCCGGAGCCGGTGTGCTCCGCTGGGACCTGGAGATCCAGCCGGGCGCCCGCTGGTCCGTAGAGCTGCGTGCCGAACTGGAGACCCCGCCCTCGACCGGCCGCCCGCCGACGGGGCGGGGCCCGGGCGTTCCGCTGCCCTGGTCCGAGCCCGAGGTCCGCGCCGACGACCGCCGCGCCGCGCGGCTGGTCAACCGTGCGCTGGACTCGCTCGGCGGCCTGCTGCTCGCCGACGCCGACCGGCCCACCGACCTCTACACCGCCTCGGGCGCGCCCTGGCGGTTCGGTCTCACCGCCGCCGACGCACTCTGGGCAGCCCGGATGGCCCTGCCGCTGGGCACCCGCCTCGCCGCCGGCACCCTCCGCGCGGCGGCCCGCCGCCAACACCTCGCCCCCGCCCCCTCCACCCGTCCGGCGGTCTCCCGCCCGACGCCGCCCGTCGGCGAGGTGCCGCCGCTCTCCGGCGACGGGGCCGGTCCCTCAGCGCCTCAACCGGGCGATCCGGCCAACGGGGTGTCAGTTCCGGCTGCCGCGAACCCGAACGGCGACGGTCCCGCCGCCACGCCGGCTTCGGTACCGGCTCCCGCACCCGCCGCCGCGCCGAGCGGTCAGACGATGGACGGGGTGATCCCCGGACCGCTGCGGCATGGCGGTCCGGAGCTCCCGGCGACCTGCACCGCCACCGAGGCGACCTTGCTGTTCGTCACCGTGCTGGCCGAGGCGTGGCGTTGGGGCCTGCCGCGTGCCGAGGTGGCCGAGCTGCTGCCCGCCGCTGAGCGCGCGCTCGGCGCGCTGAAGGCCGGCGTGGTGGAGGGACCGGACGGACCGGTGGGCTTCGTCACCGACTTCGGTCGCCCCGCCGAGGAACGGGCCGGGCGTCCGGGCGTGGCCAGGTGCGAGGTACAGGCCCAGGCGCACCGCGCGGCACTGCAGGGTGCGGACCTGCTCGAGGCGTTCGACCGGCCCGGTGCGGCGGAGTGGCGCAGCTGGGCGGCGGACCTCCGGGACCGGTTCCGCGAGGAGTTCTGGATCGACGACCTGTCCGGTGGCCGCCCGGCCGCGGCCCTGCTGGCGCAGGACCGGCCGGTGCCGGCGCTCGCCTCCACCCTGGTGCACCTCTTCGACGTCGGCCTGGCCGCCGAGGGCAAGATGCACGAGGGCCTGCTCGACCGCGAACAGGCCCGGCTGCTCGCCCAGCGCCTGGTCACCCCGGAGCTCGACTGCGGCTGGGGCCTGCGCACGCTCAGCGCCAAGTCGCCGCGGTTCAACCCGCTCGGGCATCGCAGCGGTTCGGTGCGGGTGCAGGAGACGGCCCTCGCGGTGAGCGGCCTGGTCGACGCCGGTTTCGAGCGCGAGGCCGAGATACTGCTGGAGGGCCTCCTGGAGGCGTCCGCGCACTTCGACGGCCGCCTGCCCGAGATGTACGCCGGCGAGCAGAAGGTCGCCGACTGCCCGCCGGTGCCCCACCCGGCCGCGTGCCGCCCGGCCGCGGTCTCCGCAGCCGCCGCGGTGCACCTGGTCCTCTCGCTGGCAGGCGTCCGGCCTGACGTCCCGTCAGGTCGGGTGGTGACCCGCCCGGCGAGCACCGCCCCACTCGGCGAACTCCAACTCACCGGCCTCCGAGTCGCAGGCGAACCCTTCTCGGTCCGGGTCAGCCGGATCGGCGTCGCGGTCGTGGAGGAGGCGGCACCGGCACTGCAACTCGCCGCACGCTAGCCGCCCGGGCCGGGCGCCGCGCCACCCTGCGGCCCGACCACCCGCCACCCTCCGGCCGTCGCCGCCCCACGCCAGGGTCCGACTGCGCGGCGGCCCACACCCGTCCCAGTGTCCGCCGACCCCAGCCATCCGTCCGTTCCGGCATCCGCCCGTTCCAGTGTCCGCCCGCCCCGGGGCCCGCCGACCCCCGTGTCCGTCCGCCGCCCCTCGCGTCCGCGCGTCGCCGCGCGCCTGCCCCTCGCGCCCGCCCCCTCTCGCCCCCTCTCGCTCCCTCGCGCCCCGCATCCCGCGTGCGGGAATCGCGTCCGGTGGGCCCGCAAGGCCGTGGTCTGTGATTATCGTCAGAGAGACGACTAAGATCAGCGCCATGTCGCGTTATGACCCGTCAGCCTTCCCCCCGTTCGCAGTCACGGTTGACCTGGTCGTGCTGACGGTGCGCGAGCACGCGCTGTGCGCGTTGCTGGTGAAGCGCGGCGAGGCCCCGTTCAAGGGGTACTGGGCGTTGCCGGGCGGGTTCGTGCGCCCGGACGAGGGCCTGGCGGAGGCGGCGTCCCGTGAGCTGGCGGAGGAGACCGGGCTGCGCGCGCAGTCGGCTCCCGGCCAGCCGGTGGCCGGCCAGACCCCGGCGGGTGCGCACCTGGAACAGCTGGCCACGTACGGCCACCCCCAGCGTGATCCCCGGATGCGCGTGGTGAGCGTGGCCTACCTGGTGCTCGCCCCCGACCTGCCGACCCCGCGTGCGGGCGGCGACGCCAGCAGTGCCCGCTGGGCCCCGGTGGGCGAACTGCTCAACCAGGCCCCGGTCGACGGCATGCCGCTCGCGTTCGACCACGGCCAGATCCTGGCGGAGGGCGTGGAACGCGCCAGGTCGAAGATCGAGTACTCCTCGCTGGCGACCGCCTTCTGCCCGCCCGAGTTCACCGTCGGCGAGCTGCGCCGGGTGTACGAGGCGGTCTGGGGCGTGGTGCTGGACCCCCGCAACTTCCACCGCAAGGTCACCGGTACCCCCGGCTTCCTCCTCCCCTCCGGCGGCACCACCACCCGCCAGGGCGGCCGCCCGGCCCAGCTCTTCACGGCCGGCGGCGCGACAGTCCTCAACCCCCCGATGCTCCGCCCGGAGGCCTGACCGGCACCTCGACCGGAGGCCTGACCGAAGGCCTGGGGCCCCGGGGCTGCGCCACCGCCCCCGACTGCGCTGCGGCGGACGGCTGGTGACGGTCCGTGAGATTCGCGCCAGGGACCCGGTGGTGGTGTCCCCTGTTCGGGTGAGGTCGGCGCTAACACCGCCCACGACCCATCCGGAATGCCCGGTTTCGTCGGCTCCGCACCCTACTGTGCTGGCTCAGGAACGGCGGACATCCTCCGGTCTGCGAGCGGTCGAGGGAGCGGGCGACGATGATCCAGATCACCGGACTGACCAAGGTCTACCGACGGGCGCGCCCTCCTGCGGTACTCGACCTGACGTTCGACGCTCGGCCGGGCATGGTCACGGCGTTGCTCGGCGACGAGGGCGCGGGCAAGAGCACCGCGCTGAGGCTGATGGTGGAACTGGAGCGCGGTCACGGGATCACGCTGTTCGACGGCCGCACCTACCGGCGGATCCGTCGGCCGGAGCGGGAGGTCGGACTGCTGCTGCCGTC
Organism: Kitasatospora sp. NPDC049285; assembly: GCF_040678815.1. NCBI lineage: Bacteria > Bacillati > Actinomycetota > Actinomycetes > Kitasatosporales > Streptomycetaceae > Kitasatospora > Kitasatospora sp. NPDC049285. Next base: position 28,720 of record NZ_JBFAQR010000062.1, on the reverse strand, counting down.
GGGGCGTCCGGAGGCCGGGCACCCGGGGCTGCGCGCCCGTGCGCACCTGCGGATGCTGGCCGGTACCGCCGGAGTCCCGGCGAAGCGGGCTGACGAACTGCTGGAGCAGACCCGGCTGGCGGCAGTCGCCGACCACCGGATCGGCACCTTCTCACCGGGCATGCACCGCCGCCTGGCACTGGCCGCCGCCCTGCTCGGCACGCCTTCCGCGCTACTGCTGGACGCCCCGACCGAGGGCCTGTCACCACGGAACGAGGAGTGGTTCCACGCCTTCCTGCGGTCCTTCGCGGTGGCCGGCGGCACCGTCCTGCTGACCACCCGGTTCCCGCAGGAGGCCGCCACGCTCGCCGACCGGGTGGTCACCCTCGATCAGGGCCGGTTGGCGGCGGACCAGCCCGTGGTGGAGTTCCGCCGCACGCGGTTGCACCCCGAAGTCGCGGTCCGCGGCCCGCAGATGTCCCGGCTCGCGGACCTGCTGACCGGCCAGGGCGCCCAGGTCAGGCGGGACGGCGGCGCAGGTCTCGCGGTCAGCGGCATCGGCCGGACCGAGATCGGCGAACTCGCCTACCGCAACGGCATCCTGCTGCACGAACTGGCCGACAAGGTGGTGGAGCGCCCGGTCTCCTACCCGGCCACGCTCCCCGCCGGCTCCGGCCGCTCCGGCCAGGTGCGGATCCGTACGACCCGTCAGGAGCCGGACGACGCCGCCCGATCAACGGCCCCGGACCTGCGCCCGGTCACCGCCCAGCCCCGCCCCGCCGGCGTCGCCCGCCCGACCACCCCCGACCCCGACCACTACGGCGAGCCCGACCGCAACGACCGTAGCCACAACGACGAGCACCGGCCGAAGACGTCCGAGCCGCCCCACCGCCCGCTCGATCACCGTGGCCTGCAGGCCGGCCGCTGGGCCGCCGCCGCGCTGGCCCCAACCGCCACCGCCCCAACTGCCAACGCCCCGGCCGTCCCCACACCCGCGCCCGCCGCGCCCACCGCGCTCGACGCCGAGCACCTCGCCACCACCCCCACCGACGCCGAACTGCTGGCGGCAACGCCGGGCGTACCCGCCCCGCAGGCGTCGGTGCCGCAGCCCGCGAATGTCCCCGCGCCCCCGGCGCCTGCCGCCGCCGAACGCGGGGCGGGCGACCACGGTGCCTCCCGGCTGCGCGCCCTCGGTGCCGGCCACCCGAACGAGAGCGAGTGAAGACCGTGCGCGTGATGGCGTGTGAGGTGCGGCGGCTGCGCGGAGTGCGCTCGACCTGGGTGCTGCTCGTCGCGGCGCTGCTGGTGGACGCGGCGGTGGCGGCCGTGCTGGCCCGGCAGGCACCGGCAGAGGAATTGACGATCAGTCAGGCTCTGCGCAGCGTGGCGGCGGTGGTGCCGGTACTGCCGCTGCCGGTCGCGGCGCTCGCCTCGGCCGCCCTCGGCGCGCTCTGCTACGGCCATGAGCTGCGCTGGCCGGGCCTGGCCGCCTCGCGGGTGACGTTCGGTCGGCGGTTGCGCGCGCTCGCGGCGAAGGCGGCGGTGGTGGGCGTGATGTCCGCTTTGCTTGCGGTGGTCACGCTGGTGGTGGACGCGCTGGTGGTGCGGCTCGCGCTGCCCGCGGGGGTGTCGGCGGCCCCGTTGCTCGACCCGGCGGGGCTGTCCGCGGCGCTGGAGCGCGGTGGGATCGGCCGTCCGCTGCTGGGGTTCCTGGGGCTGGTGGTGGTGAGCGGTTGGGTCGGCCTGCTGGCGACCTCACTGGTCCGCAGCGCGACGGCGGGCTTCCTGCTGACCTGCGCGCTGCCCGCCGCCCTGGAGCCCACCGCCGGGCTGGTGCTGCACCGGGCGGGACGCGACTGGCCGCTCTGGGGCCGTGAGTTGATGCCCTTTCAGTACGGTCTGAACTGGGTCCGCGGCACCGCGGGCCGGGCGGCCGCCGCGCTGGACGGGGTGGTGATCGCCGCGGTGCTCGTCCCGGCCGTGCTGCTGGTGCTGGCCGCCGTCCTCGCCCAACTCCGCCGCCGCTCACTCTGACCCAACTCCGCCGCCGCTCACTCTGACCCCGGTCCCCCCGAGAGCCCCACCCCGGCCGTCCCGCCGCTCGCTCCCTCCTCAGCCGCTCCACCGCCCGCTCCCTGCCTCGGCAAAGCCCCTGGCACACCGGCGACCTCACCCCGGTCAAAGTCCCCTGGTGACGATGTGACAGTTGTGACCAATGAGCTGGATGAGACGGATGGGGCGGAAAAACCGGTAGCGATGAGCGGTGATGAGCAGAGGGCTGCGTCCGCTGTGACCGTTATGCGCATTTCTGGCTGATAAGAAGTCAATTATCCAGACACGGCCGATCACCCTTTCGTGTGCTTTTCAGGAGAATCCTCAAGGCGGCTCCGCCGATCGCCGACAAAGGAGGCGTGAGTACCCTTGCGCACCCCACCGTGACCGCCGCTCGCCAGGCCGAGTCGATCTCCGCCTCCGAGCTGGACCGTTTCCCGTACGCCGATCGCCCGGCACCGCCGGCCCCCCGCTGGGAGGGGGCGGAGAGCGAGCTCTCCCGGGTCGGTCGGAAGACCACCAGCAGCCGCGGCCGCGGCCTGCACGGCCAGCTGGTTCAGCAGCTCGGCCAGATGATCGTCTCCGGTGACCTGGGCGCCGACCGCCCGCTGGTGCCGGAGGAGATCGGCCAGCGCTTCGAGGTCTCCCGCACCGTGGTGCGCGAGTCGCTGCGGGTGCTGGAGGCGAAGGGCCTGGTCTCGGCCCGGCCGAACGTCGGCACCCGGGTCCGCCCGGTGAGCGACTGGAACCTGCTGGACCCCGACATCATCGAGTGGCGCGCCTTCGGCCCGCAGCGCGACGAGCAGCGCCGTGAACTCTTCGAACTGCGCTGGGCGATCGAGCCGCTGGCCGCCCGGCTGGCCGCGGGCCACGGCCGGGAGGACGTCCAGCACCGCCTGGTCGAGCTGACCGAGATCATGGGCCACGCGGGCAGCCAGGGTGACCTGGTCAGCTACGCGCGGGCGGACGCCGAGCTGCACGGCCTCGTGCTGCAGATGGCCGGGAACCGGATGCTGGAGCACCTGTCGGGGATCGTCACCGGCGCGCTGCAGGTCTCCGGCGGCTCCGGCGCCACCTGCGAGCGCCCGTCGGAGTCGGCGGTCAGCCTGCACGCCCGGCTGGTGGACGCCCTCGGCACCGGGGACGGCACCGCCGCCGAGGCGGCGGTCCGCGCGCTGCTCACCGTCCACCCGGACATCGAGCACGCGGTCCCGGCCCCCCGCGAGCACTGACCCGCCCGCGCCCCGCACGAACGCCGGTCCGATGGATATGGCCCTTCAGCTGCCGTCACCCGCAGCCGGGGGGCCATCGGCGCACCGACACCGGGAGGGGATAGGCCGCTCGGGGCAGCTGCCCCGGCCTCTCCGGGCGGTGTGACGGGCGCCACGACGGGCATGCGTAACACTTGAGGGGCGGCAGCGATGTGTACGGAGCGGAAGCAGCTCCGGAATACCACCACATGCCACAATGCTGTGTTGGTCTGCGGCGCTGCTGCCGTCCTGCAGACCCAGTCCCCGTCCATTCACCCGGTTCCTCGGGTGGTCGGGTCCGGGTTCGTGTCCACTCATCGTCCGAGAGGTTGTTCGTGTCGGCCAGCACATCCCGTTCGCTTCCCCCCGAGATTGCCGAGTCCGCGGCACTGCTGGCGCTCATCGAGCGGGGCAAGGCCCAGGGGCAGATCGCCGGTGACGACGTGCGCCACGCGTTCGAGGCGGACCAGATCCCGGTCACCAAGTGGAAGAACGTCATGCGCAGCCTCAACCAGGTGCTGATTGAGGAGGGGGTGGAGCTGATGGTCAGCGCGGCCGAACCGGCCGGCGCCAAGCGCAAGAGCGTCGCGGCCAAGAGCACCACCAAGCGCACCGCGACCAAGGCGGTCACCACGCGTACGCCGGTCGCCCAGACCAAGCCCCCGGTGCGGATCGCCCCCGCGGCGACCCCGGCCCCGGTGGTCGCGGCCGCGGTGACCACCGCCGAGGTGACGGTCGTGGAGACCATCGAGATCACCGAGGCGAAGGCGGCGGTCGCCAAGAAGGCCGCCCCCGCCAAGAAGGCGGTGGCCAAGAAGGCCGCCGCTCCCGCCAAGAAGGCCGTCGCCGCGAAGAAGACCGCCGCGACCGCCGCCAAGCCGGGCGGCAAGGCCGGCGAGGAGGAGGTCTCCGAGGAGGAGCTCCTCGAGGACGTGGCGCTCCCCGGTGACGTCAAGGAGGGCGAGCCCGAGGAGGACTCGGACCAGGGCTTCGTGCTCTCCGACGACGACGAGGACGACGCCCCGGCTCAGCAGGTCGCGGTCGCCGGCGCCACCGCCGACCCGGTCAAGGACTACCTGAAGCAGATCGGCAAGGTCCCGCTGCTCAACGCCGAGCAGGAGGTCGAGCTCGCGAAGCGGATCGAGGCCGGCCTGTTCGCCGAGGACAAGCTGAGCCAGGCCGACAAGCTCGCCCCCAAGCTCAAGCGCGAGCTGGAGATCATCGCCGAGGACGGCCGCCGCGCCAAGAACCACCTGCTGGAGGCCAACCTCCGCCTGGTGGTCTCGCTGGCCAAGCGCTACACCGGCCGCGGCATGCTCTTCCTGGACCTGATCCAGGAGGGCAACCTGGGTCTGATCCGTGCGGTCGAGAAGTTCGACTACACCAAGGGCTACAAGTTCTCGACCTACGCGACCTGGTGGATCCGGCAGGCGATCACCCGCGCCATGGCCGACCAGGCCCGCACCATCCGCATCCCGGTGCACATGGTCGAGGTCATCAACAAGCTCGCACGCGTGCAGCGCCAGATGCTCCAGGACCTGGGCCGCGAGCCCACCCCGGAGGAGCTGGCCAAGGAACTCGACATGACCCCCGAGAAGGTCATCGAGGTCCAGAAGTACGGCCGCGAGCCGATCTCGCTGCACACCCCGCTCGGCGAGGACGGCGACAGCGAGTTCGGTGACCTGATCGAGGACTCCGAGGCGGTCGTCCCGGCCGACGCGGTCTCCTTCACGCTGCTCCAGGAGCAGCTGCACTCGGTGCTGGACACCCTCTCCGAGCGCGAGGCCGGCGTGGTCTCGATGCGCTTCGGCCTGACGGACGGTCAGCCGAAGACCCTGGACGAGATCGGCAAGGTCTACGGCGTGACGCGTGAGCGCATCCGCCAGATCGAGTCCAAGACCATGTCGAAGCTGCGCCACCCGTCGCGGTCCCAGGTGCTGCGCGACTACCTGGACTGACCTCTCGTCACCCGGACGGGCCCCTTCGCCGACGGCGGAGGGGCCCGTTCGCGTGTGCGGGAGTCGCTCGTTGGGGTGGCGGGGTGCCGGAGATCAGGCACGCGGGGTGAGCGGCTGACTACGCTGGGCCGGTTGTCGCACCGCCGGCACACCTGACCAGCACGTCGAACCCCTGGAGATCCGGTGCCCATCCTGGACACGTTCGCGCCCCGGCTGCGCCGCCGCGCGGTCGCGCTCGTCGCCCTGGCCGCCCTGCCGTGCCCGCTGCTCGCCCTGGGCGCCGCGGCGCCGGCCGCCGCGCAGCGCCGGATCGTCGGCGGTTCAAACGCGAGCACCGGTGATCACCCGTGGATGGTGGCGCTCTCCAGCCGGCAGCAGTTCGGCTCGGCGCGGTCCGGGCAGTTCTGCGGCGGGGCGCTGGTCACCCCGACCAAGGTGGTCACCGCGGCGCACTGCTTCTACGACGAGTCGACGGCCCGCCCCACCGAGCGTCCCGGGCTGCGGGCGATCGTCGGGCGGGACGACCTGCGCGGCACCGCGGGCCGGGAGGTCGTGGTGCGCGGGGTGTGGATCGACCCGGGGTACAGCTTCACCGCCAACACCCGGGACGTGGCGGTGCTCACCTTGGCCGAGCCGTTGGACGGGCGGCCGACGCTGGAGCTGGTCGGCCCGGGGGAGAGCGAGCCGTACGCGGCGGGCACCCCGGCGACGGTGTTCGGCTGGGGCGACACCCGGGGCAACGGCAGTTACGCGAACAGCCTGCGCCAGGTGACGGTGCCGATCATCGCGGACGGCGCGTGCGGGCACGCGTACCCGGGCGGTTCGGACAGCGCCTACGACGCGCGGACCATGGTCTGCGCGGGCGAGGAACAGGGCGGCCGGGACGCGTGCCAGGGCGACAGCGGCGGTCCGCTGGTGGTGGCCGGCCGGTTGGCCGGGCTGGTGTCGTGGGGTGCGGGCTGCGCGGAGGCCGGCCATCCCGGGGTGTACACCCGGATCTCCGCGGTGGCGGAGGCGGTGCACTCGGTGTTGTGAGCCCGCGGTGAGAAATGCCACGGCCGGGCGACCCGCCCCGAGGGGAGGGTCGCCCGGCCGTCAGGCAGCTCGGCGGACGAGCGGGTTGGTCAGCGCTCGCCGTCCTCGGCGACGGCCGACGTACCGGAGAGGCGGTTGCTCTCGTCGTGTATCTCCACGGCGATCTTCTTGAGCTCGGGCTCGAACTTGCGCCCGTGGTGGGCGCAGAAGAGCAGTTCTCCGCCGCTGGAAAGGACGACGCGCAGGTAGGCCTGGGCGCCGCAACGGTCGCAGCGGTCAGCCGCGGTCAGCGGGCTCGCAGGGGTCAGAACAGTAGTCACGTCGCCTCTTCTCTAGCTCGACGAGCTGTGTACCAGGATCAACATCCAACCAGGTCGAATTCGTTCCCGCTCGTGGCTTTTCTCTTTGAGGATTCTTCTGTGTGTGTTGATGAGGACGTGCCCCGGGCAACGGTGGTTCATGCGTACCGATTCCCATGAGCCGTCCCTCACCTCGAACGCCCGATCGGGCCGGGGTGCGAGGTCCGCGTAGCATAATCCTCCGCTGGGTTGGAGCATAAGCCCCGTCCCGAACCCCGTTTGCCCGCATCACAGCAGCTCCGCCGCCCTGCCCGGCGGCCGCGATCCGCCAGGACCCGTGGTGTCGGCAGGAGATGGCAGGCTGTGGCTCGCGTCCGCGGCGCCGGTCGTGTTCGCGCAGCGCGTACAAAGCGCGCGGACCTCGGCAGCCTCGGTCTCAGTTGCTGAGAGCATGCGGGGGTGTCCGTCAACGTCATGGAGGAGTGCAGAGCGTGAGTGGAGAAAAGACCGTGCCGTCCTCTCTGGTGACCGGCGAGGGCGGTTCCGACTACACCGCGCGGCATCTGCTCGTCCTGGAGGGGCTGGAGGCGGTCCGGAAGCGCCCGGGCATGTACATCGGTTCGACGGACAGTCGCGGCCTGATGCACTGCCTCTGGGAGATCATCGACAACGCGGTGGACGAGGCGCTCGGCGGGCACTGCGACCGGATCGAGGTGCAGCTGTACCCGGACGGTTCGGTGGAGGTCCGGGACAACGGGCGCGGCATCCCGGTGGACGTGGAGCCGAAGACCGGGCTGTCCGGCGTCGAGGTGGTGATGACCAAGCTGCACGCGGGCGGCAAGTTCGGCGGCGGCTCGTACGCGGCCTCCGGCGGTCTGCACGGCGTCGGCGCCTCGGTGGTGAACGCGCTGTCCGCGCGGCTGGACGTCGAGGTGGACCGCGGCGGGACCACGCACGCGATCAGCTTCCGGCGCGGTACCCCCGGCATCTTCACCGAACTCAGCCCGGACGCGCCGTTCGAGGCCGGCAGCGGGCTGACCAAGAAGGGCAAGGCCGCGCGCGGGAAGACCGGCACCCGGATCCGGTACTGGGCGGACCGGCAGATCTTCCTGAAGGACGCCCGGCTCTCGCTGGAGTCGCTGCACAGCCGGGCCCGGCAGACCGCCTTCCTGGTGCCCGGCCTGACCATCGTGGTCCGTGACGAGCGCCTCACCGAGAGTGAGCAGGTCCAGGAGGACACCTTCCGCTTCGACGGCGGCATCAGCGAGTTCTGCGAGTTCCTCGCCCCGGACAAGCCGGTCTGCGACGTGCTGCGGCTGCGCGGCGAGGGCACCTTCAAGGAGACCGTGCCGGTGCTCGACGAGCTCGGGCACATGACCCCCACCGAGGTCACCCGCGAACTCGGGGTGGACATCGCGATGCGCTGGGGCGCCGGTTACGACACCACGCTGCGCTCCTTCGTCAACATCATCGCCACGCCCAAGGGCGGCACCCACGTCACCGGTTTCGAGCGGCAGCTCGCCAAGACCGTCAACGAGACGCTGCGGTCGGCCAAGCTGCTGCGGGTCGCCGAGGACGACGTCACCAAGGACGACGCGCTGGAGGGCCTGACCGCGGTGGTCACCGTCCGGCTCGCCGAGCCGCAGTTCGAGGGGCAGACCAAGGAGGTGCTCGGCACCTCGGCCGCCAACCGGATCGTCGCGGCCGTGCTGGCGCGGGAGTTGAAGAACTTCCTGACCTCCGCCAAGAAGGACGAGAAGCTGCAGGCCCGCGCGGTGCTGGAGAAGGTGGTCGCGGCCGCCCGGACCCGGGTCGCCGCCCGGCAGCACAAGGAGGCGCAGCGCCGGAAGACCGCGCTGGAGACCAGTTCGCTGCCGGCCAAGCTGGCCGACTGCCGCAGCGACGACGTCGACCGCAGCGAACTCTTCATCGTCGAGGGCGACTCGGCGCTCGGCACCGCCAAGCTGGCCCGCAACTCCGAGTTCCAGGCGCTGCTGCCGATCCGCGGCAAGATCCTGAACGTGCAGAAGGCCTCGGTGAGCGACATGCTCAAGAACGCCGAGTGCGCGTCGATCATCCAGGTGATAGGAGCGGGCTCCGGCCGGACCTTCGACATCGACCAGGCGCGCTACGGCAAGGTCATCTTCATGGCCGACGCCGACGTCGACGGCTCGCACATCCGGACCCTGCTGCTGACGCTGTTCCACCGCTACATGCGGCCGATGGTCGAGCAGGGCCGGGTGTTCGCCGCGGTGCCGCCGCTGCACCGGATCGAGCTGACCAACCCCAAGCGCGGGCAGGAGAAGTACCACTACACCTACTCGGACTCCGAACTGCGGCGCACGCTGCTGGAGTTCCAGGGCAAGGGGCTGCGCTGGAAGGACCCGATCCAGCGCTACAAGGGCCTCGGTGAGATGGACGCCGACCAGCTGGCGGAGACCACCATGGACCCGCGGTTCCGGATCCTGCGCCGGATCAACCTGGGCGACCTGGAGTCCGCGGAGAAGACCTTCGACCTGCTGATGGGCAACGACGTGGCACCGCGCCGGGAGTTCATCGTCGACTCGGCGGCCACCCTGGACCGGTCCCGGATCGACGCCTGACGAAGGCCGCACGACGAAGGGCTCTCCACCCACGGGTGGAGAGCCCTTCGTCGTGCGGATCAACCCTCGCTCCGAGGATCGGGAGGCGTGCGCTCCGTAGTTTTGGAGGCGTCGAGGAAACCCCGTCCTGGAGGCTCAGATGACCGCCCTGTCCAACGTGCTGATCGCCGTCGCCGTGATCGTCCTGGTGGTGGGCCGGCAGCTGCGGGCCCGCCGGCTGGACACCGAGCGCCGGTTCTGGCTGCTGCCGCTGATCCTGGCCGCCGTCGCGCTGCGCGACCCGGTGCTGATCGACCCCGACCACCGCACCGCCGCTGCCCTGATCGTGGGCGGCTCGCTGGCGACCACCCTGGCGATGGGCTGCGCCTGGGGCTGGACCATGCGGATCTGGCGCGACCGGGACGGTGCGCTGTGGACGCAGGGCAGCACTGCCACGGTGTTCGCCTGGGTGGGTGCGATCGTGATCCGGATCGGCTGGTACGGCCTGGGCACCGCGCTCCACGTCCACCAGTCCACCAGCGTGCTGATGCTCTCGCTGGCCGGGCTGCTGCTGGTCCGGTCCGTGGTGGTGTCCTGGCGCGCCGGGCGGCTGGACGGCAAGCACACGCTGGCCGCCTGACGGAGCGTCGGATCCACCGCGCCGCCGGTCCCGTCACGGGGCCGGCGGCGACCGCAGTTGAGAGAGGATCAGCCGAGTGAGCAGCTTGGAGCGTTGGACCCGATGGCCCGCGGCGGACGTCCCGATCCGGGAGCGGTTCTCCCGGGCCCGGATGCTGCTGGCGGTCGGCGGGCGGACCGCGGCGCTGGTCGCGGTGGTCCTCGGGACCTTCTCCGAGCACCGGTTCACCGGCTGGCGGGTGCTGCCGCCGCTCGGCTGGATCCTCGCCGCGGTCGGGCTGGCCGTCGGCTGGCACCTGGCCTGCCGCCACCGCCGGCTGTGGACGGTGCTCGGCTGCTCGGCCGGGCTGCTGGTGGTCGCCGGGCTGGCCTCCGAGGGCGGGGCGCACACCCTGGCCGGGATCATCTGGTGCGGCCTGGCGGTGCTGGCGGTGATCCGGCTGCCGCTGGCCGCCGGGCTGGCCGTCGCCGGCGGGGCGCTGGCCTGTTACGGCCTCGGTTCGGGCGACTCGATGCTGGTGGTGCTGGCGGTGGCCGGCGGGCTCGGGCTGCTCGGCTACCTGCTGCGGCTGGACGGCCAGGCCCGCTCGGTGCAGCGCGCGCTGCTGGCGCAGGAGCGGGCCGCGCAGGCCGCGCAGGCGGAGTCCGCGGCGCTGGCCGAACGGGCCCGGATCGCCCGGGAGATCCACGACGTGCTGGCGCACAGCCTCTCCGCGCAGCTGGTGCACCTGGAGGCGGCCCGGCTGATGCTGGACGCCGGCGCGGACCGGGCGGAGGTCCGCGAACGGGTGGTGGCGGCGCGGCGGATGGCGCAGGACGGGCTGGCCGAGACCCGGCAGGCGCTGTCCGCGCTGCGCGGCGAACTCGCCCCGGTGGCCGAGTTCGTGGCCCAGCTGGCCGCGGAGTCGGGTGCCGAGCTGGCCGTCCTCGGGGTGCCCCGGCCGCTGCCGGCCGAGGCCGGGCTGGCGGTGCGGCGCACCGCGCAGGAGGCGCTGACCAACGTCCGCAAGCACGCCCCCGGCGGCCGGGTCGCGCTCCGACTCGCCTACCGGGAAGGCGCGGTGGAGCTGGAGGTGCGCAACTCCGGTGCCCCGCGCGGCGGGGATCCCGCGCTCGCGGACAGCGGCAGCGGGTACGGTCTGCTCGGGATGCGCGAACGCGCGGAACTGCTCGGCGGCGAACTGCTGGCGGGCCCCGAGGAGGGAGGGTGGCGCGTGCTGCTGCGGGTGCCGGCATGACGGCGGATCGGATCCGGGTGGTGGTCGCCGACGACCAGACCGTGGTGCGGGAGGGCATCGTGATGCTGCTCGGCCTGCTGCCGGGGATCGAGGTGGTCGGCTCGGCCGCGGACGGCGAGGAGGCGGTCGCGCTGGTCGCCGAACGGGCCCCGGACGTGGTGCTGATGGACCTGCGGATGCCGCGCTGCGACGGGGTGGAGGCGACCCGCCGGATCCGCGCGGAGCACCCCGGCACCGAGGTGGTGGTGCTCACCACCTACGCCGACGACGACTCGCTGTTCTCCGCGCTGCAGGCCGGGGCGCGGGGATTCCTCACCAAGGACGCCGGCGCGGACGAGATCGCCCGCGCGGTGGCGGACGTCCGCTCCGGTGCGGCCGGGCTGTCCCCGCAGGTCCAACGGCGGCTGCTGGAACGGCTTTCGGGCTCCCCGGCCGCCGCGGCCGCGTCCGGCGAGGCGGCGCCGCCGAAGCCGGTCGGACGTCCGGCGCTGCCGGACGGTCTGACCCAGCGGGAGGCGGAGGTACTGGCGTTGATCGCGGCCGGGCTGTCCAACGCGGAGATCGCCGAACGGCTCTTCGTCAGTCCCGCGACGGTGAAAACGCACATCAACAACCTGTTCGCCAAAACCGCGGTGCGTGATCGCGCGCAGGCCGTGGCCTACGCGTTCCGGCACGGGATTTCCGACGGTTCGTGAATTGACGGATCCATAGCTGGTTCGAGTGAACGTATGTGTGTGGATTTCGTGGTGCGGTTTGTGACGCTCCATCATGGTTCGGTCGGAGTGACCGAAATGATGGAGTCTGGTCAGTGGCACAGCAGGAGAGATTCGACTGGTGGGCCGTTGCGGCCACCCGACCGCGGGTGGCCGCTCAACGCCGCACCGCGGAGCCGGCGGTGCCGGTGGAGCGGCCCGGGCGCGAGGTGTACCGGAGCGTCCAGCGCAGTGACGCGTTCCAGGACATCCGGCAGGGCTACCGCTCGTTCGTGTTCCCGGCCAGCGCCGGGTTCCTGAGCTGGTACCTGCTGTTCGTGGTGGCCCAGGCGTTCGCGCCGGAGCTGATGCGCCGACAGGTCGCCGGACCGATGAACGTGGCCTGGCTGCTGGGTCTGGGGCAGTTCGTCTCCACGTTCCTGCTCACCTGGCTCTACGCCCGCAACGCCCGGACGAAGCGCGACCGGGCCGCGCTGGAACTGCGCTGGGACACCCAGGACCAGCTGCGGTGAACGCGCACCCTCACCACGGCCTCGCGGTGGCGCTCTTCGCCGTCGTCGTGGCGGTCACCCTGACCATCACGATCTGGGTCGGCCGCCGCGGCCACGCCGCCGAGGACTTCTACGCCGGCGGCCGCGACTTCTCGCCGCTGCAGAACGGATTCGCCCTCTCCGGCGACTACCTGTCGGCCGCGTCCTTCCTCGGCGTCACCGGACTGATCGCGCTGTACGGCTACGACGGCGTGCTCTACAGCATCGGCTTCCTGGTCGCCTGGCTGGTGGTGCTGATGCTGGTCTCCGAACTGGTCCGCAACGCCGGCCGGTACACCCTGGCGGACGTGCTGGCGCTGCGGATGCGGCAGCGCCCGGTGCGCGCGGCGGTGGGACTGGCGTCCATGGTGGTCACGCTGATGTACCTGATCGCGCAGATGGTCGGCGCGGGCAGTCTGGTCGCCCTGCTGCTGGGCACCGACAGCGGGGCCGCCAAGGGCTGGACCATCGTCGCGGTCGGCGGCCTGATGATCGTCTACGTGACGGTCGGCGGGATGCGCGCCACCACCTGGATCCAGATCGTCAAGGCCTTCCTGCTGGTGGCGGGTTCGGTGCTGCTGACGGTGCTGGTGCTGGCCCGCTTCCACGGCGACGTGGGCGCGCTGATGAACGCCGCCGCGCAGCACAGCGGGGTCGGCCGGAAGTACCTGGAGCCCGGTCTGAAGTACGGGGCGAGCACCACCAGCCGGCTGGACTTCGTCAGCCTGGGCCTGGCGCTGGTGCTGGGCACCGCGGGCCTGCCGCACATCCTCAGCCGGTTCTACACGGTGCCCACCGCGCGGGCCGCCCGGCGCTCCACGATGTGGGCGATCGGCCTGATCGGCTGCTTCTACCTGATGGCGATCGTGCTGGGCCTGGGGGCCGGCGCGCTGGTCGGCGCGAAGGCGGTCAAGGCGGCCAACCCGGCCGGCAACACGGCGGTTCCGCTGCTCGCGCTGGACCTCGGCGGCGGTGCGGACTCGACCGCGGGCGTGCTGCTCTTCGCGGTGATCTCGGCGATCGCCTTCGCCACCATCCTCGCCGTGGTGGCCGGGCTGACGCTGGCCTCCTCGGCCGCCTTCGCCCACGACCTGTACGCGCGGGCCTGGCGCAAGCCCTCCGAGCGGCAGGTCTCCGAGCGCGAGGAGGTGATCGCGGCCCGGGTCTCCGCGGTGGTGATCGGCGCGCTCGCGGTGGTGCTCAGCCTGTTCGCGCAGAAGCTGAACGTGGCCTTCCTGGTCGGCCTGGCCTTCGCGGTGGCCGCCTCGGCCAACCTGCCGACCCTGCTGTACAGCCTGTTCTGGCGCCGTTTCACCACCCGCGGCGCGGTCTGGGCGGTCTACGGCGGGCTGGTCCCGGCGGTGGTGCTGGTGCTGTTCTCGCCGGTGGTCTCCGGTGGCCGGAACGCGGTCTTCCCCGGCCTGGACTTCCACTGGTTCCCGCTGGAGAACCCCGGCCTGGTCTCCATCCCTCTGGGCTTCCTGGCCGGCTGGCTGGGCACCGTCCTGGACCGGGAGGACGCGGACGAGGACGGCTACGCGGAGCTGGAGGTCCGCTCGCTGACCGGCGCGGGCGCGGCCTGACGGCGCGTCGGGAACAGGCCGGAGCCCCGCACCTGGCGTGCGGGGCTCCGGTGCGTCACTTCGCCTTCTGGACGTACTCGTTGGTGAAGGTCCTGCTGACGTCCACGGTGTGGCCCTTGACCGTCGGGTCGAAGGCGGACAGCACACCGAGCACCGTCTGCGGGCCGTCGGCGGGCATCAGGCCGTCCGGCGAGTAGATGCCCTTCTCGTTCTCCAGGGCCTTGGTGTACACGTCCTTGCCGACCGCGGAGTAGTAGTCGGCGGGCATCTTGTCGGTGATCTCCGCCGCGCTGTGCGTGTTGATCCACTTCAGCGTCTGGACGAAGGCGTTGACCAGCTTCTGCACCACCTCGGGGTTCTTCTTCACGTAGTCGGCGGTGAGGTAGATGCAGGACGCCGGGTAGGTGCCGCCGAGCGCGGCCTTGGCGCCCTCGACGGTGCGCATGTCGATCAGCGGCTGGGCCAGGCCCTTCTGCTGCAGCATCGAGATGGTCGGCTCGGTGGTCATGCCGGCGTCGATCTGCTTGTTCTGCATGGCCGCGACGAAGGTCGAGCCCGCGCCGACGGCGACCGAGGTGGTCTCGCCCGGCTTCAGTCCGTTCTTCTCCGCCAGGTACTGGGTGAGGAAGTTGGTGGAGGAGCCCAGGCCGGTGACGCCGAGCTTGCGGCCCTTGAAGTCGGCGGGCGACTTGACGCTGTCCGCGAGGTCGGTGCGGAGCATCTCCACCTCGCCCGGCGCCTGCAGCAGCTGCACGACCGAGACGGTCTCCTTGCCCTTGGACTGCAGGTCGATGTTGTGGTCGTAGAAGCCGCCGACCGCGTCCACCTGCCCGGCCAGCATGGCGTCCTCCGCGCCGACGCCGGCGGGCTCGTTGGACAGTTCCACGTTGAGGCCCTGGGCCTTGAAGTAGCCGAGCTGCTCGGTCAGCTTGATCGGGAGGTAGATCTGCTTGTCCAGGCCGCCGACCATGATCTTCACGGTGGCCTCGCCCGCCGCGTTGGTGGCGGCCTTCTTCGCGCCGCCACCGCCGCAGGCGGTGAGCGAGAACGACAGGACGGCGCAGGCGGAGACGGCGAGGACGGTTCTGCCCAGCTTCATTGCTGGCTCCTTCGGGTGGGGGTGGGGGAGTCCTACGGGGGTGGTGCGGGGTGGGGGAATGACGGGGGGTCAGAGTGCGGAGTCGGCGGAGAGCTGGGTGGGGCGCCAGCGCAGCACCCGCTTCTCGAACCGGGTCACCAGGAATTCGGCGAGCAGCGCCAGCACGGCGATCACCAGCGTTCCGGCGTACACGCCGTCGGCGTTGAAGTTGCCCTGGGCGGTGGCGATCAGCTGGCCCAGGCCCGCCTGGGCGCCGAGCATCTCGCCGACGATCGCGCCGATCAGTGCGAAGCCGAACGCGGCGTGCAGCGAGGCGATGATCCAGGTCATCGCGGAGGGCAGCACCACCTGGCGGGTCACCTGCCACTGCGAGGCGCCCAGGATCCGGGCGTTGGCGATCAGGTTGCGGTCCACCTCGCGGGTGCCCTGGAAGGCGTTGAAGAAGACCGAGAAGAAGACCAGCACCACGGCCAGCGCGACCTTGCCGCTCGGGCCGAGGCCGAACCAGATGATGAACATCGAGCCGAGCACGATCCGCGGGATCGAGTTGGCGGCCTTGATGAACGGCGCCGCCACCTCCGCCAGCAGGTGCACCCGGCCGAGCGCCACGCCGCAGACCACGCCCGCGGCGGTGCCGATCAGGAAGCCGAGCACGGTCTCCTGCATGGTCACGCCGATGTTCGACCAGATCGAGCCGAGCGCGGTGCCCTCGGTGAACCAGGTGTGCAGCTGCTCCCACACCCCGGACGGCGAACCGTAGGTGAAGGTGTCCAGCCAGCCCTGGTCCGCGCCGAGCTGCCAGCCGCCCAGCACCACCGCCACCAGGGCGACCTGGGCGAGCAGCACGAGCAGCCGGCGGCGGCGCAGCCGCGTCCTGGCCGAACGCAGCAGTTCGGACTCGGAGACCGACGGGGTGTCGGCGGTGGCGGTGGTCATGGTCTCGCTCCTGAGGGGGGCCGGGTGCAGGGCGGTCATCACGCGGCTCCGATCGCTTCGGTGCCGGTGGTGCGGGCGTACGCGAGCTGCACCTCGTCGCGCAGGCTGGCCCAGATCTGCTCGTACAGCTCGATGAAGCGCGGGTGGAAGCGGATCTCCTGGACCTTGCGGGGGCGGGGCAGGTCGATGGTGAAGACGTCCTTGACGGTGGCCGGGCCGACCGTGAGCACCACGACCTTGTCGGCCAGCGCGATGGCCTCCTCCAGGTCGTGGGTGACGAAGACCACCGCGGGGCGGGTGAGTTCCCACAGCGCCAGCAGCTCGTCCTGGACGATCTTGCGGGTCTCCACGTCCAGCGCCGAGAACGGCTCGTCCATCAGCAGGATCTCGGGCTCGTTGATCAGCGTCTGGGCCAGCGCCACCCGCTTGCGCATGCCACCGGAGAGCTGGTGCGGCAGGCGGTCCTCGAAGCCGGACAGGCCGACCCGGCGCAGCCAGTCGCGGGCCTTGGCCAGCGCCTCCTGCTTGGGCACGCCGCGGAACAGCGGCCCGGCGGCCACGTTGTCCAGGACCGGCTTCCACGGGAACACCGCGTCGGCCTGGAACATGAAGCCCACCCGCGGGTCGATGCCGTCCACCGGCGCGCCGTGGATCAGGGTCTGCCCCTCGCTGGCCGGCTCCAGCCCGGACACCAGCGACAGGGTGGTCGACTTGCCGCAGCCGGTCGGCCCGACCACCGCGCAGAACTCGCCCGGGGCGACCGTCAGGTCGAGGCCCCGCATCGCGGTGTACACCCCGCCGGACGGGGTGCGGAACCGCTTGGTCGCCGCCCGCAGCTCGATCGCGGGCACCGCACCTCGGTCTGTCTCGTTCACTGTCTGCACCACCTTGTGCTCCGGTCCTGCGCCCGGTCCGAGGAGAGGGGACCGGGCGGTGAGCAGAAGGTAGGGCGGCGCCTGCAACGGGCGGCAGTCTTGCGGTCATTGCGGAGGTTCATCGCGTTGCGGCGGGTTCTGCTCGTTCTGCGCACCGCCCCGGGACTGGGAAAACCGCCCGCGACCAGGCACACTCACCTGGCAGCAGACACGCGCGAAGGGGGGCGCACGCCGTACGGAGGTGGGCCCGATGGCTCGACGCACCGGCCAGGGCCGGAAACTCTGGACCCGCATCCTGGCCGGGCAGCTCGCCATCCTGGCCGTCACCAGCGGGGTCGGCTTCGTGCTGCTCGGCTACGCGCAGCGCGCCCAGCTCGACCGCGAGTACCAGCAGCGCGCCCTCGCGATCGCCCGCACCACCGCCGCCGACCCGCAGATCCGCACCGCGATGGAGTACGGCGTCGGTGACGACCTGATCCAGTCGGTGGCGGGCCGGATCGAACGGGAGACCGAGGCCAGCTACGTGGTGGTGATCGGCCTGGACCGGGTCCGGCACTCGCACCCGATGCCCGACCTGGTCGGCCGTCAGGTCGACGAGCCGCTGACCGTGCTGGACGGCGGCTACAGCACCGGCATCGACAACGGCGCGACCGGCCGCTCCGCCAACGCCAAGGCCCCGCTGCGCGGCCCCAGTGGGACCATCGTCGGCGAGGTCTCGGTCGGCATCGCGGAGAAGGACGTCCTCGGCCGGCTGCGCCGCGAACTCGCCACCATCGCGGTGTACGCCGCGCTCGCGCTCGCCGTCGGCGCCGGCGCCTCGTACCTGCTGGCCCGCCGCCTCAAGCGCACCACCTTCGGCCTGGAGCCCGCCGAGATCGCCGGCCTGCTGCAGGACCGCGAGGCGATGCTGCACGGCATCAAGGAGGGCGTCCTGGCCTTCGACCCGCAGGGCCGGGTCACCGTGGTCAACGACGAGGCCCGCCGGCTGCTCGGACTCGGCACCGCCCTCGGCTCCCCGCTCGACGAGCTGCTGCCCGACGGGCGGCTGCGCCGCGCGCTGGACGGCACCCTCGCCGGGGTCGACCTCACCGTCCTCACCGACAGCCACTGCCTGGCCGTCAACCGGATGCCCGTGGTGCTCCAGGGCCGCGCGCTCGGGGCCGTGGTCACCGTCCGGGACCGCACCGAACTGGTCGGCCTGCTCCGCGAGTTGGACTCCGTCCGGGGGCTGACCGACGCGCTCCGGGCGCAGCAGCACGAGTTCGCCAACCGGCTGCACACGCTGGCCGGACTGCTCGAACTCGGCGATCACCGGGCCGCGCTGGAGTACGCCGTGGAACTCGGGCAGGCCGCCGCCGCGCAGGCCGAGGCGGTCCGGGAGCGGATCGGCAACCCGCTGATGGCCGGGCTGGTGGTGGCGAAGTCCGCGGTCGCCGCCGAGCGCGGCGTGCGGCTGGAGCTGACCGAGGACTCCCGGCTCGGCGAGCAGCCCGGCCACCTGCGGCGGCTGCTCACCATCGCCGGGAACCTGCTGGACAACGCCGTCGAAGCGGCCGGCGGCGGCGGCAGCGTGCGACTCACCCTGGTGGAGGGCGAGCAGGAGGTCCTGCTGCGGGTCGCGGACTCGGGCCCCGGCGTCCCGGCCGGCTCCGCCGAGGCGATCTTCGAGGACGGCTGGTCGACCAGCCCCGACCGGGGCACCGCCCGGCGCGGTCTCGGTCTGGCCCTGGTGCACCGGTTGGTCCAGCGGCACGGCGGCACCATCACGGTCAGCGAGGGCCCCGGCGCGGTCTTCACCGTCCGGCTGCCGCTGCCCGACGAGGACCCGGCGCCGCTCGGCGCCGTCTTCACCGTCGCCCCGGCCCTGGACGAACGCGAGTGGGAGGTGGCGCGGTGATCCGGACCCTGGTGGTGGACGACGACTTCCGGGTGAGCGCGATCCACGCCGCGTACGTCGGCCGGGTCGAGGGCTTCGAGACGGTCGGCCAGGCCGGCTCGGTGGCGGCCGCGGCCGAGGCGGTCCGCGAGCTGCGCCCCGACCTGCTGCTGCTGGACGTCTACCTGCCCGACGGCAGCGGCCTGGACCTGCTGCGCCTGCTGGTCGCCGAGCAGCCGCGGGACGCCGCGCGACCGGACGCGCTGATGATCACCGCGGCCAACGACGTCGCCTCGGTCCGGGCGGCGATGCAACTCGGCGCCACCGGCTACCTGGTGAAGCCGTTCGGGTTCGCCGCGCTGGCGGACCGGCTCGGGGCCTACCGCGAACTGCGCGACCGGGTGGCCGCGTTGGACCCCGCCGCGGAGGCCGGCCAGGCGGAGGTCGACGCCCTGTTCAGCGCGGCCCGGCCCAGCGCCGTCCCGGCCCTCCCGGCGAAGGGCCACTCCGCGCCGACGCTCTCCCTGGTGCTCGCCGCCATGCGCGGCGCCCGCGCCGACCTGTCGGCCGCCCAGGTCGCCGAGCAGACCGGCGTCTCCCGGGCCACCGCCCAGCGCTACCTCTCCTACCTGGTCCGCGAGGGCCTGGCCCGCCTGGAGCTGCGCTACGGCACGACGGGAAGGCCGGAGCACCGGTACCGGGCGAGCTGACGCCGGGAAGCGCGCTCAGCGCACCTGACGCAGGCTCAGGACGTCCATGCGGGACGGGGTGCCCGGGGACTTGCCGCAGCTCTCCGGGCGGGGCGGCCGGCTCGCGGATTCGCCGACCGTGGCGTTCCAGCTGCGGCCGTCGGTGTGGTGGACCTCCACGGACCACCCGTCGCCGGTCGCCTGCTGGCGCAGCGTCAGGGCGTCGACCGCCGTCTCGCCGGTCAGTTCGCGCACCGCGTGCTCCGCGGCCTGCGCGGGGCGGGGCCAGTAGGAGCGGCCGCGCGCGTGCTCCAGGGCGGTGTGCCCGGCGGCGGTGGCGGCGAGCACCTCCTTGGCGGACTCCGGGGTCAGCCGGCCGTAGGCGTACCCGTACGGGAGGACCAGCATGGTGGGGGAGAAGCGGTGGCCGCCGAGGTGGGTGACCTCCCAGACCTCGCTGTGCGCGGCGGCGGCGAGGTCGGCGGCGAGCGGCCGGCCGAGCAGGGCGCAGCAGCGGTCGCGGCGACCGTTGGTGCACACCAGGGCGATCGGGCCGCCGACGTGGTCCGTGCCGAAGCCGCCGTGCTCGCCCGCGCCGAGGGCGGCGAAGTCCAGGTCGAGCAGTGGGTCGGGCGCGTCGAGCCGGGTGCGGCGCACCCAGGAGCGGCCGGGTGCGGTGTGGGCGATCAGCACTTCGTGGCCGGCGGCGGTGTCGGTGTCCGCGTGGCGGCCGGGGCGGCGGATCAGTGCGATCCGCACGCCGCTGCCCTCGGCGGCCCGGTCGAGGGCGGCGCCCAGCTCGGGGTCGAGGTGACTGCCGGTCAGGGCCTGCGCGCCCCAGGGGCCGGGCTGTTCGAGCAGCAGCCAGGTGGTGGCGGTCGCGGCGGTGGCGCTCAGCGGCTCGGTCAGCTCGGCCGACAGCGCGGTACAGGTGCTCACCCGCCCACCCTATGTCCCGGCGGGCCGGCGGCCCTCCCGGCCGGATGCCGGACGCCCGCCGGCCGTCAGTCGTGGCCGAGCAGGCGGCGGACGGCGCGGGTCGCCCGGGCGGTGGCCTGCGGGTCGTGCCAGAGCTGGAGGCCCTGGTCGGCGGCGAGGGCGGCGCCGCGCAGTTCGAAGACCAGCTGGGGCAGGTCGCTGTCGGCGGGCAACTCGCCTGCGGCGAGGGCGGCTTCGAGCTCGCCGAGGACGAAGCCGTCCCAGCGGGCGAACGCCTCGCGGACCCGGTCGCGGACGGCGCCCGGTCGGCCGTCGAACTCGGCGGCCACCGCGGCGAGGAAGCAGCCGCCGTGCCCGTCGGCGGCCATCCAGTCGAACCACGCCCGGTGGGCCCGGACGAGCCGGCCGACTCCGGGGCGGGCACCGGCCAGCGGGGCCAGCACCTCCCTCCGGAACCGGTCGACCGCTTCGTCCAGCACGGCCAGGTGGAGCTCCTCCTTGCTGCCGAACGGGCCCACCACGCCCGCCTTGCTCATGCCGAGGTCCTCGGCGAGCACCCCGATCGTGACGCCCTCCAGCCCGGTGGCCAGGGCCAGGGCGAGGGTGCGGTCGACGATCCGGGCGCGGGTGGCGGCGGCTTCGGCGGCGGACTTGCGCGGGCTCATGGACCGAGCATAACCTGACGACCGTTCGCTAATAACGATCGGTCGTTCGCTATTCCTGGCGGGCGGCCGGCCACGTCCGAAGGAGGACGGATGCGGATCCACCACCTCAACTGCGGTTCGCTGCGCACCATCGAGCACCGGGGCGAGCAGCGCCCCGCGGTCTGCCACTGCCTGCTGCTGGAGACCGACCGGGACGGCCTGGTGCTGGTCGACACCGGACTCGGCACCGCCGACGTCGCCACGCCCGACCGCACCCTCGGCCCCGAGTTCCAGGGCCGCGCCCAGCCCGTCCTCGACCTCGCCGAGACCGCGTTGCACCAGGTCAGGGCCGCCGGCCACGACCCGCGCGACGTCCGGCACATCCTGCTCACCCACCTCGACCTCGACCACGCGGGCGGCCTGCCGGACTTCCCGGACGCCAAGGTCCACGTCCTGGAGGCCGAGCAGCGCGCCGCGCTCGGCGCCCTCGGGTCGCACCCCGAGGAGCGGATCCGCTACCGGCCCGCGCACTGGGCGCACCGCCCCGACTGGGCGGTCCACCGGGTGGCCGAGGGCGAGCCCTGGTTCGGCTTCGACGCGGTGCGCCCGCTGCCCGGCCTCGCGGCGGAGCTGGCCCTGGTCCCGCTCGGCGGGCACAGCGCCGGGCACGCCGCCGTCGCGGTCCGGGACGGCGCGCGCTGGCTGCTGCACTGCGGCGACGCCTACTACTTCCACCGCGAGATCGACCCGGACCACCCGCACGGCCACCCCGGCATGGACGTGCTCCAGCGACTCACCGAGGTCGACCGCCCGCTGCGCCTGGGCAACCACGCCCGCCTGCGCGAACTCGTCCGCGACCACGGCGACGAGGTGCTGCCGTTCAGCGCCCACGACCCCTGGGAGTTCGCCCGCCTGGCGGGGGAGTAGCCCGCAGCGCACGGCGGCGGCGGGGACGCGAAACGGCGGGGGCACTCGAAGGAGTGCCCCCGCCGTCCGGGTGACGAGGCGTCACCGTGGTGACGGAGCGTCAGTTCACATCCGGCCGCCCACCGCGGCGATCGGGGTGGTGACCGGGGTGCCCGAGCCGTCGCGGCGCGGATCGCGCTCGGGCAGGGTGACCGGCTGGCCGGTCGCGCTCGCGCCGAGGGCGGGGACGGGGCCCGCCCAGGCGAAGGCCAGGCCGTCCTCGCCGCGCAGGAAGCGCTGGACCCGCACGCCGCCGGTGGCCCGGCCCTTGCGCGGGTACTGGTCGAACGGGGTGAGCTTCCAGCTGGTCTGCTCCTCGCCGTTCAGCGTGCCGGAGGCGGCGGCCACCGAGAGCACCACCGCGTCGTCGGCCGGGTCGACCGCGGTGAACGAGAGCACCCGGGCGCCGTCCGCGAGCTTGATGCCCGCCATGCCGCCGGCCGGGCGGCCCTGCGGCCGGACCTGGCCCGCCGGGTAGCGCAGCAACTGCGCGTCGGAGGTCAGGAAGACCAGGTCCTCCTCGCCGGTGCGCAGCTCGACCGCGCCGACCACGGTGTCGCCGTCCTTGAGCGCGATCACCTCGAACTCGTCCTTGTTGGCGGGCCATTCCGGCACCACCCGCTTGACGACGCCCTGCACCGTGCCGAGCGCCAGGCCCGGCGAGGACTCGTCGAGCGTGGTCAGCGCCAGCGCCCGCTCGTCCTCGTCCAGCCGGAGGAACTCGGAGACCGTGGCGCCGCCCGCGAGCGCCGCCGAACCGGGCGGCAGCGCGGGCAGGTCGATCACCGGCATCCGCAGCACCCGGCCCGCCGAGGTGACCACGCCGATGTCGCCGCGCGCGGTGGCGGGCACCGCCGAGACCACCGCGTCGTGCTTGCCGCGGGTCACCTCTCCGGTCAGCGGCTCCAGGTCGAAGGTGCGGGCCAGCAGCCCGGTGGAGGAGAGCATCACCCGGCACGGGTCGTCCGCGACCTCCAGCGGCACCGCCAGCGCGGCGGCCGGCGCGGCGCCCGCCTCCAGCAGCACGGTGCGCCGCGCGGTGCCGAACTGCTTGGACACGGCGGCCAGTTCGGCGGAGACCACGGAGCGCAGCTTGGTGTCCGAGTCGAGGATCTCGGTCAGCTCGGCGATCTCGGTGAGCAGCTTGGCCTGCTCGGCCTCCAGCTCCACCCGGTCGAAGCGGGTGAGGCGGCGCAGCGGGGTGTCCAGGATGTACGCGGTCTGCGTCTCGGAGATCCCGAACCGCTCCATCAGGCGGTCCTTGGCCTGGCCGGCGTCGTCGCTGCTGCGGATGAGCGCGATCACCTCGTCGATGTCGACCAGCGCGATCAGCAGGCCCTCGACCAGGTGCAGGCGGTCCTGGCGCTTGCGGCGGCGGAAGTCGCTGCGCCGCTTGACCACCGTGAACCGGTGGTCGACGTAGACCTCCAGCAGCTCCTTCAGACCCAGCGTCAGCGGCTGGCCGTCCACCAGCGCCACGTTGTTGATGCCGAAGGTCTCCTCCATCGGCGTCAGCTTGTAGAGCTGCTCCAGCAGCGCCTCCGGCACGAAGCCGTTCTTCACCTCGATGACCAGCCGCAGGCCGTGCTCGCGGTCGGTGAGGTCCTTGACGTCGGCGATGCCCTGCAGCTTCTTCGCGTTGACCAGGTCCTTGATCTTCGCGATCACCTTCTCCGGACCGACCGTGTACGGCAGTTCGGTGACCACGATGCCCTTGCGGCGGGCCGTCACGTCCTCGATCGAGGTGGTGGCGCGGATCTTGAAGGTGCCGCGGCCGGACTCGTACGCGTCGCGGATGCCGGACAGGCCGACGATCCGGCCGCCGGTGGGCAGGTCCGGACCCGGGACGAACCGCATCAGGGTGTCCAGGTCAGCCGTCGGGTGCTTGATCAGGTGCCGGGCGGCGGCCACCACCTCGGTCAGGTTGTGCGGCGGCATGTTGGTGGCCATGCCGACCGCGATCCCGGTCGCGCCGTTGACCAGCAGGTTCGGGAAGGCCGAGGGGAGCACCTGCGGCTCCTGCTCGGAGCCGTCGTAGTTCGGGCTGAAGTCGACGGTGTCCTCGTGGATCGACTCCACCAGCGACATCGAGGCCGCGGTCAGCCGCGACTCGGTGTAGCGCATCGCGGCCGGCGGGTCGTCGTTGCCCAGCGAGCCGAAGTTCCCGTGACCGTCGATCAGCGGCAGCCGCATCGAGAACGGCTGCGCCATGCGCACCACCGCGTCGTAGATCGACGCGTCGCCGTGCGGGTGCAGACGGCCCATCACCTCGCCGACCAGGCGCGCGCACTTGACGTGGCCGCGCTCCGGCCGCAGCCCCATCTCGTTGGCCTGGTACAGGATCCGGCGGTGCACCGGCTTCAGGCCGTCGCGGGCGTCGGGCAGCGCCCGGGAGTAGATCACCGAGTACGCGTACTCGAGGAACGAGCCCTGCATCTCGTCCACGACATCGACGTCGAGGATGCGCTCCTCGAAGTCACCGGGCGGCGGGGTGGGCGAGTTGCGGCGGGCCATCGCTGCGGTGCTCCTTGCGGTACGTATGTGGGCTGACGCGGGCGTGAACGCCCCCATTGTGGACCCTCGGGCCGACACCCCCCGCCACCCGGGCCGCTTCCGCCCCTGGCGAACGCGTCCCGTGCGCGGACACCTCACGGCGGGCCGGGGCGTTGCACCACAATGGGGACGCCAGACTCCCCCGGCCCGGACACCCCGGAACCCGACGACGGGAAGGACCCCGCATGGCCAACCCCGCCCCCTCGAGCGGCCTCGCCATCACCGAACACCGCCTGGCCAACGGCCTGCGCGTGGTGCTCTCCGAGGACCACCTGACCCCGGTCACCGCGGTCTGCCTCTGGTACGACGTGGGATCCCGGCACGAGGTCAAGGGGCGTACCGGCCTCGCCCACCTCTTCGAGCACCTGATGTTCCAGGGCTCGGCGAACGTGTCCAACAACGGCCACTTCGAACTGGTCCAGGGTGCGGGCGGCTCGCTCAACGGCACCACCAGCTTCGAGCGCACCAACTACTTCGAGACCATGCCGGCCCACCAACTGGAGCTCGCGCTCTGGCTGGAGGCCGACCGGATGGGCTCGCTGCTGGCCGCCCTGGACGACACGTCCATGGAGAACCAGCGCGACGTGGTGAAGAACGAGCGCCGCCAGCGCTACGACAACGTGCCCTACGGCACCGCGTTCGAGAAGCTCACCGCGCTGTCCTTCCCGGACGGCCACCCCTACCACCACACCCCGATCGGCTCGATGGCCGACCTGGACGCCGCCACCCTGGAGGACGCCCGGGCGTTCTTCCGGACGTACTACGCGCCCAACAACGCGGTGCTGGCGATCGTCGGCGACCTCGACCCCGAGCAGACCATCGCCTGGGTGGAGAAGTACTTCGGCACCATCCCCGCGCACGACGGCAAGCAGCCGCCGCGCGACGGCTCCCTGCCCGACACCATCGGCCGGGAGGTCCGCGAACTGGTCGAGGAGGACGTCCCCTCGCGCGCCCTGATGGCCGCCTACCGGCTGCCGCACGACGGCACCCGCGAGGCCGACGCGGCCGACCTGGCGCTCACCATCCTCGGCAGCGGCGAGTCCAGCCGGCTCTACAACCGCCTGGTGCGTCGCGACCGCACCGCCGTCGCGGCCGGCTTCGGCCTGCTCCGGCTGGCCGGCGCCCCCTCGCTCGGCTGGCTCGACGTCAAGGCCGGCGCCGGAGCCACCGTCGAGCAGATCGAGACCGCCGTCGACGAGGAGCTCGCCCGGTTCGCCGCCGAGGGCCCCACCGCGGAGGAACTCGAGCGCGCCCAGGCGCAGATCGAGCGCGAGTGGCTGGACCGGCTCACCACAGTGGCCGGCCGCGCCGACGAACTCTGCCGCTACGCCGTGCTGTTCGGCGACCCGGCGCTGGTCAACAGCGCACTGCCGAAGGTGCTGGACGTCACCGCCGACGAGGTCAAGGCGGTGGCCGCCGCCCGGCTGCGCCCCGACAACCGGGCCGTGCTGGTGTACGAGCCGACCACCGACGAGAACGACGACCAGGACGAGCAGGACGAGGAGGCGGCGGCGTGAGCGACACCCCCGTGATGGAGTTCCACCCCCAGCCGCAGCCCGGCACCCCCACCCCGTGGGCGTTCCCGGCGCCCGAACGGCTGACCCTGGCCAACGGCATGACGGTGCTTCACTGCCACCGTCCCGGCCAGCAGCTGGTCGCCGTCGACGTGGTGCTGGACGCCCCGCTGGCCGCCGAGCCCGACGGCCTGGACGGCGTCGCGTCGATCCTCGCCCGGGCGCTCAACGAGGGCACCGACACCCTCACCGCCGAGGAGTTCGCCGGTGAACTGGAGCGGGCCGGCGCCACCCTGGACTCGCACGCCGACCACCCCGGCATCCGGGTCTCGCTGGAGGTCCCGGCCTCCCGCCTGGAGCGCGGCCTGACCCTGCTCGGCGACGCGCTGCGGGTCCCGGCGCTGCCCGAGGAGGAGATCGAGCGGCTGGTCGCCAACCGCCTCGACGAGATCGTCCACGAGCAGGCCAACCCGGCCCGGCGCGCCGCCAAGGCGCTCTCCGCCACCCTGTTCCCGGCCGCCGACCGGCTCTCCCGGCCCCGGGCCGGCTCCACCGAGACGGTCAAGAAGATCGACCGGGCCGCCGTCAAGGCGTTCTACGACACCCACCTGCGGCCCGCCACCGGCACCGCCGTGGTGGTCGGCGACCTCACCGGAGTCGACCTGGCCGCGCTGCTGGAGTCCACCCTCGGCCGCTGGACCGGCGAGGCCGCCGAGCCCTCCGCGCACGCCCCGGTCACCGCCGACGACGCCGGCCGCGTGGTCATCGTCGACCGGCCCGGCTCGGTGCAGACCCAGCTGCTGATCGGCCGGATCGGCCCCGACCGGCACGACCCGCTCTGGGCCGCGCAGATCCTCGGCACCTACTGCCTGGGCGGCACCCTCACCTCCCGGCTGGACCGGGTGCTGCGCGAGGAGAAGGGCTACACCTACGGCGTGCGGGCCTTCGCCCAGCCGCTGCGCTCGGTCGCCGACGGCTCCGGCCGGGCCATGCTGGCGATCAGCGGCTCGGTCGACACCGCCTCCACCGCGCCCGCGCTGGAGGACACCTGGAAGATCCTGCGCACGCTGGCCGCCGAGGGGCTGACCGACTCCGAGCGCGAGGAGGCCGTCCAGTTCCTGGTCGGCGTCGCCCCGCTCAAGTACGAGACGGCCGGCTCGGTAGCCGCCACCCTGGCCGACCAGGTCGAGCAGTTCCTGCCGACCGACTACCAGGCCGAGTTCTACCGGCAGCTCGCCGAACTCGACACCGAGGCCGCCACCCAGGCCGTGGTCGCCGCCTTCCCGCCGGACCGGCTGGTCACCGTGCTGGTCGGCGACGCCTCGGTGATCGCCGAGCCGGTCAAGGCGCTCAACATCGGCGACGTCACCGTCATCGCCAACTGACCCACCCTGACGGGGGCCTGACGGAGCGTCCGCTCCGCCGGGCCCCCGGCTCGTTTAATGGCTTGTGCGGCTCCACCGGGCCATGGGTAGATATCCCCCGACAGCGCGAGAGACGCGCGGTCCCACGCACGCGAGAGGAGGCGGTCACCATGCGGGTCGAGCAACGACGACGCTCCCCGAGACTGCCCCTGCGCTGTGCTTATACCGCCTGAGCAGTCCTCGCCCGGCGCTGTCCTTCCGCACGGCCGTCCCGCCGTGCCCCCGCGCTTCCCCGCCGCCGCACCGGGCGTCCTCGTGCGGCACCATGAACTTAGCGACCCAGGAGGTCGATCACCCATGTCGTACACCGAGGTTCCCGGCGCCCGCGTACCCATCCGGATGTGGACCGACCCGGCCACCGTCGAGGGCCAGGCCATGCAGCAGCTGCGCAACATCAGCACGCTGCCCTGGCTGCACGGCCTCGCCGTGATGCCGGACGTCCACCTCGGAAAGGGCGCCACCGTCGGCTCCGTCATCGCCATGAAGGGCGCGGTCTGCCCGGCCGCGGTCGGCGTCGACATCGGCTGCGGGATGACCGCGGTCAAGTCCTCGCTCACCGCCAAGGACCTGCCGGACGACCTGTCCCACCTGCGCCACCGGATCGAGCGGGCCATCCCGGTCGGCCGCGGGCTGCACTCCGACCCGGTCGACCCGCTCCGCCTGCACGGCTACGGCACCGCCGGCTGGGCCGACTTCTGGCAGCGCTTCGACGGGATCGCCCCCGAGGTCCGCTGGCGGCGCGAGCGGGCCGCCCAGCAGATGGCGACGCTCGGCTCCGGCAACCACTTCATCGAGCTCTGCCTGGACGACGACGGCGCGGTCTGGCTGATGCTGCACTCCGGTTCGCGCAACATCGGCAAGGAGCTCGCCGAGCACCACATGTCGATCGCCCAGTCCCTCCCGCACAACCAGGGCCTGATCGACCGGGACCTCGCGGTCTTCATCGCGGACACCCCGCAGATGGCCGCCTACCGGTCGGACCTGTTCTGGGCGCAGGAGTACGCCAAGCACAACCGGGCGCTGATGATGGCCCTCTTCCAGGACGCGGTCCGCCGCGAACTGCCCAAGGCCAAGGCCACCTTCGGCGAGATGATCTCCTGCCACCACAACTACGTGGCCGAGGAGCGCTACGACGGCGTCGACCTGCTCGTCACCCGCAAGGGCGCGATCCGGGCCGGCTCCGGCGAGTACGGCATCATCCCCGGTTCGATGGGCACCGGCTCGTACATCGTGAAGGGCCTCGGAAACGCGGCCTCCTTCAACTCCGCCTCGCACGGCGCCGGCCGGAAGATGAGCCGGACCGCCGCCAAGAAGCGGTTCACCACCAAGGACCTGGTCGAGCAGACC
>NZ_JBFAQR010000061.1:0-45221 GCF_040678815.1 Kitasatospora sp. NPDC049285 | reverse complement strand
TCGGTGACCCGCTGGGCGCCCGGCCGCGTCGACTCGCCGCCGACGTCGACCAGGTCCGCCCCGCGGGCCACCAGGTCCAGTCCGTGTGCGACCGCCTTCGCCGGATCCAGCCACAGCCCCCCGTCCGAGAACGAGTCGGGTGTGACGTTGACCACCCCCATCACCGCACAACGGTCGAGGACGGGAAGGCCGGGAAGGTGCTCGCTCATACGCCCATTATCGGACGCCCGCTCAGGCCGCCTCGTGCAGCTGCGCCGCGGGCTCGGGCATCAGGCCCTGCCGCTGGCGCTTGCGGCCCAGGCGGGGCATGCCGAGGGTGATGAAGGCCTCGGCCTGCATCGCGGCGAAGCCGATCCGCGGCAGGTCGCGGGTCTGCTTGTAGACCAGGAAGCGGGGCTCCCAGCTGGGCTGGAACTTGGCGTTGAACTTGTACAGCGACTCGATCTGGAACCACCGGGACAGGAAGACCAGCAGGCCGCGCCAGGCGCGCAGCACCGGTCCGGCGCCGATCCGCTCGCCGCGGGCCAGCGCGGAGCGGAACATCGCGAAGTTCAGCGACACCCGGCGCACGCCCATCGCGCCGACCTCCTGCAGCGCCGCCACGATGAGCAGCTCGTTGAGGCCCGGGTCGGCCTCGCGGTCGCGCCGCATCAGCTCCAGCGAGATGCCGTCCGATCCCCACGGCACGAAGTGCAGCACCGCCTTGAGGTCGCTCCCGGCGGCCGCGGGCGCGCCGTCGGCGGCGGGCTCGTCGGCCTTGTGCGCGGTGACCACCACGCACTCGTCGTCGCCGACGTCGCCGAAGCGGCCCAGCGCCATCGAGAAGCCGCGCTCGGTGTCGGTGCCGCGCCAGCGGGCGGCGGCGTCGCCGATCTGCCGCTTCTCCTCCAGCGTCAGGTCGCCGACCCGGCGGACCTTGCAGGAGTAGCCGTTGCGCTCGATCCGCTTGACCATCTGGCGGACGTTGCGCATCGCGCGGCCGGAGAGCGAGAAGGAGGCGGTGTCGACGATCGCCTCGTCGCCGAGCTCCAGCGCGTCCAGCCCGGCCTCCCGGGTCCACACCTCGCCGCCGACCTCGGAGCAGCCCATCACGGCGGGCACCCAGGCGTGCTCACGGGCCATCGCCATGAAGACCTTGATCGCGCCGGGCCAGGCCTCCACGTCGCCGACCGGGTCGCCGGAGGCGAGCATCACGCCGGAGACCACCCGGTAGGAGATCGCCGCCTTGCCGGAGGGCGAGAAGAGCACCGACTTGTCGCGGCGCAGCGCGAAGTAGCCGAGCGAGTCGCGGCGGCCGTGCCGGGCCAGCAGGTCACGCACCTTCAGCTCGTCCTCGGGGGTGAGGAACGGCTCGGGCTTCTCGGGGCGCAGCGCCAGGTAGGCGGTGGTGAACGCGGTCACCAGGCCGAGCGCGCCGAGCGAGTAGGCGACCAGATCGCCGATCCGGTCGGAGGTGTAGTGGATCGGTCCTTCGAACCCGAACAGGCCGTAGCCGACGTGCTCCAGGCGCGCGAACAGCGACGGGTCGCCGACCTCGGCCTTCCAGCGCATCGAGACGATCAGCAGGCCCAGCAGCACCGAGACGGTGCCGAGGACCAGGAAGTTGACCACGGCGCGCCAGCGGGTGCGCGGGTCGGCCTTGGCGTAGAACTCGCGCTGGTGGACCACCATCACCACGAGCAGCGCCAGCGAGATCACGGCCTGCCCGACCTGGTGCCAGCGCAGCAGGTGCAGCGCGGCGCCGATCGGCAGCAGCACGCACACCGCCCGCCAGGCGCGGCGCTTGCGGCGGCGCAGGGCGTGCGCCAGCAGCACCAGCAGCAT
This sequence comes from Kitasatospora sp. NPDC049285, assembly GCF_040678815.1. NCBI lineage: Bacteria > Bacillati > Actinomycetota > Actinomycetes > Kitasatosporales > Streptomycetaceae > Kitasatospora > Kitasatospora sp. NPDC049285. The sequence continues at coordinate 43,397 of NZ_JBFAQR010000061.1, read as the reverse complement.
GCCCACCATCAGCGTCCCGGCGGCGGCCAACGACGTGGTGCCGCCCGGGAGTTGGCCCGCCCAGTTGTGCATCCGGGTGAACCGCAGCTTGGGGAAGATCGCGCAGGCGATGTCGATCAGACCGATCAGCATCGTGGCGTACCCGACCACGCCGGGCAGCCACGGCCGCGGCACCGCGGCCGCCTGGCTGCGCAGCGCTCGCAGACCCCTGGGACGGGGCTCCTCGGACGTCGTCTCAGCGGGCACGGTTACGCTCATAAAAGCTCAGCCTAGAGGCACCCGGGCACTGGCCGCGCACCCCGCGAGCGGGGCCGTGATGGACCTTCATGACTGTTCCTTTGTCTGGCAATCCGCACGTCAAGGGGCGTCCATAGAACGTTCAAGAGCCACTCGGGCCGGACGTCCCACATGATGGACGCCGCATTCTAGAGCCTCGGTTGCGGTCGGCACAGGCGCTGGTTCGCACTGGTTTCCGACGCCCGGTCAGAGTACTACGGGTGGCTACCGACGGTTCGTCAGATGACGATGATCCTCTGCCGGGCGGCCGTCGAGGAGGGACCGGGCATGGAGCTCACCAGCCGGGCACTGGTGTACACGCTGATCGCGGCGGCCACCGCCGGACTGGTCGCCACCCTCTGGCTGTGGCCCCGGCTGGCCCGCCAGCGCCCGCTCCCCGTCCTGGGCCGGCTGGCCCTGCTGACGGTCACCCAACTCGCGGTGCTCTCCGTGCTGTTGCTGTCGGTCAACAACAGCTACGGCTTCTACACCTCCTGGAACGACCTGCTGCGCCCCGGCGGCGCCCCGCTCGCCCTGGCCGCCCACTCCCCCGGCGCGGCGCCCGACCACACCGCGCTGGTCCAGCCCACCGCCGAGGGCGGCCTGGAGGCCGTGCCGGACGTGCTGCCGCCCGGCAAGCCGGAGGAGGTCGGCCGGGTCGACTCGGTGCGGATCACCGGCCCCGAGTCCGGCCTGTCCGACCAGGTCTTCGTCTACCTGCCGCCCGAGTACTTCAACCCCCGCTACGCCCGCGAGCGCTTCCCCGTGATCCTCGCCCTGGCCGGCTACCCCGGCCCCTCGCTGCACCTGCTCGACAGCCTGAAGCTGCCGCAGGCCGCCGCCGACCTCCAGCGCACCGGCCGGCTCGCCCCCACCGTCATCGTGATGGCCCGCCCCACCGTCGCCCCGCCCCGCGACACCGAGTGCGTGGACGTCCCCGGCGGCCCGAAGACCGAGACCTGGTTCGCCAAGGACATCCCCACCGCGGTGCGCTCCGCCTACCGGGTCGGCCGGGCGGCCGGCTCCTGGGGCGTGCTCGGCTACTCCACCGGCGGCAGCTGCGCCCTGCGGCTGGCCATGCGCTACCCCGGCTCGTACGAGAGCGCGGCCGGCCTGCACGCCGACTACACCGTGCCCGACGACCGGTGGACCGACGGCGACCTGTTCCGCGGCGACGCCGCCGCCGCCCGGCAGTCCGACCTGGGCTGGCGGCTGAAGAACCTGCCCGCGCCGCGGGTCGGCCTGCTGGTGGTCTCCACCAGGACCGAGGACGACTACCCGGCCACCGAGCAGTTCCTCGCCACCGCCCGGCAGGTCGCCGCCGCGCACCCGGAGTTCCAGGTCGACTCGCTGCTGCTGCCCGACGGCGGCCACTCCTTCGAGACCTGGCGCCGCGAGCTGCCAGCCGCCCTGGAGTGGCTCAGCGACCACCTCGCACCGCCGCAGGACCGCGAACCGCGCAGCTGACGGCCCGGCCGCCTGCCTGGGGCGCGCCCTTCGGACGACGCCTAGCGCCCGATGATCAGGCTCATCGCCTCGGCGCGGGTGGCGGGGTCGCGCAGCTGGCCGCGGACCGCGGAGGTCAGCGTCTTCGCGCCCGGCTTGCGGATGCCCCGCATCGACATGCACATGTGCTCGCACTCGATCACCACGATCGCCCCGCGCGGCTCCAGGATCCGCATCAGCGAGTCGGCGACCTGGCTGGTCAGCCGCTCCTGCACCTGCGGGCGGCGGGCGAACACGTCGACCAGCCGGGCCAGCTTGGACAGGCCGGTGATCTTGCCGCTGGTGGACGGGATGTAGCCGACGTGGGCCACGCCGCGGAACGGCACCAGGTGGTGCTCGCAGGTCGAGAACACCTCGATGTCCTTGACCAGCACCATCTCGTCGTGGCCGAGGTCGAAGGTGGTGGTGAGGACGTCCTCCGGCTCCTGCCACAGGCCCGCGAATATCTCCTTGTAGGCGCGGGCCACCCGGGCCGGGGTCTCCAGCAGCCCCTCGCGGTCCGGGTCCTCGCCGACCGCGAGCAGCAGTTCGCGGACGGCGTTCTCGGCCCGCTTCTGGTCGAAGGTGCCGACGGTCGACTCACCGTCGAGCGTCACCGGGTCGATCATGCGTGCCTCGCTGCTCGTCAGTCGGGATCAAAGGTCCGTGCAGCACGAATGCCGCGCCTCCAGGGTACAAACCCGGGAAACGCGGCATCCATTCCGAACAGGTGGTCGAACGATCAGCTCTCGACCTGGCCGCCGTCGACCGGCGGCAGCTTGACCACGTCGACCGGGTCCACCGAGCTCGGCGCGGCGCCGTTGGTCAGCGCCAGCTCCTTCGGCGACTGCACCGGCGGCCGGGTGGACGGGGTGCGGCGGGCCGAGCCGGTCCACGCCGGACGCGGGGGACGCTTGATGACCGGAGTGAAGATCTCGGCGATCTGCTCCTTGTTCAGCGTCTCCTTCTCCAGCAGTTCGAGGACCAGGTTGTCGAGCACGTCGCGGTTCTCGACCAGGATCTCCCAGGCCTCGTTGTGCGCCGTCTCGATCAGCTTCTTGACCTCCTCGTCCACCAGCCCGGCGACCTCTTCCGAGTAGTCGCGCTGGTGGCCCATCTCGCGGCCCAGGAAGGGCTCGGAGTCGGAGGAGCCGAACTTGATCGCGCCGAGGCGCTCGCTCATGCCGTACTGGGTGACCATCGCCCGGGCGGTGCCGGTGGCCTTCTCGATGTCGTTCGAGGCGCCGGTGGTCGGGTCGTGGAAGACCAGTTCCTCCGCCGCCCGGCCGCCCAGCATGTAGGCGAGCTGGTCGAGCATCTCGTTGCGGGTGGTCGAGTACTTGTCCTCGTCCGGCAGCACCATCGTGTAACCGAGGGCGCGGCCCCGGGACAGGATGGTGATCTTGTGCACCGGGTCGGAGTAGTTGCAGGCCGCCGCGACCAGGGCGTGGCCGCCCTCGTGGTACGCGGTGATCTTCTTCTCCTTGTCGGACATGATCCGCGAACGCTTCTGCGGACCGGCCACGACGCGGTCGATCGCCTCGTCCAGCATCTGGTTGTCGATCAGCTTCCTCTCGGAGCGCGCGGTGAGCAGCGCCGCCTCGTTCAGCACGTTCGACAGGTCGGCGCCGGTGAAGCCGGGGGTGCGCTTGGCGACCGCGGAGAGGTCGACGTCGGGCGCGATCGGCTTGCCCTTCTGGTGCACCTTGAGGATGTCCAGGCGGCCCTGGAGGTCCGGACGGTCGACCGCGATCTGGCGGTCGAAGCGGCCGGGGCGCAGCAGCGCCGGGTCCAGGATGTCGGGGCGGTTGGTGGCGGCGATCAGGATGACGCCGCCCTTGACGTCGAAGCCGTCCATCTCGACCAGCAGCTGGTTGAGGGTCTGCTCGCGCTCGTCGTGGCCGCCGCCGAGGCCCGCACCGCGGTGCCGGCCGACGGCGTCGATCTCGTCGACGAAGATGATCGCCGGGGCGTTGGCCTTGGCCTGCTCGAACAGGTCGCGGACCCGGCTGGCGCCGACGCCGACGAACATCTCGACGAAGTCGGAACCGGAGATCGAGTAGAACGGCACGCCCGCCTCGCCCGCGACGGCGCGGGCCAGCAGGGTCTTGCCGGTGCCGGGCGGGCCGTACAGCAGCACGCCCTTGGGGATCTTGGCGCCGACCGCCTGGAACTTGGCCGGCTCCTGCAGGAACTCCTTGATCTCGTGGAGCTCCTCGACCGCCTCGTCGGCGCCCGCGACGTCCGCGAAGGTGGTCTTCGGGGTGTCCTTGGTGAGCAGCTTGGCCTTGGACTTGCCGAACTGCATGACCCGGGAGCCGCCGCCCTGCATCTGGTTCATCAGGAACAGGAAGACCACGACGATGATCACGATCGGCAGCATCGAGAACAGCAGGCTGACGAAGGTCGACTGCTTCTCGGGGCTGACGGTGTAACCGTCGCTGATCTGCCCGGCGGCGTACTTGTCCTGCAGCTTCTGGGACAGCTGGGTGGCCGAGCCGTCGCCGGTGTAGGAGGCCTGGAAGCGGGTGCCGGAGGGCGACTTGCCGTTGCCCCCCGCCTTCAGCTTCTGGCCGTCCTGCAGCTGGATCTTGATCAGGTTCGAGTCACCAGTGGTGAGCTGCGCCGACTTCACCTGGTTGTTGTCGATCGCGCTGACGATCTGCCCGGTGTCCGCAGTCTTGTAGCCGCTCGAATCCGAGACGAGCTGCATCAGTGCGAACACGGCGAGGGCGGCCAGCACGACCCACATGATCGGCGCACGGAAGTATCGCTTGACGTCCATCCATGCGGGGCGTCGCCGCCCCGTCCCTCCTGCCATTCAACGGGCGCTGTACGGCTGTGGGCCTCGGCGCATCCGGTATGTGCTCGTAAGACGAGCGGTTGATTGGACCGTACCGCAGGCACCCCCGCTTGCGGCGGGGCCACTACGGTGCGGTCTATTTTCCTACCCCCGCACAACGGGTGGGAACAGGGCACTGTTCCCACCCGTCGCCCGAACGGTTCAGCCGCCGTAGACGTGCGGCGCGAGCGTGCCGATGAACGGCAGGTTGCGCAGCTTCTCGGCGTAGTCCAGGCCGTAGCCGACCACGAACTCGTTGGGGATGTCGAAGCCGACGTACTCCACGTCGATCTCCACCTTGGCGGCGTCCGGCTTGCGCAGCAGGGTGCACACCTTCAGCGAGGCCGGGCCGCGCGAGCCCAGGTTGCCCAGCAGCCAGGACAGGGTCAGGCCGGAGTCGATGATGTCCTCGACGATCAGCACGTCCTTGCCGGCGATGTCGGTGTCCAGGTCCTTGAGGATCCGCACCACGCCGGAGGACTTGGTGCCCATGCCGTACGAGGAGACCGCCATCCAGTCCATGGTCACCTGGCTGTGCAGGGCCCGGGCCAGGTCGGCCATCACCATCACGGCGCCCTTCAGGACGCCGACCAGCAGGAGGTCCTTCCCGGCGTAGTCCTGGTCGATCCGCGCGGCCAGCTCCACCAGCTTGGCGTCGATCTCGTCCTTGCTGATGAGCACCTTCGCGAGGTCTGCGCCCATGTCGTTCTGGTCCACCGGGGATACGTCCTCAAACGCTCGGAGTCGGGTTCGGCGGCGGCGGTACGACCGGTTCGTGCTCAGTCGCCCTGCCGCCGAAACACCAGCGTGCCACACCGGCGGACGGCTTCGACGCCCCCGGGTAGGTGCAGCGGCCCCTGGCCGCGCCAGCCGGTGACCAGCAGGTCCACGCTCTCCAGGTGCCGGGCGAACAGGTCGCCGGCCGGGCAGCCCGCGCGCAGCGCGGCCCGGCGCAGCACGCGGCGGCGGACCGCGGGGGGCAGTTCGGCGAGCTTGCCGACGTCCAGGGCGCCCTCGGCCGTTCGGAGGTCGCGCTCGGCCAGGGCGGCCCACTGGTCGAGGGCGTCGGCGTCGTCGCGGAACAGCCGGGCGGTGCGGGCCAGGGCCTCCACCACGCCGCCGCCGAGGTGCTTCTCCAGCACCGGCAGCACCTCGTGGCGGACCCGGGAACGGGTGTAGGCGGGGTCGGTGTTGTGCGGGTCGTCCCACACCGGGATGGCCTGCGCGGTGCACGCCTGCCGGGTGGCGGCCCGGTCGAGCTCCAGCAGCGGGCGCCGGTAGCGGCCCTTCTGCGCGGGCATCCCGGCCAGCGAGCGGGCGCCGGAGCCGCGGGCCAGGCCCAGCAGCACGGTCTCCGCCTGGTCGTCGCGGGTGTGGCCGAGCAGCACCGCCAGCGCCCCGTACCGCTCGGCGGCGGCGTCCAGCGCGGCGTAGCGGGCCTCCCGGGCGGCGTTCTCCGGGCCGCCCTCGCGGCCGACCAGCACCGGGACGGCCTCCACCGGGTCGAGGCCGAGTTCGCGCAGCCGGACGGCGACCTGCTCGGCGCGTTCGGCGGAGCCGTCCTGCAGGCCGTGGTCGACGGTGACCGCGCCGACCCGCAGGCCGAGCTTGGGGGCCTCGAAGGCGGTCGCGGTGGCCAGCGCCATCGAGTCGGCCCCGCCCGAGACCGCGACCAGCACCAGCGGGGAGCCCGGCGCGGCGGGGGTGCGGGGCAGCCCGGAGGGGTGGCGGCGGGCGTTGCCGATCAGCGTGGTCGGCGCGGCGGCGGTGCCCGCCAGCGCGGGCATCGGCGCGGCCGCGACGGCGGCGGACACGCCGCGGGCGCGGACCGGGCCGCCGGGGGTGACGCCCGCTTCGGCGGCGAGTTCGGCGAGGGTGCGGCGGACGGCGAGGCGTATCGCCGCGACAGCGGGGTGTGGGCCCATGGGTGTGCTCTCCTTGGCGGAGGGAAGTACGGGACCGCCTGTCAGCTCTCGGTCACCAGGCGCTCACAGATGGTCGCAGACTCCGGCGACCGGCCACGACACCCGCGCCAACGGCGTATCCACCGTCCCACGTACGGGTGAATGAAGAAACGTTACGCCTGCCGCCAGGTGTACGAGTCGGCCGTGCGAGCGGGTGGTGCGCCCCGTCAGCCCACCACCCGGGCCACCCAGGCCGCCGGGTCGTGGATCTCGTCCTTGGTGGGCAGCGTGTTCGGGGAGGTCCACACCCGGTTGAAGCCGGTCATCCCGACCCGCTCCACCACGCCGCGCACGAACACCGCGCCGTCCTGGTACTGCCGCAGCTTGGCGTCCATCCCGAGCAGCCGGCGCAGCGCCAGGTCGAGCCGGCCGCTGCCGCGGTCGCGGCGGCGCTGGAACTTCTCCCGGATCTCCGCCACCGAGGGCACCACCGCGGGTCCCACACCGTCCATCACCACGTCCGCGTGGCCCTCCAGCAGCGACATCACCGCGGTGAGCCGGGCCAGGATCTCCCGCTGGGCGGGGGTCTGCACCAGCTCGGTCAGGCCGCCGCCGGCCGAGCCGTTGCCGCGCGGGCCGAGGCCGGGGATGCCGCCGAGGGCGTCCCGCAGCCGCTCCAGCACCGCGGCCGGGTCGACGTCGGTCTGCAGCAGGAAGTCCTGCACCTCGGACTGGATGTGGTCGCGCAGCCAGGGCACCGCGGTGAACTGGGTGCGGTGGGTCTCCTCGTGCAGGCACACCCACAGCCGGAAGTCGTGCGGGTCGACGTCCAGTTCCCGCTCGACCTGGACGATGTTCGGCGCGACCAGCAGCAGCCGCCCCGGCGGGGTGGTCAGGCCGCGGCGGGGCTGGTCGAACAGGCCGGCCGGGCTGTCGGGGGCGCTCGGCAGCTCGGCCGGCGCGAAGGTCTCGTACTGCCCCAGCACCTTGCCGGAGAGGATCGCCAGCACCGCGCCGAGCTCGACCCCGGTGGCCTTGGCGCCGAGGGCGCCGAACACCGCCGCGGTCTGCCCCTCGCTGCGACGGGCGGCGAGCTTGGCCACCAGCGGCCGGACCACGGTGCGGAAACCCGCCACGTTGGCCCGCACCCAGCCGGGCCGGTCCACCACCAGCACCGGCGTACCCGGGCCGTCGGCCAGCCCGGTCGACGCCAGCTGCGTGTACGCGCGCACGTGCCGCTCGGCCTCGACCGCGTGCCGGCGCAGCTCGGCGACGGCCGTGCGGGCCTCCTCGCGGCCGATCTGGGGCCCGGATCTGGCCAACCGGGTCGCCGTCGCGACCGCGAGTTCCCAGTCGACCATCTCCGCACCGCCGCTCGCGCTCGTCATGCCCTCACCGTACGTGCTCGTCCCCGCGCGGGGGAGGGAACCGGACCGGCCGGATCATCGCCGGCTCACCCGCAGCCGCAGGCCGCGATCCGGGCCACGATCCGGTCGACCGCGGCCCGGGCGGTGTTCGGGTCGGCGGTGGTCTTGGTCATCAGCGCGAACGCCAGCACCCGGCCGTCCGCGTCGACCACGGTGCCGGCCAGCGTGTTGACGCCCTGCAGGGTGCCGGTCTTGGCGCGCACGATGCCGGCCGCCTCGGCGGCGCCGGACTTGGCGCCGAAGCGGTTGACCAGGGTGCCGGTGAACCCGGCGATCGGCAGGCCGGTGATCACCGGGCGCAGCTCCGGGTGGTCCGGGGAGGCGGCCGCCGCGAGCAGCTTGACCAGGGTGATCGGCGGGATCAGGTTGGCCTTGGCCAGGCCGCTTCCGTCCGTGAGCACCACGCCGGCCAGCGGCACGCCGAGCTTGGTCAGCGCGCCGGTGACCGCGGCGACGCCGCCGTCGAAGCTGGCGGGCTGCTTGGCGGCGATCGCGGTCTGCCGGGCCACCGCCTCGGCCAGGGTGTTGTCGGAGGTGGTGAGCAGCCGCTCCACCAGGCGCTGGATGGTCGGCGACTCCACCCGGGCCAGTTCGGCGGCGCCGGCCGGGGCGGTCGCCTGCGCGGGCTTGGCCTGGACGGTGATGCCCTCGGCCTTCAGGAACGCGGCGAAGGAGTCGGCGGCCTGCCCGGCCGGGTCGAACACCCGGGCCGGGGCCTCGTCGGGCGAGCGCGGGTCGATCCGGCCCTCGTCGACCATCAGCGGGGTGACCGCGGCGATGTTCATCGCGTCGTGGTCCTTGTGCAGCAGCGGACCCGTGTACAGCGAGGTGTCGTACGACAGCTTCACCGAGGTGGTGCCGGCCGCCTTCAGGGCCTGGGCGGTGCGGTGCGCGAGCTCGGCCATCGAGGCGGGCGCGCTGTCCGGGTCGACCGGGGCGCCGCCGACCCTGACCTGGTCGGCGGGGAGCGCGGTGATCGTCGGGTCGCCGCCGCCGACCAGGGTGATCTCGCCGGGGTTGGCGCCGCGCACCACGGTGGTGGCGATCCGGTGGTCGGCGGGCAGCAGCGCGAGCGCGGCGACCGAGGTGGCGAGCTTGGTGGTGGAGGCCGGGGTGGCCGGGCTGGTCTCCTGCGAGCCGAACAGGAACTGGCCGGTGGCGGAGTCGGCGACGGCGAAGCTGAGCGCGCCCAGCGACTTGTCCTGCACGGTCGCGCCGAGCGCGGACTGCAGCCCGGCGCCGCTCGGCGCCTTGCTGTCCGCGCCGTCCCCGGCGCTCAGCACCGGGCCCTTCAGCGGCACCGCGCGGCGCCGGGCGTTCCGGTGGTTCGACTGCCCGTCGCCGTGCCCGTTGCCGCCGCCGCCCTTGCCGCCCTGGGAGTCGCCGTCCCCGGCCTTCTTGGCGTGCCCGTCCGAGCGGCTGGGCCCCGGTGAGGGCTGCGCCAGCGCCGGATCGGCGACGGTCAGCCCGCCGGCCGCCAGCGCGACCCCCAGCACACCCGCGAGCGCGGCTCTGCGTCCGCGTCCCGCCCCTGCCCCTGATCTCACCGACCGGCCCCTTTCCTGAGCACACCTTGCCGTAGGAGACACTTGGATTCTGTCAGTCCCAACCCTTGGAGGAACCGTTGGAGTTCGACGTCCTGATCGAGATCCCGAAGGGCTCGCGCAACAAGTACGAGGTCGACCATGAGACCGGTCGCCTCCGTCTGGACCGCATGCTCTTCACCTCGACCCGCTACCCGGCCGACTACGGCTACGTCGAGGGCACCCTCGCGGACGACGGCGACCCGCTGGACGCGCTGGTGATCCTGGAGGAGCCGACCTTCCCCGGCTGCCTGATCAAGTGCCGCGCCATCGGCATGTTCCACATGACCGACGAGGCCGGCGGCGACGACAAGCTGCTGTGCGTCCCGGCGACCGACCCGCGCTGGGAGCACCTGCAGGACATCCAGCACGTGTCGGAGTTCGACCGCCTGGAGATCCAGCACTTCTTCGAGGTCTACAAGGACCTGGAGCCCGGCAAGTCCGTCCAGGGCGCCGACTGGGTCGGCCGGGCCGAGGCCGAGGCCGAGATCGAGGCCTCGATCAAGCGCCTCCAGGACCAGGGCGGCCACTGATCCGTCGTCCCCCCGTGCACACCAGGGGCGGGAGTCCGGACCGGACTCCCGCCCCTGCGTTGTCGAACGGGCCCCGGGGGCCTCAGTCCTCGTCGTCGAGCCGGAAGCCGACCTTCAGGCCGACCTGGTAGTGCTCGATCTCCCCGTCCTTGAGATGGCCGCGGACCTGGACCACCTCGAACCAGTCCAGGTTGCGCAGCGTGCGGCCGGCGCGGGCGACGCCGTTGCGGATGGCGGCGTCCACACCTTCCTGCGAGGACCCGACGATCTCGGTGACCCGGTAGACGTGGTCGGTCATGGCGACTTCTCCCTGTGCGGCGGTGGGTTGGGCACTCCCCCGCCGTCCACCGTGCACCGAACCGCCCGCGCGGGCATCCCGGCCGCGTCCGACGGGGCGTCAGAACGCCGCGCGGACCGCGCCGACCACCTCGCCGCCGCCGTGCAGCGGGGCGCTGCCGATCCGCTCCAGCACCGGGTCGTCGACGCCGAGCCGGGCCAGCGCGGCGGCCAGCACCGGGCCGCGGGCGCGCTCCGCACCGTCCTCGATCTTGAAGGCGAGGGCCCGGCCGTCGGCGAGGGCGACCACCTGGACCGCCTCCGCGCCCATCTTGGAGAGCGCGCCGGGCACCGCGCGCATCAGCCAGGTGTCGGCGCGGCGGGTGCCGGCCACGTACTCGGGGTGGGCGCGCATCGCGTCGGCGACCTGCCGCTGCGGGGTGTCGGACCCGGCCAGCACCAGCGCGCGGTAGCCGCGGGCCAGGCCGGTCAGCGAGACGGCCAGCAGCGGGGCGCCGCAGCCGTCGGTGCCGGTGTGCGCGGCGCGCTCGCCGACGGCCTCCTCCAGCGCGGTGCGGGCCAGCCGCTGGATCGGGTGCTCGGCGTCCAGGTAGCCGTCCAGGTCCCAGCCGTTGGCGGCGCAGGCGGCCAGCCAGCCGGCGTGCTTGCCGGAGCAGTCCATCATGATCGGGGCGCGCTCCCCGCCGGAGCGCAGCAGCTCCTCCGCCTCGACCTGGTCCAGCGGCAGGTCGGCGGGGGTCTGCAGGGCGGCCTCGGTGAGCCCGGCGTCGGCCAGGATCCTCCGTACCGCGGCGCGGTGGAACGGTTCTGCGGAGTGGCTGGAGGCGGCCAGCGCCAGCTGCTCGCCGCGCAGCCCCAGTCCGGCCCGCAGGGTGGCGACGGCCTGGAAGGGCTTGGCGGTGGAGCGCGGGAAGACCGGGTCCTCGGGACGGCCGAGGGCGAACTCGACGCCGCCGTCGGCGCCGAGCAGGACCAGTGAGCCGCGGTGGCGGCCCTCGGTGAAGCCGGAGCGTATGACCTCGGCGAGGGCGGGCAGGGCGAACTGCGACACGGGGGGACTCCAGGACGACGTGCGGTGAGGGTGGGTGGGCCCCTGCCGCGTCCTGCCGCTCAGCCTCCGCTGAGCAGGTCGTCGACCCGGGCCTCCCCTTCACGGTACCTGCGGGTGATCTCCGCGCCGCAGTCGTCGGCGGTGCGCTGCTGCGCCTGGCGGCGGCCGGAGACCTCCCGCTCGTGCTCGGCCAGGCGCTCGATCGCGGCCAGCAGGTCGGCGGTCGCGTGCGCGGCCAGGTCCGCCAGCCGGACGTCGCCCATCAGGGCGTCCGCCTCCTGCTGGTAGCGCTCGCCGCGCGGCGGGCCGAGGGTGACGTGCCGGGCCGGACGGGGCGTCGCGGACGGGGCGTCGGCGAGGATCGCGGGCAGCCGCTCCAGCAGCGCGCACTGCGCCTCGCTGGCGCCGGCCAGCGGCACCTCGCGGCGGTCCAGCTCGGCGCGCAGGATGTCCAGCCGGCCGTGCAGCAGGCGGCGCAGGTAGGACAGGTCGGCCTCCTGCTCCAGGGCGTCCCGGCGCCGGACCCGCAGTTCCTCCAGCGCGAGGCCGGGCAGGCCGTCGACCGCGGTACCGCTCACGTCCATCAACCCAACCACCTGCCGTAGTCCCCAGTGCCCGCCCGGTAGCACGGACGCACGCCACCCAGGGTTCCCCCCTGCGGGCGACGCCACTCGTGCGGGTGACGCGGTTCGCCGGGACGGCGGATGCCCCCTGGGGGGCGTCGCCGGCCCGCGCCGTCCGACAGCGTGCCACCCCGGGACCTTCGGCCGCACGCCCGAGTACCCGAACGGCCGCATGGCGTAAGGCCGTGGCTAGTACGACGAATCCGTGCGCCGGGTTCACCTGCACGGATCGGGGCGCTCCACGCGCGACCCCCGCGCGCAAGCGGAGGCCGTGCGCCCCCGGTGGGGGGCTGCGGGCACAATGGCGGCATGCGAGCAGTGGTGCAGCGGGTCGCCGAGGCGGCCGTGGTGGTGGACGGCGAGACGGTCGGGGCGATCGAGGGCCCGGGGCTGTGCGTCCTGGTCGGGGTCACCCACGAGGACACCGCGGAGCGGGCCGCGCAGCTGGCCCGCAAGCTGTGGACGCTGCGGCTGTTCCCCGGCGAGCCCGAGCGGTCCTGCTCCGAACTGGGCGCCCCGCTGCTGGTGATCAGCCAGTTCACGCTCTACGGCGACGCCCGCAAGGGCCGCCGCCCCACCTGGAACGCCGCCGCGCCCGGCCCGGTCGCCGAGCCGCTGGTGGACGCGGTGGTGGCCGAGCTGCGGGCGCTCGGCGCCAAGGTGGAGACCGGCCGGTTCGGCGCGGACATGAAGGTGTCGCTGGTCAACGACGGCCCGTTCACCGTGCTGCTGGAGGTCTGAGCCCCCGTCAGCGGCCCGGTCAGGCCGGGACGATGACGTCCTGGCTGCCGGGCACACCGTCGGCCAGCAGCACCGCGTCCACCGGGGTGTTGCGCTTCACCAGGGCCAGCGCGATCGGGCCGAGCTCGTGGTGCCGGGCCGCGGAGGTGACGAAGCCGACCGGGCGGTCCTGGCCCTCCACCCGGACCTCGGCGCCGTGCGCGGGCAGCTTCTCCTCGGTGCCGTCCAGGTGCAGGAAGACCAGCCGGCGCGGCGGGCGGCCCAGGTTGTGCACCCGGGCGACGGTCTCCTGGCCGCGGTAGCAGCCCTTGTTCAGGTGCACCGCGCTGTCCAGCCAGTCCACCTCGTGCGGGATGGTCCGGTGGTCGGTCTCGAAGCCGAGCCGCGGCCGGTGCCCCTCGATGCGCAGCGCCTCGTACGCCCAGATCCCCGCGGCCGGGCCGAACTCCGCGGCCACCGCGGCGAGTTCCGCGCGCGGCACGAACAGGTCGCGCCCCCACGGGAGTTCCCGGACGGCCGCGGCCCCCTCGGCGGAGGCGGTCGAGCCGGCCGGCAGGAAGAGCACCGCGTAGTCGGCGGTGGCGTCGGCGATCTCGACCTGGCTCCAGAACTTCATCGACTCCAGGTACCGCACCAGCGCGGGCGCGGTGCCCGGCTCGACGTGGATCCAGGTGGTGGCGCCGTCGTCGACCAGGTAGAGCGCGTGCTCCACGTGCCCGTGCGGGGAGAGCACCAGCGCCTCGGTGGCGCGGCCGGCCGGGAGTTCGCTGACGTGCTGGGTGAGCAGCGCGTGCAGCCAGGTCAGCCGGTCCGGACCGCTGACGGTGACCACGCCGCGGTGCGACAGGTCGGTGAAGCCGCGGCCCGCCGCCAGCGCGCGCTGCTCGCGGAACAGGTCGCCGTAGTGGGCGGCGACGCCCTCGTCGGGTCCTTCGGCCGCAACGGCGCCGGGCAGGTCAAGCAGCGGGCTCTTCATACCGGCCAGCTTACGACCGGTCCCGCTCCGACTTGGCGGTGCAGTCGGCACAGCGGCCGAAGATGGCGAAATGCTTCAGGTCGGTGTCGAATCCGTGCTCGTCGCGCAGGCTGTCGATGAGCGGCGCGGCGATCGCGGTGTCGGTCTCGGTGACCTTGTCGCAGTCGCGGCAGACCAGGTGCAGGTGGGTGTGCCGGCCCGCCAGGTGGTAGGTCGGGGCGCCGTGGCCGAGGTGGGCGTGCGAGACCAGGCCGAGTTCCTCGAGCAGCTCCAAGGTCCGGTAGACGGTGGAGATGTTGACGCCGCTGGCGGTCTTGCGGACCTGCGCCAGGATCTCGTCCGGGGTGGCGTGGTCGAGCACGTCGACGGCCTCCAGCACCAGCTGGCGCTGCGGGGTCAGGCGGTACCCGCGCTCGCGCAGGTCGGCCTTCCAGTCGGTGGTGTCGCTGTTCGCCACGGTGGTGTCCCTGCCCGGTTCGACGTCGTGCCGACAAGTGTAGGGACCGACCGACCGGTCGGCCCCCACCCGAAGGTCCCTGCTGCGCTCAGCGGAAGAAGGCGATGCCGTCGTCCGGGAGGTCGTTGACGTCCTTGATCAGCTGCGCCGGGTTGAGCACCTTCTTCAGCTGACCCGACATGTACGGCCGCAGCGGCACCTCGGGGGCGGCCTTCTCGCCGACCCACAGCAGCTCGTCCTTGACCAGGCCGTAGAGCCGCTTGCCGCCGCTGTACGGGGCCGCGCCCTCGATCCGGGCGACCGCGTCGGTGGCCAGGTCGATCTGCGGCTTGCCGTCGTGCAGCTTGCCGTACCAGATCTCCACGGTGCCGTCGTCGCGGACCGAGGAGACCTCGATCTCGCGCTCACCGCTGGTGCCGTGCTGGTTGCTGGTCACCCGCCAGAAGGCGTGCTCCATCTCCAGCGGGCGGACCTTCTCGCCCTGCTCGTCCAGCACCCAGGTGCGGGAGCGGAACTCGAGGAACGGCCGGCCGTCGTGGCGGAAGACGATCTCCTGGCCGAAGTTGCACTTCTCCGCACCGGGGAAGTCGTGGACGCCCGCGCCCTCCCAGGTGCCGAGGAGGAAGGCGAGCGGGACGACGTCCTGGTGGAGGTCGGAAGGAATCTCGATCATGGTCCTGGCTGCTGTCGTCGGGCGGTTACCGGATCAACCGTACGGCAGTGTCAGCGCTGGCCCTGGTAGAGCTTCATGACGGAGAAGATGGCGAACCAGGTGATCAGCACGGCCATCAGAGCCAGCAGGCTGTCGAAGGCGATCTCAAGACCGGACACGGGGCGCTCCCATTGGCGGCGTCGACGGGGTGTGACTACGCGGTGGAGTCTATCCGGCGGCCCCCGCGCCCGTAGTCTCTGGGGCATGTCGAAGAAGCTGGTCATCAAGGTCACCGCCGGGGCGGACGCGCCGGAGCGCTGCTCGCAGGCGTTCACGGTGGCGTCGGTCGCCGTCGCCAGCGGCGTCGAGGTCTCGCTCTGGCTCACCGGCGAATCCGCGTGGTTCGCGCTGCCGGGCCGGGCCGCCGAGTTCGAACTGCCGCACTCCGCGCCGCTGCCCGACCTGCTGGAGGCGATCCTCGCGGCGGGCACCGTGACGCTGTGCACCCAGTGCGCGGCGCGCCGCGACATCGGCCAGGCGGACGTCATCGACGGGGTGCGGATCGCCGGCGCGCAGGTCTTCCTCTCCGAGGTGATGGCGGACGAGGCCAAGGCGCTGGTGTACTGACGGCCAGTCAGCCCCATCCGCCGTCCCGCTCGTCGTCCCGGTCGGGCCGCCCGCGGTCCGGTCCCTCCCGGTCCGGGCGGTCGCGGTCGTGGCCGGGCTGCTCCCAGCGGGGGTCGTCCCAGCGCGGGTCGTTCCACCAGTCGTCGTCCCGGTCCCGCCGGTTGGCCAGGATCGCGGCCAGCGGCGGGATCACCATGGCGACCACGCACAGCCCGATCGCCGCGCCCACCGAGAAGAAGCGCACCACTCCCCACGCGAGGACGAACAGCCCCAGGCAGACGCCCATCATCACGAAGTACCGCACATGCCGCCGGTGTGCCTGCACCCCTCCAGCGTATGCCGCGGGGCCCCGGCCGTGGAGACGGCCGGGGCCCCGGTGGCACTGCGGGTCGCCGCGGATCAGACCGCGATCGCGACCTCGGTGAACTCGCCCTGGGTGGCGACCACCTGGCGGTCCACGGTGGCGCCGGGCACCAGGGCCCGCAGGGTCCACTTGCCCGGGCGGGCGAAGAACCGGAACTGCCCGGTCGCCGAGGTGGGCACCTCGGCCGTGAACTCGCCGTTCTCGTCCAGGAGCCGCACGTAGCCGTTGACCGGCTCGTCGCCCCGGGTCACGGACCCCTGAATGATCGTCTCGTTCGCCACGTCAACTCCTGCCAGGTCCGGGCCGCCGGCCTTCGCACCGCACATGTCTGTCTTCCTCTTCCCTTGCTTAGCGCGAGCCGGGGCTCAGTTGCCGAGCTCGATCGGCACGCCGACCAGGCTGCCGTACTCGGTCCAGGAGCCGTCGTAGTTCTTGACGTTCTGCTGGCCGAGCAGCTCGTGCAGGACGAACCAGGTGAGCGCGGAGCGCTCGCCGATCCGGCAGTAGGCGATGGTGTCGACCGCCAGGTCCACGCCCTCGGCCTGGTAGAGCGCCGTCAGCTCCTCGTCGCTCTTGAAGGTGCCGTCGTCGTTGGCGTTCTTCGCCCACGGGATGTTCTTCGCGCTCGGCACGTGGCCCGGGCGCTGCGACTGCTCCTGCGGGAGGTGCGCCGGGGCGAGCAGCTTGCCGGAGAACTCGTCGGGCGAGCGGACGTCGACCAGGTTCAGGGTGCCGATCGCGTTCACCACGTCGTCGCGGAAGGCGCGGATCGAGGAGTCGGCCGGCTGCGCGGTGTACTGGGTCGCGGCACGCTCGGGCTGCTCGACGACCAGCTCGCGGGAGTCCAGCTCCCACTTCTTGCGGCCGCCGTCCAGCAGGCGGACGTCGCCGTGGCCGTACAGCTTGAAGTACCAGTAGGCGTAGGAGGCGAACCAGTTGTTGTTGCCGCCGTACAGCACCACGGTGTCGTCGTTGGCGATGCCCTTGGCGGACAGCAGCGCCTCGAAGCCGGCCTGGTCGATGAAGTCGCGGCGGACCGGGTCCTGGAGGTCCTTCTTCCAGTCGATCCGGACCGCGTTGCGGATGTGGTTCTTGTCGTAGGCGGCGGTGTCTTCGTCGACCTCGACGATGACGACCTTCGGCTCGTCCAGGCGGGCCTGGACCCAGTCGGCGTCGACCAGGACGTCGCTGCGGCTCATGGGGTGTTCTCCATCCGGGGGCGGTTGGCGGAAGGGGCTGTGGGTACTGCGGGGATTCGGGGAGGCGCCCGGACCCGCCCGTCCGCACGCCTGTCCGCATGGTGGGACGGCATGGGATACGGCTGGGCCGGGGGTGAATCAGAGGTGTGATCGCGTCGCGTCCGACGTACCGGTGCGGCTGAGACCCGCTCCAGCGGGCGGACACGCGGGCACTACCGGTCGGAATTGTCCGGTCAGCGCATGCGACAGAGGCAGCTCGACACGCGGCAGTGGTCTACCGCCCGCCGCTTCGTGAGGTCCGCCTGTCGCTTCATGACGACGATGCTAGGGACTCCGCGACCCCGCTGTCATCAGCGTGTCGAATAGTGAGACCCGATCATCCGGATACTGGGATTCGGCCGCTTTCCGTCGTAGGCCGATCGGGCCGCCGCCCGTACGGGGACCGGCCGAGCGGGCTCGCGGGGCCGTTTCGGCGGCGGCGATGGACAGGCCGTCTCGCCAAGCGGACGGCCGTCCGGCGGGTCAGCTGCCGAGCCGGGTGCCCTTGGAGAGGGCGAACTCCAGCCGCACTCCGTCCGGCTGCGGGCTCGCCGCGGAGAGCGTCAGGCCGCTCGGCAGGCCGGTCAGCTGGAGTCGCTGCGGCTTCAGTCTGTCCTGTGCGACGCCCTTCAACAGGGAGGCCATGCCGGTGAGTTGGAGGTTGTCCACGACCACGGCGTTGTTCTCGGCGTGCAGGTCGCCCTCGATCGCGCCGCCGGGCATCGCGGCCTTCACCTTGCCCGGCCCGCCGTACTCCAGGCCGAGCAGCTGGCCGCCGCTTACGAACTTCGCCAGGTCGGCGTAGCTGACCAGGCCCCGGGCGCCGCCGCTGCCGACCGTGACGCTGCGGTAGGAGTCGGAGAACTTCACCCCGGACAGCTCGGCCTGGAACGAGTGCACGGTGACCCGCTCCCGGCCGTCGGTGACGGTCATCCCATCCGAGCTGAGCCGCACCTTGTCGAGCTCGCCGGCCACCGCGTGGGTGAGGAAGGGGACGTCGTCGATGGTCACCTCCGGCTTGGTGGTCATCCAGCCGGAGGAGACCACCGCGTCCGCGGCCTGGTCCTCGGCCACCCCGACGGCCAGCCGGTCCGCGCCGACCAGCAGCGCGCCCACCACCCCGAGACCGATCAGCAGCTTCACCGCGCCACGCATCGCACTCTCCCCTGAGCCTTCCGGTGCCGGAGCCCTGACTGTCCGCAGATAGGACGATCGCACGCATGTGCCGGTTCCGGTGGCCGAGTTGACGGACGCCTTCACCGCGGCGGCGGATCAGCCCCCGGCGAACGGGGGCAGCACCTCCACCGAGCCGCCCGCGGTGAGGGCCACCGCGGCGTGGTCCCGGGCGCCCACCGGATCGCCGTCGACCAGGAACGAACTCATCGTCAGCACCCGCAGCAGCTCCGGCCGTCCGGTGTGCGCGGCGCGCACGGCGGCCAGCGCCTCGGCCAGCGTGCCGGCCAGGTACGGCTCCTCGGCCACCCCGGCGGCGGACTTGGCGGCAGCCCAGTAGCGGATCGTCCCGCTCACCCGCGCGGGTGACTGCGGCGCGGTACGGGCATCGGCGGTCGCGGTCACGGCAACCCCTCTCGTCGTCCTCGCCCGGTACGGCGGCCGGCCCGGTGCCGGCCGGCCCACCCGAAACAGGTGTACACGTACGGTGCGGCCGGTGCGGCCCCCATCATCGCCCGCGCCCCCCACCCCGAGGCAAACATCCCAGGCCGCGGCGGGCGCGCGGGGTGCCGCATCTCACGCCCCCGAAACGGCGTACCGACTCACGCGCCCCGCCCGCGCCTCTCCCTAAGCCGCGGCCGGTCGGCTATTCTCGATCCTCAAGAGGGATCCGGGCAGAGTCGCCCCCGGGTCCTTTTGTGCTTTCAGGACGCCAGTACGGACGTTCTTGCGAATCGGTGCCCCACCCGCACCGGAGCGCCGGAACGCCCCCGCCGCCGGCCGCACGACGAGGTGTCGGCCCGGCGGGACAGACCGGAGGGTACGCCGATGGGCGAGGCAGTAGCGGTGGACCCGGGGTTGCGGGACCCCGGGTCGGACACCGCCGCCGCCGCGCCCACCGACGCCCCCGCCGGAGCTGCGGCGCTCCCACCACCCTGCCCCGCGGCCGCCGTCCGGACGACGGCCGTGACCGCGACGACCCGGAAAGGGGACTACCGGGTATGAGTTCTCTGCTCCTGCTGACCAACGCGCTGCAACCCTCCGCCGAAGTGCTGCCCGCTCTCGGCCTGCTCCTGCACAGCGTCCGGGTGGCCCCCGCCGAGGGGTCCGCCCTGGTCGACACCCCCAGCGCCGACGTGATCCTGGTCGACGGCCGCCGTGACCTGCCGCAGATCCGCAGCCTGTGCCAACTGCTGCGCTCCACCGGCATCGGCTGCCCGCTGATCCTGGTGGTCACCGAGGGCGGCCTGGCCGCCGTCACCGCCGAGTGGGGCATCGACGACGTCCTGCTCGACACCGCCGGCCCGGCCGAGGTCGAGGCCCGGCTGCGGCTCGCCACCGGCCGGCTCCAGGTGGCCAGCGACGACAGCCCGATGGAGATCCGCAACGGCGACCTGTCGGTCGACGAGGCCACCTACTCCGCCAAGCTCAAGGGCCGCGTCCTCGACCTCACCTTCAAGGAGTTCGAGCTGCTGAAGTACCTCGCCCAGCACCCGGGCCGGGTCTTCACCCGCGCCCAGCTGCTCCAGGAGGTGTGGGGCTACGACTACTTCGGCGGCACCCGCACCGTGGACGTCCACGTGCGACGGCTGCGGGCCAAGCTCGGCGTCGAGAACGAGCAGCTGATCGGCACCGTCCGCAACGTCGGCTACCGGTTCGTGGTGCCGGAGAAGGGCGACAAGGGCGAGCGCGCGGCCGACCAGCCGCGGGCCGGGATGACGCAGGACCGCTGATTCGGAGCCGGGCGGGGTGCCGCCCGCCCGGCTTGACCGGATCGGCCCGAATTGCCGCACCACCCGGGGTGTCACCCCCGCTCCGAGCGTCAGGCCACCCGCGTAGACTCCCTCCGTGGCCAAGGTGACGCGCGACGATGTAGCCCGACTGGCTGGGACCTCGACCGCGGTCGTCAGCTATGTGATCAACAACGGACCCCGGCCGGTCGCCCCGGCCACCCGGGAAAAAGTGCTGGCCGCGATCGAGCAGCTCGGCTACCGGCCGAACAGCGTCGCCCAGGCGATGGCCTCGCGGCGCACCAACCTGGTCGGCATGGTCGTCCCGGACGCCCGGCAGCCGTTCTTCGCCGAGATGGCGCACGCCGTGGAACGTGCCGCCTCCGAGCGCGGCAAGCTCGTGCTGATCGGCAACTCCGACTACGTGGACGACCGCGAGGTGCACTACGTCCGCGCCTTCCTGGGCATGCGGGTCTCCGGCCTGATCCTGGTCAGCCAGGGCCCCTCGCAGCGCGCCGCCGAGGAGTTCGCCGCCATGGAGGGCGCCAAGGTGGTGCTGCTGCACCGCCGCCCCGAGGCGATCGACGACGTCGCGGTGGTCACCGACGACGTGGGCGGCTCCGAGCTGGCGGTCCGTCACCTGCTGGAGGTGCACGGGCACCCGTACGTGGTCTGCTTCGGCGGCCCGGTGGAGTCGCCCGCCCCCGGCGACCCGGTGATCGACCACGTGGCCGGCTGGGAGCTCGCGATGTCCGCGCACGGCCTGCCGACCGAGCCGCACCTGGTGGACGCCCCGTTCCACCGCTACGGCGCCTACCAGGTCGCCCTGGAGCTGCTCTCCTCCGACCGGCGCCCGCCGGCCATCTTCTGCTCCACCGACGACCAGGCGATCGGCGTGCTGCGGGCCGCCCGCGAGCTGGGCCTGCGGGTCGGGCACGACCTCGCGGTGGCCGGCTTCGACGACATCCCCGAGGCGGCCTTCGCCGACCCGCCGCTGACCACCGTCGCCTCCGACCGGGACGCGATGGCCCGGGCCGCCGTCGACCTGGTGCTGGACGACTCGCTGATGGTGCCCGGCAGCGACACCGAACGGGTCCGCCAGTTCCCGTCCCGGCTGGTCGTGCGGCGTTCCTGCGGCTGCACCGGAGACGGCCCGCCGTCTCCGGCCTGACCAGGCTTTATGAGAACCTGACAGGCTTCTCGGAGAGCTCATACCGCCCTCTCATCGCACGTTCATGAAGCGGGCGGAACTTGGTCGTCATGAGCGACCAGCACCGCAGCACCCACGAAGCCCACCAGGACGGCGGCGCGGGCTGGCCCCCGCCGCAGCCGCCCGTCCACCCGTACCTGCCGCCCGCGCCCGAACCGGCCGGCGCCCTCCCCGCGGCCTTCGCCGACCCGGCGTCCGCCGCGGAGCAGCCGCCCGGCGCCTCCGAGCAGCCCCCCACCGGCCACCGCGGCCGCCGCACCCTGCTGAAGAGCCGCCTCGCCCTGGTCACCACCGTGGCCGCCGCGGCCGCGCTGCTCGGCGGCGTCACCGGCGGCGTGCTCGCCGAGGCCAAGAGCGGCTCCAGCAGCGCCTCCAGCACCCTGGTGCGCCCGGTGTCGGCCAACTCCGACGGAACCGCCAACGTCTCGGCGATCGCCGCCGCGCTCTCCCCGTCCGTCGTGCAGATCACCGTGAAGACCTCCTCCGGCACCGCGACCGGCACCGGCGTGGTCCTCACCGCGGACGGCCAGATCCTCACCAACTACCACGTCATCGCAGGCGCGGTGACGGGCGGTCAGATGACCGTGGCCTTCCAGAACGGAAAGACCGCGTCGGCCACCGTGACCGGCACCGACAAGTCCCTGGACACCGCCGTGATCACCGCCTCCGGGGTCAGCGGCCTCACCCCCGCCGTGCTCGGCTCCTCCTCCGCGGTCGCGGTCGGCGACTCGGTGGTGGCCATCGGCAACCCGGAGGGCCTGACCGGCACCGTCACCTCCGGGATCATCTCCGCCAAGGACCGCAAGGTCTCCGTCCAGGTGGACGAGGGCACCACCAGCGGCAACGGCGGCTTCGGCTTCCCCAACCTGCCCGGCAGCCGCGGCTCCGGCACCGCGTCCGGCTCCGACACCGCCACCTACCAGGCGCTGCAGACCGACGCCGCGCTCAACCCCGGCAACTCCGGCGGCCCGCTGATCAACGCCTCCGGCCAGGTGATCGGCCTCAACTCGGCGATGTACTCGGCCAGCGGCTCCACCTCCACCGGCAGCTCCGACGCCGGCAGCGTCGGCCTCGGCTTCGCCATCCCGATCGACTCCGTCAAGCAGGTGCTCCCGCAGATGCAGGCCGGCAGGACCCTGTAGGCACGGCAAGCCCCGCAGTACCCCGCCGAATCCGTCCGCCGGACGGAGAATGGCCTCGACCGCACCGGACTCAGAAAGGGCCCGCGCCGATGACTCCCCCCGCCGACGACCGCACTCCCGCCGAGGCCCAGGGCGCCGGCGCCCGCGTCCTCGTGGTCGACGACGAGCCCGCACTGCGCGACGCTCTGGAATCCAGCCTCGCCTTCGAGGGCTACCAGGTCACCACCGCCACCGACGGCTTCGAGGCCCTCACCGCGGTCGAGCGCGAGCACCCCGACCTGGTGCTGCTGGACATCATGATGCCGCGGATGGACGGCCTCACCGCGGTCCGCCGGATGCGCTCGCGCGGCGACTCCGTCCCGGTGCTGATGCTCACCGCCCGCGACGCGGTCGGCGACCGGGTCACCGGCCTGGACGTCGGCGCCGACGACTACCTCGCCAAGCCCTTCGAGCTCGACGAGCTGCTCGCCCGGGTCCGCGCCCTGCTGCGCCGCAACGCGCTGGCCACCGAGGCCGCCGCGCGCACCGCCGCCGACGAGGACGGCGGCGAGGTGCTGGCCTTCGCCGACCTGCGGATGAACACCGCCACCCGCGAGGTCACCCGGGCGGGCAAGCCGATCGAACTCACCCGCACCGAGTTCATGCTGCTGGAGATGTTCCTCGCCCACCCGCGCCAGGTGCTGACCCGCGAGCAGATCCTCAAGGCGGTCTGGGGCTTCGACTTCGAGCCGTCCTCCAACTCCCTCGACGTCTACGTGATGTACCTGCGCCGCAAGACCGAGCAGGGCGGCATGCCCCGCATCATCCAGACCGTCCGCGGCGTCGGCTACGCGCTGCGCACCGCGACCGGCGCGGCGGCGTGAAGCTCCTGCGCCGGCTCACCGGCTGGTTCCGCAGCCGATCGCTGCGCAGCCGGCTGGCCATGCTCACCGCCGCCGCCGTCGCCGTCGCCATCGCGGTGGTGTCGATCGCCAGTTGGCTGCTGGTACGCGAGAAGCTCTACCAGGAGGTGCACGACAGCCTCGACCAGGCGCCCAGGACGGGTCCGCTCGGGCCCGCCCGCAACCCCGCACTGTACTGCGGCAGCACCACCGCCGGGGCCCTGGCCACCGTGCCCGCCGGGGCCTTCGGCGACCGTTTCGGCCCACAGAAGTACGACTTCCAGATCCTGCTGAACGACGGCACCGTCTGCTTCCTCGGCGACGCCAGCCGGGGCATCAACGTGGTGGCGAGCGACCTTCCGCCGAGCACCGACAGCAAGCACGTGGCCTACCGCGACGGCAGCTACCTGAACGGCGACTCGGCCCTGGTGCGCCAGACCAACACCACGGTGCGGGTGCAGGGCGTCGAGCAGACCGCCGTGCTGCTCACCGCGCTGCCCACCGGCGGAATGCAGAACTCGCTCAACAGCCTCGCGCTGCTGATGGCCGGTGTCGCCGGGCTCGGGGTGATCGGGGCGGGGGTGGCCGGGCGGGTGGTGGCGCGGTCGGCGCTCAAGCCGGTCGACCAGCTGACCGACGCGGTGGAGCACATCGCGCGGACGGAGGAGGTCGGCACCACGATCCCGGTGCACGGGAGCGACGAGATCGCCCGGCTGTCGACCTCGTTCAACTCGATGTCGACCGCGCTGGCGAACTCGCGCGAGCGGCAGACCCGGCTGATCGCCGACGCCGGGCACGAGCTGCGCACCCCGCTGACCTCGCTGCGCACCAACGTCGACCTGCTGATCCGCTCCGACGCGCAGGGCCGGGCGCTGCCGCCGGAGACCAGGGCCCGGATGCTGGGCAACATGAAGGCGCAGATGCAGGAGCTGACGGTGCTGATCGGCGACCTGCTGCAGCTGTCCCGGCCGGACACCCCGAACCCGGAGGCGGTGCGCACCGTGGTGCCGTTCCACGAGACGGTGGAGCGGGCGCTGGAGCGCGGACGGCTGCGCGGCCCGGGCCTGGTCTTCGCCACCGACGTGCGTCCCTGGTACGTGCACGGCGACCCGGCGGCGCTGGAGCGGGCGGTGATCAACCTGCTGGACAACGCGGTGAAGTACTCGCCGCCGGCCGGCACCATCGAGGTGTCGCTGCGGCACGGCCGGCTGACGGTGCGGGACCACGGCCCGGGCATCCCGGCGGAGGAGCTGCCGTACGTCTTCGACCGGTTCTGGCGCTCCCCGTCGTCCCGTCAGCTGCCGGGCTCCGGGCTGGGGTTGTCGATCGTGGCGCAGACCGTCCAGGACTCCGGCGGCCAGGTCTCGCTCGGCCCGGCCACCGACGGCGGCCCGGGCGCCCAGGCGGTCCTGGTGCTGCCGGGGCAGCCGGGCGCCGTGCAGTGAAGTGAGGCCGGGGACGCCGGAGGGCGGGGCGCCGTGCGGCGCCCCGCCCTCCGGGTGGTGACGGTGCGTCAGTCGACGTCGGTGCCGTTGCCGAGGACCTTGATCCGGGTCTGGGCCGGGACGGTCAGCGGGCTGGTGACCGAGCTGTGGCTGCCGAGGTAGGCGGTGAACAGGTCCAGGTCGGAGGCGCCGACCAGCTTGTTCGTGCCCGCGGCGAAGGCCGGGAAGCCGTCGCCGCCGCCCGCCAGGAACTCGTTGGCGGCGACCCGGTAGGAGGCGGCCGGGTCGATCGCGGCGCCGTTCAGCTTGATCGAGTCGACGACCACGCGGGCCGCGCCGGTCTTGCTCATGTCGAGCGTGTAGGCCAGGTTGGCGGAGGGCTGCAGGATCTTCGGGGCGGCGTCGTTGAGGCCGCTGACCTGCTGCTGGAGCAGCTGCACCAGCTGGGCGCCGGTGAGCGTCTTGACCTGCATCATGTTGGTGAACGGCTGGACGGTGAACGCCTCGCCGTAGGTCACCACGCCGTCGCCCTCACTGCCGCTGGCCTTGAAGACCAGGTCGGAGCGGATGCCGCCGGGGTTCATGAAGGCGACCTGCGCGCCGCCCTTGTCGGCCGGGGCCAGGCCGGCCAGCTGGGCGTCGGCGATGACGTCGCCGAGCGGCTTCTCCAGCGCGGTGGAGCCGCGGCCGTTGATGTCGGCGGAGATGTAGCCGACCGCGCGGTTGGCGATCGGCGCGGAGAGCGTGCGGTAGTGGTCGATCAGCTGGGTCATGTCCGGGGCCTTGTCCACGGTGCGGCGCACCACGTGGTTGGCGGCGGTGACCGACGGGCGGACGATGGTGCCGTTGTGCTTGTCCAGCTTGAGGTCGATCTCGGTGTAGAGCCGGCCGAAGGAGGCGGCACTGGTGACCGAGCGCGGGACGCCGTTCGGGTCCGGGATCATGCACGCGTAGGCGTTGTGGGTGTGGCCGGTGACGATCGCGCCGACCGCGGGGTCGATCCGCTTGGCGATGTCCACGATCGGGCCGGAGATGCCGGAGCCGCCCGCGCCGCAGTCGTAGTTGTAGACGTTGCTGGCCGGGTAGCCGCCCTCGTGGATCAGCGCGACCACCGAGTTGACGCCCTGGTGCTTCAGCTCGGCGGTGTACTTGTTGATCGTCTCGACCTCGTTGGCGAACTTGAGGCCCTTGACGCCCTCGGCGGTGACGATGTTCGGGGTGCCCTCCAGGGTCACGCCGATGAAGCCGACCTTCACGCCGTGGACGTTCTTCACCCAGTACGGCTTGAGCAGCGGCTTGCCGGTCTTCTCGCTGGTCACGTTGGCCGACAGGTAGCGGAAGTCGGCGCCCTCGAACTCGCGGCCCTCCTCGTAGCAGCCGTCGACCGGGTGGCAGCCGCCCTTCTGCATGCGCAGCAGCTCGGCCGAGCCCTCGTCGAACTCGTGGTTGCCCACCGAGCTGACGTCGAGGCCGATCTTGTTCATCGCCTCGATGGTCGGCTCGTCGTGGAACAGGCCGGAGATCAGCGGGCTGGCGCCGATGATGTCGCCGGCCGCCACCGTGACGCTGTTGCGGTGGCCCTCGCGGGCCTGGCGCAGCGCGGTGGCCAGGTACTCGACGCCGCCGGCCGGGGTGGCGACGGTCTTGCCGGTGGCCGGGTCGATCTCGTTGATGTTGCCGGAGGAGCCGGCCGGGGGCTCCAGGTTGCCGTGCAGGTCGTTGATGGCGAGGAGCTGGAGGTCCTCGTAGGCCGGCTTGTCGTGGCCGTGGCCGTGCGCCTCGGCGGTGGCCGGGAGGGCCATCGTGCCGAACAGGGCGGCGGCAGCGGCGACCGCGAGCGCGGTCCTGCGGCGGCCGGTGGAACCGGAAATGGGCATGGCTGTCCCCTGCACCGTCGGGGGCCGCGGCAGAAGGCGGCCTGGCGTTGTCTGGAGGCAGCTTAGGGTCAACGCGCGTAGCTGTCAGGAACTCCGGGGTAAAGGACGGGCGTCCACCGGCTGACGGACGCCTCTCCGACGGCCCGTCAGATCCTCGGCTGGGCGGCCAGTTGCTGGTCGGCCCGCTCCCGCTCGGCGACCGCGTCCTCGGTCATCGCGCGGTCGGTGTACACCAGCGGGCGCTCGGTCTCGGTGATGATGTGCTTGACCACCTGCACGTTGCCGTTGACGTCCCACACCGCGATGCCCGGCGACAGCGTCGGGATGATCTCCACCGCCCAGCGCGGCAGGCCCAGCACCCGGCCGGTGGACCTCGCCTCCTCGGCCTTCTGCATGTAGATGGTGCGGGTGGAGGCCATCTTCAGGATCGCCGACGCCTCCTTCGCCGCCGCCCCGTCCACCACGTCCGACAGGTGGTGCACCACCGCCACGAACGACAGGCCCAGCCGGCGCCCGAACTTCAGCAGCCGCTGGAACAGCTGCGCCACGAACGGGCTGTTGATGATGTGCCAGGCCTCCTCGACCAGGAAGATCCGCTTCACCCGGTCCGGCCGCAGCCAGGTGTGCTCCAGCCACACCCCGACGATCGCCATCAGGATCGGCATCGCGATCGAGTTGCGGTCGATGTGCGAGAGGTCGAAGACGATCAGCGGCGCGTCCAGGTCGATGCCGGCCGTGGTCGGGCCGTCGAACATCCCGCGCAGGTCGCCGTCGACCAGCCGGTCCAGCACCAGCGCCACGTCCAGGCCCCAGGACTGCACCTCGCCGACCTCCACGCCCAGCGACTCCACCGCCGACAGGTCGGGGCTGCGCAGCGTGTCGATGATGTCGTTCAGCACCGGCTGACGGTCCTTCACCGTGCCGTGCACGTACGCGTGCGCGGCCTTCAGCGCGAAGCCGGCCCGCTCCTCCAGCGGGCGGCCCATCGCCACCTCGATGATGGTGCGCAGCAGCGACAGCTGCCCGGTGGTGGTGATCGCCGGGTCCAGCGGGTTGAGCTTCACCCCGCCGTCCCGGGCCGCCATCGGGTCCAGCCGGATCGACTTTATGCCCAGCGCGTTCGCGATCAGGTTCCACTCGCCGACGCCGTCCTCGCCCTGCGCGTCCAGCACCACGACCTGCCGGTCGCGGAACCTCAACTGCCGCAGCACGTACGTCTTCTCCAGCGCCGACTTGCCGTTGCCGGACTCCCCCAGCACCAACCAGTGCGGGGCCGGCAGCTGCTGGCCGTACAGCTGGAACGGGTCGTAGACGTAGCCCTTGCCGCTGTACACCTCGCGGCCGATGATCACCCCGGAGTCGCCCAGGCCCGGCGCCGCGGTCGGCAGGTAGACCGCCTGCGCCTGCCCGCTGGAGGTGCGCACCGGCAACCGGGTGGTCTCCACCCGGCCGAACAGGGTGCTGGTGAAGGAATCGGTGAGCTTGCCGAGCATCGACGGGCCTCCGGGGATCAGCGGCGTCAGCGGCGGATGCCGGTGGCGAACGGCAGGGTGTTGGCGAACGCCCGGTGGTGCTCGCGGTCGCACCACTCCAGCTTCAGGTAGCTCTTGCCCGCCGACGCCCGGATGGTCCGCTTGTCCCGGGCCAGCGCCTCCGGATTGCGCGAGGAGACCGTCAGGTAGCCGACCAGGTTCACCCCGGCCGCGCCGGACGCCAGGTCGTCGCCGCGCTGGTCCACCCGGCCGGTGTGCGCCAGGTCGCGCGGGTCCACCGTGCGGTTCATCTTCGCCGCCCGGCTGGCCTCCGCCTCGTCGTTGGTCTTCTCGGTGAGCATCCGCTCGATCGCCACGTCGGTCGGCTCCAGGTCCATCGTCACCGCCACCGTCCGGATCACGTCCGGGGTGTGCACCAGCAGCGGCGCCAGGAAGTTCACCCCGACCGGGGTCAGCGGCCACTCCTTGATCCACGCGGTGGCGTGGCACCACGGGTCGCGGGTCTCCGCCTCCCGGGTCTTCGCCTGCAGGAACTGCGGGTGGGTGGCGTCCAGTTCGGCCGGCCAGGCGTTGCGCCGGCTCATCGCCTGGAGGTGGTCGATCGGGTGGTCCGGGTCGTACATCGAGTGGATCAGCGACGCCAGCCTGGCCTGCCCCAGCGGCTGCCGCACCCGGATGTCCGCCTCCGCCAACCGGGCGCAGATGTCCGTCAGCTCACGGGCCATCACGGTGGCCAGACCGACGTCGTCCCGGTCCGCCCGCGCCTCCCGCGACCCGTACGCGGTGCGCCCCATCGCGTGCGCCTCGGACGCCAGGTCCCGGGTGTAGTGCATGCACGCCACCAGGTACGCCCGGTGCTGCTCCGAGGAGGTCGACACCATCGACTGCAACTGGTCGTAGCTGTCCTGCAGCCAGCGCGGCGCGTGGTGGTCACCGCGCCGCTCCACGTCCTTGGCGTGCGCGTCCGGGTCGGCCGGCAGCGTCCGGGCCAGGATCTGCAGCCGCGTCACGAAGCCGTCCCCGTTGGCGACGTGCTTCAGCAGCGTGCCGAACCGGTCGACCAGCGCCTCCTGGTCCTCCGAGTCGCGCAGGCCCACGCCCGGGCCCTCGATCTCGATCGCCGCGGTCACCGTACGCCGCTCCAGGTGCATCAGCACCGCGACCTCGTCCGGCCCGAACGGCGCGGTCAGCCAGCGCAGCCGCCCCACCCCCGGCGGCGGCCCGACCTCCACCTCGCGCCCGTCCAGCCTGGTCCCGGCCTCGTGCACGTCCGGCCGCCACACCGCCCGGCCGCTGCGCACCGTCCGCCGGAAGGTCCGGTTGATCTCCACCCACTTGTAGAACGTCCGCCGCCGGTACGGCACGTACACCGCCATGATCGCCAGCAGCGGGAAGCCCACCAGTCCGGCGATCCGCAGCGGCAGGATCGGCAGGGCCAGCCCCCACAGCATGCCGAGGCCCGCACCCGCGATGATCAGCACGATCTCGCCGGTCTCCCGGTTGCGCCCGATCGGCGCGTTCGGCCGCGCCTTGCCGATCAGGTAACTGCGGCGCTGATGGACGTACGGCTGGGCGTACTGGGCACCGTACTGGCCGAGCTGATCGCTGCTCATCTACCCGTCACCCTCCCTTCGGGTTGTTGACCGGAGCCTGGGCCGGAGCCTGCGCGGGCGGCCCCGCCGCCCGACCGGAGTTCGCCGGACGCGCC
The DNA here is from genome assembly GCF_040678815.1 of Kitasatospora sp. NPDC049285. Taxonomy (NCBI): domain Bacteria; kingdom Bacillati; phylum Actinomycetota; class Actinomycetes; order Kitasatosporales; family Streptomycetaceae; genus Kitasatospora; species Kitasatospora sp. NPDC049285. Next base: position 13,662 of record NZ_JBFAQR010000061.1, on the reverse strand, counting down.
GCGTGGGCCGCGATCCCCGGCGCCACCCCGCCGCCGCCCGCCCCCGGCGAGGCGTTCGCGGTCTGCGCGCCACCGCGCGAGCCGTGCGTCGAGATGCCCTGCTTCACGAAGTTCGCCGGACCGTTGATCATCGCGCTGCCGGCCTGCACCGCACTCGACCGGGCCCGCCGCATCGCCATCAGCTCGTCCCCGAAGCCCGGCACGAACCGGTACACCGTCGCGCTCGCGAAGATCGACAGGAACAGGATCGCCAACCCGCTCAGCACCCGCGCGAAGTCGTCGTCCGCCCCCGCCCCCGTCGCCACCGCGCTCGCCAGCCCCAGGATGATCACGATGATCGGCTTCGCCAGGTCCACCGCCAGCATCATCGCCGCCCACCGGCGCACGTGCTTCCACAGCTGCTTGTCCACCAGCCCCGCGTACACCGCCGTCCCCAGCAGCGCCCCGACGTACAGCATCGCCGCCCGGATCACCAGCTCGATCCACAGCACCGCCGCGGCCAGCACCGCCACCAGCGACACGATGATCAGGATCAGCGGCCCGCCGCCCAGGCTCCCCTTCTCCAGGGTGTCCGCGAACGCGCCCAGGTACGTCCCGGTGTCCGACTTCGTCCCGACCGAGATCGCCTCGGTCAGCCCGTCGGTGACGCTCACCACCGTGTACAGGATCAACGGCGTGAACGCCGAGGCGATCACCGTCAACCACAGGAACCCGACCGCCTCGCCGAACGCCTGCCCCAACGGCGCCCCTCGCACCGCCCGCTTCGTCACCGCCAGCAGCCACAGCACCAACGTGACCACCGTCGACACCGCGAACACCACCGCGTACTGCTGCAGGAACGCCGCATTGGTGAAGTCCACCTGCGTCGTCCCGTCGATCGCCCCCGAAAGCTTCCGCACCACCCAAGCCGCCGCCGTCGCACACCCCTTGGCCAACGACCCCAAAGGATCCGCCACCGACCCCACCGAATCCCCCCCGGGGATGACGGTGGTACCGGGGGGAGCGCAGAGCTTGTCCGCGCCGAGGACGGTCGCGTCCTGGCCCGCGCACTTGGAGACGCTCGGACTGGGACTCGGGCTCGGCGACGGCGCGGCGAAGACCCGCTGCGCGGCCAGCAGCGCGGTGAGTTGAAGACCGCTCAGCGCGGTGCCGAGCGCTCCGGCCCGGCGCAGGAACCGGAGTCTGGACGCATCAGCGGGCATAGCGGAACCCTCCGAACTGCTGGACGGCATCGGCGATCTCTTTCGCGGTGGCCGCCTGCTGGTCGCCCGGGAGGGGGGCGGGGCCCGCGGCGCGGGAGTAGTCGGTGAGCTTCCAGTCGCTGCCGGTCCAGCGCATGGTGACGGTGAGCGTGTACCAGTCCTGGGTGACCGGGTTGGTGGAGGCGTCACCGGCCAGCCCGTACAGCCCGGTGCACCAGACCTCGACCTTGGTGGCGGTGTCGGCGCCGTTGGTGGTCCGGCTGCCGACCGGGACGATCCGGCTGACGAAGGTCTGCCCCTTCGGGGGGTGGCCCTGCGCGTCCAGGCCGAACCGGGCCACCGTCTCCGCCGAGAACGCCTGGTCCAGGCGGGACTGGAGGGTGGGGAGGGCGGTGGGGTCGGCGAGGGTGGTGAGGATGGTGTGGCGGGTGTCGGTGCGGAACATGTCGGCGGAGCCGAGCGCGACGGCGTAGTTGGCGGCGGCCGACTGCGCCCCCTGGTCGGTGTGGGGGTAGCCGGTGGCGATGCCGTTCGCGGTGGTGGTGACGGGCTGCTGGCCGCTCGCGGCGGTGCGGTCGGCGGCGGGGGCGCTTGGGGTGGCGTGGTCGCCGGACGCGGCGCCGCCGCCCCGCACCGGGTCGGGCTTGTTCCGGTTGGCGACGGCGATGGCGACGACCAGCAGGGTGACCACGGCGATGACGGTGAGCAGGGTCCGCAGGGGCCGGGCCTGCCGCCCGCCCGCGGCGGGGGTCTGTTCGGCGACCGGTAGCCGCGTACGGGTGTGCGGCTGGTCGTCGGACAACGGCACGGCGGCCCTCCTGGTGCGGCGCCACCGCGCGGGGCGCGCGGTGGCGAGGGGGTCCCCCCGCCCGATGGCCGGGGGGAGGGTTCACGGTCTGGCGGCGTGGTGGTGGGAGGCGTCCGGGCGTGCGGCTGGCGGGACGCCTGCGGAGGCTACGGGAGTTGTCCGATCGTCAGATCGCCATGCCGTAGACAATGGTGAACAGGGTTCCGAGCGAACCGATGATGAACACGCCGGTCAGCCCGGCGATGATCAGTCCCTTGCCCTGTTCGGCGCTGAAGGTGTCACGCATGGCGGTGGCGCCGATCCGCTGCTTGGCGGCGCCCCAGATGGCGAGGGCGAGGCAGACCAGGATGGCGACGGCCATCACGACCTGGACCATCACGCGGGCCGAGGAGCCGAGCGAGGCGAACGGGCCCCAGTCCGGCGCGATGCCGCCGATGATGGTGTCGATGTTGGCTTTCTTCGGCGGATCCTCCGCCAGGTACCCGATCACCTTGCTGTCCACGCTCAGGTTCATCCCATCTCACCGCCCGCTCAGGAAAATTCAAGGCCCCGGACCACGGTCGAGCGAAGGGGCAGGTCCCATTCTTGGCCAGATCTGGCGTCGACTTGGCCGTTTCTCGCGGATCGCTCGTGGCGCCCCGGTCATCTGAGCCAGGATGTCCGGTGGTTCGAGGATACTGCGGTCCGTTGGTATCTGTGATGATTGGACCGGGCAATAACGCAACAGGACACGGCCGCTGACGCCCCGTCGGGATGGTGCTGATGGTACTCCGCAAGGCTCGGCTCGCGGCCGCCGCGGCAACGGTCGTCTCGCTCGGCTTCGTCGGCGTGGTGACGGTCGGGACGTATGCGGCCAGTGGGATTCCCGGACGCGCCTCCAACGACCTCGCGCTGTCCGGCGGAACGGTGCCCGCGTCCTATCGGCCGCTGATCGAGCGGTGGGGGAAACTCTGCCCGGAGATCTCGCCGCCGATGCTCGCCGCGCAGCTGTACCAGGAGAGCGGATTCGACCCGACGGCGAAGAGCCCGGCGAAGGCCTACGGGATGGCCCAGTTCCTCGAGGGCACCTGGGCCGTCTACGGCACCGACGGGGACGGCGACGGCCGGCAGGACATCTGGAACGCCTCCGACGCGATCGCCTCCGCGGCGACCTACGACTGCGCGCTGGCCCGGGACGTCGCCAAGGTGCCGGGCGACCGGCAGGCCAACATGCTGGCCGCCTACAACGCCGGCCCGTACGCGGTGATAAGCAACAACGGCGTCCCCCCGTACCGCGAGACCCAGGGGTACGTGCGCTCCATCCAGTCGCTGGCCAAGTCCTTCACCGCCCCGGTGAGCGCGGGCGCGCAGCCGGCGCTGTCCAAGCAGGCCGCGGGGGCGATCTACTTCGCGCAGAGCAAGCTCGGCACCGACTACCTGTGGGGCGGCACCGGGCAGGCCTGGGAGAGCGGGCGGTTCGACTGCTCCGGCCTGACCCAGGCGGCGTACGAGTCGGTGGGCATCGAGCTGCCCCGGGTGGCCAACGACCAGTGGTACGCCGGCCAGCACCCGGCCCGCGACCAACTCCGGCCCGGGGACCTGGTGTTCTTCGCCAACGACCTGGAGGACCCGCGCACCATCCACCACGTCGGCATCTACGTCGGCGGCGGCTACATGATCGACGCCCCGCACACCGGCGCCAAGGTCCGCTACGACACCATCGACCAGAAGGACTACATCGGCGCGACCCGGGTCACCCCGGACGGCGCCGCCGCGCTGCCGACCCGGAACCTGAACGACGGCACCATCACCTCGAGTCAAGCACCGGCGAAGGCCTGACGAACCGTCGGCTCGGCATGTGCATGCGGGGTGGACGGTCAGTCAAGTTTCCATAACAGCGCGTTTCATCGGAAACCTCGAAGCCGCTGATGGAGTTGTCTGAGCTGGCTGCCGGTCGTCCGCACCCGGAAGCACACTCACCGGGACACTCGCGGACACCGACAGGGAGGTGCGGCGTGCCCGTGCTGCTCGCCGACCCGAGCGACCCCGACTTCGGGCTGCTGAAGGCCGTCAACGGCCTCGCCGCCGAGGCGCCGCCCTGGCTGGACTCGCTGCTCGCCTGGACCGGCGAGTACGGCGTCCTGCTCGGCCTGACCGCGCTCTGGCTGGCCGCCTGGCTGACCGCCCGCCGCCGGCCGGACGCGCCCACCGCGATCGCCGCGGTGCTCTGGGCGCCGCTCGGCGTCGCGCTCACCGAACTCGCCAACCTCCCGGTCTCCGCGATCGTCTCGCGGCCCCGCCCGTTCGTCGACCACCCCGAGCTGGACGTCCTGGTGGGCGGCAAGGAGGGCACCCTGTCCTTCGTCAGCGACCACTCGGCGATGTCGATGGCGGTCGCCGTCGCCCTGCTGCTGGTCGACCGCCGGCTCGGCGTCGCGGCCGGCGCGCTCGCCGTGCTGCAGGGCTTCTGCCGGCTGTTCGTCGGCGTGCACTACCCGACCGACGTGCTCGGCGGCTACGCGCTGGCCACCGCCGTGGTGTTGCTGCTCGCCCCGATCGCGATGGCCGTGCTGGTCCCGCTCTGCCACGCGGCCGGCCGCACCGCGCTGCGCCCGCTGCTGGTCGCCGCCGCCCCCGCCGAGGGCCGACGCCCCGTCGGCCGGGCCGCCCGGCGCACCGCCCGGTCCTCCGGCAGCCCGCTGCGCCGGCGCGGCGACTCGAACCGGGACTCCGACCTGGCCGCCTGACGGCCCGTCGGACGGAGGAGGGGTCAGCCCGGCCGATGCTCGGCCAGGTGCTCGGCGGCGTCCCGCCGCGACTTGTCCCGCGAGCGGCGGCCGGGCGCGAACCAACCGCAGCTGCACTCGGCGAAGCTGAACGATCCGCGCTCCACCACTTCAGCCCGGTGAGCCGACGCCGCCGCGTCGCTCGCCTCCGGCCGCTGGTCTGCCACTCCTTCACGGTAACCCGCCCGGCGGAACGGACGGTGAACACGTCCGGCCACCGGGCGCCGTAACCTCCGCGGCCCCAACTCGTTTGCCGGACAAGAGCTCTGCCCATCCGGGGCAGCTGCTTGCCGGGTCACCGGGGCCCGAGGGGGTAGTGGAGAAGTGACGAAGCTCAACCAGGCCGCCGCCGCGGCGTTGCTCGCCGCCGTGCTGACCGCCTGTTCGGCCGGCTCCCAGCAGGGCGGCGGGAGCTCCGCCGACCAGTTGTCGGCCGACCCGCTCACCGCGGTCCGCTCCACCGCCGACATCACCGGCCGGACCGGCTCGGCGCACGCGGTCACCGAGCTGGTCACCGAGTCCGCCGACAAGAAGGCCGTGTTCAACGGCAGCGGCGGCTACGACTACGTGAAGCGGCTCGGCCGCCTGGAGGTGGACGTCCCGCCCGGCGCCGCCACCACCGGCAAGATCACCGAGGTGGTCCTGCCCGGCACCGTCTACCTGCAGAACTCCGGCGCGAAGATCCCCGAGGGCAAGTGGGTCAAGCTGGACGTCCGCCAGCTCCCCGACGGCAACCTGGTCAGCAGCGGCGCCACCGACCCGGCCACCGCGGCCGGCGCGCTGCGCGGCGCGCAGCACGCCGAGCTGGTGGGCGCCGAGACCGTCGAAGGCGTGGAGCTCAAGCACTACAAGGGCACCCTGGACCTCGCCGCGGCCGCCGACGCGACCGGCGGCCGCGGCGCGGACGGCCTGCGGATGGCCGCGCAGACCTTCACGGTCAAGGAGGTGCCGTTCGAGGTGTGGCTGGACGCCCAGGGCCGGATGCACAAGGTGGTGGAGACCTTCGGCTTCGCCGGGGTTGCCGGTTCCAAGGCGCCGAAGGACCAGGTCAAGGTGGTCTCCACGCTCACCCTCCACGACTTCGGCAAGCCGGTGGAGGCCGCCGAGCCCGCCGCCTCCGAGATCTACTCGATGAAGGCGGCCGCCCCGCCGAAGTGACCGCGGGCGGCCCGGCCCACCCGTTTCGGGCGGCAGAGATGACCCGTCCGTGCCATGTGGCGCGGCTCACCGCTGCCTAGGCTGGACGGGCCGGGCCGGTGTCCCGGCGACGGACGGGGCGCGGGAAGGGGTGGAGGGCAGATGTCGTCCGGGGAGAGCCAGACCGGCGGCCACGACCGCACCGCGCTGGACGAGATCGACCTGGCCGGCGAGCTGATGATCGCCGCCTCGGCGAGCGACGCGGACCGGCTGGCCGCCGAGCAGATCGACCAGGTGCTGCTGGAGCACCGCCCGGCGGAGCCCCCCGAGGACGGCCCCGAGCAGCCGGACTGACCATCCGTCAGTCCCGCGGCCCCGACCGTCAGGTGCGGGGCCCGGCCGGTCAGGTGCGCAGCAGGCGGGCGATCGCCGCGGTCGCCTCGGCCACCTTGTCGTCGAGTTCGTCGCCGCCCTGTTCCGCCGCGGCGGCCACGCAGTGCCGCAGGTGCTCCTCCAGCAGGGACAGGGCGAAGGACTGCAGCGCCTTGGTCGAGGCGGACACCTGGGTGAGGATGTCGATGCAGTAGACGTCCTCGTCGACCATCCGCTGCAGGCCGCGGATCTGGCCCTCGATCCGGCGCAGCCGCTTGAGGTGCGCCTCCTTCTCCGCGCTGTAGCCGTGCGGTCCCTGGGGTTCCTGCGCCCCGTGGCACGCCGGAGCCGTCTCGCTGCTCGGGGTGTCGATGGTGGTCATCCGGTCCGCCCTCCAGGCCTCGCTTCTCGGGCCCATTCTCCAACACGCCGCCGGGGTCCGGTGTTCCGCCGTCCGGGCGTCAGGTCACAGATCCCCGTGCAGGGCAGGCGCAAACGGGCCCACGGTGGGCGACACTTAGGGCGCGTCAAGACCCCGTTTCCTCTTCCCGAACAGCGTGCGCCTAGCATCGTTCAGTCCAGCCCCCGCACATCGGAGAGCTCCGTGCGTTTTAGCCTGACCCCGAAGGAGACGAGTTTCTACGACATGTTCGCCGCCGCCGCGGAGAACCTGGTCGTGGGATCGAAGCTCCTGCTCGAGCTGCTGGGATCAGACGTGTCCACCCGCGCGGAGATCGTCGAGCGCATGCGCGCCGCCGAGCACGCCGGGGACGACACCACCCATGCGATCTTCCACCAGCTGAACTCCTCGTTCATCACGCCGTTCGACCGCGAGGACATCTACGCGCTGGCGTCCTCGCTGGACGACATCATGGACTTCATGGAGGAGGCCGTCGACCTGGTCGTGCTGTACGACATCGAGACCCTCCCGAAGGGGATCGAGCAGCAGATCGAGGTACTGGCGCGGGCCGCCGAGCTGACCGCGGAGGCGATGCCGCACCTGCGGTCGATGTCCAACCTGACCGAGTACTGGATCGAGATCAACCGGCTGGAGAACCAGGCGGACCAGATCCACCGCAAGCTGCTGGCGCACCTGTTCTCCGGCCAGTACGACGCGATCGAGGTGCTGAAGCTGAAGCAGGTGGTCGACGTCCTGGAGGAGGCCGCCGACGCGTTCGAGCACGTGGCCAACACGGTGGAGACCATCGCGGTCAAGGAGTCCTGACCTCCGTGGACATGGCAGCACTGATCGTCGTCATCGGCGTGGCTTTCTTCTTCACCTACACCAACGGCTTCCACGACTCGGCGAACGCCATCGCCACCTCGGTCTCCACCCGGGCGCTCACCCCGCGGGCGGCGCTGGCGATGGCCGCGGTGATGAACCTGGCGGGCGCGTTCCTCGGCAGCGGGGTGGCCAAGACCGTCTCCAAGGGCATCATCGAGACCCCGTCCGGCTCGCAGGGGATGGCGATCCTGTTCGCCGGCCTGGTCGGCGCGATCGCGTGGAACCTGGTCACCTGGTACTTCGGCCTGCCCTCCTCGTCCTCGCACGCGCTGTTCGGCGGCCTGGTCGGCGCGGCGCTGGCGGCCGGCACCGGGGTGATCTGGCACGGCGTGATCGACAAGATCATCATCCCGATGTTCGTCTCGCCGATCGTCGGCCTGGCCGGCGGTTTCCTGGTGATGCTGGCGATCCTGTGGATCTTCCGGCGGACCAACCCGCACAAGGCCAAGCGCAACTTCCGGGTGGCGCAGACCGCTTCGGCCGCCGCGATGGCGCTGGCGCACGGTCTGCAGGACGCCCAGAAGACCATGGGCATCGTGGTCATGGCGCTGGTGATCTCCGGCCACCAGACCGGCAACGACATCCCGATCTGGGTGAAGCTCTCCTGCGCGACCATGCTGTCGCTGGGCACCTACGCGGGCGGCTGGCGGATCATGCGCACCCTGGGGCGCAAGATCATCGAGCTGGACCCGCCGCAGGGCTTCGCCGCCGAGGCCACCGCCTCGACGGTCATGTACGTCACCTCGTTCGTCTACGCCGCCCCGATCTCCACCACCCACGTGATCACCTCGGCGATCATGGGCGTGGGCGCCACCAAGCGGATCCGCGCGGTGCGCTGGGGTGTCGCGAAGAACATCGTGCTCGGCTGGTTCATCACCATGCCGGCCGCCGCCCTGGTGGCCGCCGGGATGTACGGAATCGTCCACCTGATCTTCCTCTGACCCGGCGTCAGCCCGGATGGAACGAGCGGGTGGTGCACCCGGTGGGATCACCGGGTAGGACGCGGGAAGGCGAAGGGCCCGCCCCCACAGCACGGGGGCGGGCCCTTCTGTTGCTCCGCGGCGGCACCGCCATGCAGCACCGCGAAGCAGATCCTGGGTGGCGGTCCGATCAGCCGAAGCGGCCGGAGATGTAGTCCTCGGTGGCCTGGACCGACGGGTTGGAGAAGATCCGCTGGGTGTCGTCCAGCTCGATCAGCTTGCCCGGCTGGCCGACGCCCGCCAGGTTGAAGAAGGCGGTGCGGTCGGAGACGCGGGCCGCCTGCTGCATGTTGTGGGTGACGATCACGATGGTGTACTGCGCCTTCAGCTCACCGATCAGGTCCTCGATGGCGAGGGTGGAGATCGGGTCGAGGGCCGAGCAGGGCTCGTCCATCAGCAGCACCTCGGGCTCGACCGCGGTGGCGCGGGCGATGCACAGACGCTGCTGCTGACCGCCGGAGAGGCCGGCGCCGGGCTTGTTCAGCCGGTCCTTGACCTCGTTCCACAGGTTGGCACCGCGGAGCGAGCGCTCCACCACGCCGTCCAGCACGGACTTCTTCTTCACGCCGGCCAGCTTCAGGCCGGCCACCACGTTGTCGTAGATCGACATGGTGGGGAAGGGGTTGGGGCGCTGGAACACCATGCCGACGGAGCGGCGGACCGCCACCGGGTCGACGTTGCTGCCGTACAGGTTCTCGTCGTCCAGCATCACCTTGCCCTCGACCCGGGCGCCGGGGATCACCTCGTGCATCCGGTTCAGGGTGCGCAGGAAGGTGGACTTGCCGCAGCCGGAGGGGCCGATGAAGGCGGTCACCGAGCGGGGCTCGACGGTCATCGAGATGTCCTCGATGGCCTTGGTGGAGCCGTAGTAGGCCGACAGTCCGCTGACGTCGATGCGCTTGGCCATGATCTTTCTCTTCTTCCGTGTCTTCTCGTACGTCAGTCGGTGTCAGTGCCCGGCCTTGGGCGAACGCCAGCGGGCGATGCCCCGCGCGATGAGGTTGAGCCCCATCACGAAGGCGATCAGCACCAGCGCGGCACCCCAGGCACGCGTGTAGCCGTAGTCGTTGTTGACCATCGAGTACTGCTGCCAGATGTACAGCGGCAGGGACTGCTGCGGTCCGTTGAACGGGTCGGAGTTGATGAAGTCGGCGCCGAACACCAGCATCAACACGGGAGCGGTCTCACCGGTGATGCGGGCGACCGCCAGCATCACACCGGTGGTGATACCACCCACGGCCGTGGGGAGCACGATCCGCAGGATCGTCTTCCACCTCGGCACACCGAGCGCGTACGAGGCTTCGCGGAGCTCGTTCGGGACGAGCTTGAGCATCTCCTCGGTGGAGCGGACCACGACCGGCATCATCAGGATCGCCAGCGCGAGGCTGCCGGAGAAGCCGGAGTACTCGAACCCGAGGGCGATGTTCCAGAGCGACAGGACGAAGAGGCCGGCCACGACGGACGGGATGCCCGTCATGACGTCGACGAAGAAGGTGACCGCCTTGGCGAGCCGGCCGCGGCCGTACTCCACCAGGTAGACGGCGGTGAGCAGGCCGATCGGCGCGGCGATCAGGGTCGCCAGCAGCACCTGCTCGATGGTGCCGATGATCGCGTGGTAGATGCCACCGTCCGGAGTGGTGGTGGCGACCACGCCCTTCATCGAGTGGGTCAGGAAGTTGATGTTGATCGCCTTGATGCCCTGCTGGACCGTGTAGAGGGTCAGCGACACCAGCGGGACGACCGCGCAGATGAACGCGACCCACACCAGCGAGGTGGCGAAGCGGTCCTTGGCCTGGCGGCGGCCCTCGACCTGGGCGGAGGCCAGGTAGCCGATCAGCAGGAAGAGCAGCGCGGAGATCAGGCCCCACTGCAGGTGGCTCTTCAGGCCGCCCAGCGCGCCGATGGCGCAGCCGAGGGCGATCGAGACGGCCGCGACGGCGGCCGGCGCCCAGCGCGGCAGCCGGGCCGCGGTCAGCCGGTGGCTGAGCTGCGGCGGCGTGGCGTCGGTGACGGTGGAGATGGCGCTCACGCGGCGGCCCCCGAGTACTCCTTGCGGCGGGCGATGATCATGCGGGCCGCGCCGTTCACCAGCAGGGTGATCACGAACAGGACGAGACCGGAGGCCATCAGGGCGTCCCGGCCGAGCGGCTGGGCCTCGTTGAACTTCAGGGCGATGTTCTGGGCGAAGGTACCGCCGCCCGGGTCCAGCAGGTGCAGCGACAGCTTGCTGTTGGTGGACAGCACGGTGGCGACCGCGATGGTCTCACCGAGGGCGCGGCCCAGGCCCAGCATCGAGGCCGAGATGATGCCCGGGCGGCCGAACGGCAGCACCGCGGTGCGGATCATCTCCCAGCGGGTCGCGCCGAGCGCGAGCGCCGCCTCCTCGTGCATCCGCGGGACCTGCCGGAACACCTCGCGGGAGACCGCGGTGATGATCGGCAGCACCATGATCGCCAGCAGGATGCCGACGGTGAACAGGGTGCGCGGCGGCACGCCGGAGCTGCTCTGGCTGAAGATGTACGTCCAGCCGAGGTACTGGTCCATCCAGCTGGCCAGGCCGTTCATGTGCGGGACCAGGAAGAGGACGCCCCACAGGCCGTAGACGATCGAGGGGACGGCGGCCAGCAGGTCGACCAGGTAGGCGAACGGCTGGGCGATCCGGCGCGGCGCGTAGTGCGAGATGAACAGCGCGATGCCGACCGCGATCGGGACCGCGATGACCATCGCGATGAACGCGCTCACCAGGGTGCCGAAGGTCAGCACCGCGATGCCGAAGACCGGCTTGGTGGCGTCCGGCAGCCACTCGAAGGTGGTGAAGAAGTTGGCCTCGTCCTTGCTGATGGCGATGACCGAGCGGTAGGCCAGGAAGCCCGCGATGGCGGCCATGATGACCAGCAGCAGGATGCCCGAGCCCCGGGAGAAGTTGAAGAACACGGCGTCGCCGCGGCGGCTGTCGCCTCGGCGTCGGCGGGTCCGTCCCCGCGCCTCGGCGGGGGTGGCAGAAGTCATGATCGTTTACTCCGGTCTGGCGGTGCAGCCCCGCGGAGGGCGGCACCATGGCGGCGGTGCCCCGGACGTTCTTGGTGGGTGGTACGGAAAGACGGACGAATGGTCCGGCCGAGCGGCCCCTCCCCCCTCCAGTGGGGGCCGCCCGGCCGGTCGTCACTCAGCCTCAGGCGAGGGCGTCGACCTGGGTCTTCACCTTGGCGGCCAGGTCCTTCGGCAGCGGGACGTAGCCGGTGGCGCCGATGGCCTGCTGGCCGGCGTCGCTCACGGTGTACTGCAGGAAGGACTTCAGGACCGGCAGGCTGTCGGCCTTGTTGCCCTTGTCGCAGACGATCTCGTAGGTGACCAGGGTGAGCGGGTAGGCGCCCTCGTCCTTGGTCGCGTAGTCGATGCTCAGCGCCAGGTCCGCACCGGTGCCGACGACCTTGGCGTTGGCCAGGGTGGTGGCGGCGTTGGCCGCGGTCGCCTCGACCGGCTTGGAGGCGCCGGTGTTGATGGCGGCGCTGGTCAGCTTGTTGGTCTGGGCGAAGGAGAGCTCGACGTAGGAGATCGAGTTCGGGACCTGCTTGACCTGGGCCGCGACACCGGCGGAGCCGTTCGCGGACTGGCCGCCCTGGCCCGCCCAGGTCTTGGCGGCCGGGTACTTCCAGGCACCGGCGCCGGCCTTCGCGAGGTACGCGGTCAGGTTGGCGGTGGTGCCCGAGTCGTCCGAGCGGTGGATGGCCTGGATGTCCGCGGCGGGGAGGTTGACACCCGCGTTGAGGGCGGCGATCGCCGGGTCGTTCCACTTGGTGATCTGCGAGTCGAAGATCTTCGCCAGGGTCGGGCCGTCGAGGACGAGCTTGTCGACACCCTGGACGTTGAAGACGATCGAGATCAGGCCGCCGACCATCGGCAGGTCGATGCCCTGACCGCCGGTGCAGACCTGCTTCGAGCTGTCGATCTCGGACTGCTTCAGGGCGGCGTCGGAGCCCGCGAAGGCGACCTTGCCCTGGTTGAACTGGGTGACACCGGCACCCGAACCGCCGCCGCTGTAGGTCAGGGTCGCGCTGGAGCAGGCGGCGCTGTAAGCGGCCTTCCAGACGTCGATCGCGGGGCCCTGGGCGGTCGAACCGGCGCCCAGCAGCTGGCCACCCTTGTCGGCACACGCGATGGCGGCGGCGCTGGCCGAACCCGAGGCGCCGCCCGAGCTCTTGTTGGAGTTGTCGTCCGTACCACAGGCGGCGAGCGACAGGGTGGAGGCGAGCGCCACGGCACCGATGGCGAGGGCCTTGGAGCGGTTCACAGGGTGTCCCTTTCTGAGGCAATGCCGGATCAGACCTGATCCGGATTTGCTGTGGTCCGGGGCCCTTACGGCCCTCCGGTAGTCCCGAAGTTAAGCAGGGCAGGTGACGCGTCAGCCGGTCGCAAATGAACGGGGAGTGAACCTCGGACGGATGTCAGGAAACTGAGGTCGGTAGTAACGGTTGCGTCACGGCCGGAACGCGGGCAGATCACTCAGCCCAGCAGGACCGCCAGCAGGGCGTCGATCAGCACCTCGTCCCGCGGGTGGGTCAGCCGCTCACGCGCCTTGCGCGGCGGCAGCCACTCCAACCGGTCCACCTCCCGGTTCGGCCGGAACGCCCCGCCGGTCGGCACCGCCGCCCAGTACCGGACCTCCTTCGGCCGGCCCTGCGCCAGGTAGTGCTGGGTCGGCAGCTCAGGACCGAGCACGCAGCTCATCCCGGTCTCCTCGCGCACCTCGCGCAGCGCCGCCGCCCGCCAGCCCTCCCCCGGATCCAACTTCCCCTTCGGCAGGCTCCAGTCGTCGTACTTGGGCCGGTGCACCAGCGCGATCCGCGGCTTCTTCCGCCCCTTGCCGTCCTTGCGCAGCGGCCCGGGCACCCACAGCACCGCGCCCGCCGCCAGCACCGTCGACCCCGACCGCGCCCCGGGATCCCACCGGTCCCGGGCGGATCCACGGGCGGGCGGCGTCAGGCGTTCGGGCATGCGGGGGTCCATCCGGGGCGAGGGAGTCAGTCCAGCACCGACGGCACCGCCGCCAGGCCGACCAGCCCGGGGGCCACCCCCGGCCACTGACGCCCGAAAGCGTACCGGGCCGCCTCCA
>NZ_JBFAQR010000060.1:0-45627 GCF_040678815.1 Kitasatospora sp. NPDC049285 | reverse complement strand
GGCGCCGGTGCGGGCGCGGGCGCGGGCGCGGGCGCGGGTGCGGGCGCGGGTGCGGGTGCGGGTGTGCCCGGTGTGCCCGGTGCGCTGGGTGTGGAGGTGGTCGCCAGGCGGTCCAGGACCACGGCCAGGTCGAGCAGCCAGCTGCCCAGCATGCCGGCCAGTGTCCGTACCGCGGGCTCCAGTTGTTGCAGCAGGTAGGTGGCGACACCGAGGACCTGGCCGGCCGTCAGCCAGTGCTGACCGATCAGCCACGGGGCGGCGAGCACCGTCGCGAGCAGCGGCAGCCGGCCGCCGAGGGCGACGATCAGGGAACGGGCCGCCGCCGCCCGGCCGAGGGCGCGGACCGCGGCGCCCTGGGCGGCGACCAGGGCGGTGAGTTCTGCCGCGACGCGTTCCTGCGCGCCGCAGGCGGCGACGTCGCGCAGACCGGCGAAGGCCCGGCCCGCCTCGGCGGCGATCCGCTCGTCGGCGACCACCACCGCCCGGCGGCGGGCCACCAGTGGGCGCAGCAAGCGGACGAACAGCCCGCCGGAGACCAGCAGCGGGAGCAGGACCAGCGGCAGCACGGCGGGCGCCAGGACACCCAGGCCGACCAGGGCGGCGACCAGGCCGATCCCGACGCCGCGGGCGCTGCGCAACAGGGTGGCAGTCAACTGCCGCGCCGACTCCACCTGTTCGGTGATCCGGGCGATCTCCGCCGGGCCGTCCGGGACGGGCCGAGCCAGCGCGCCGTGCACCACCCGGGTCACCAGGGCGTCCCGTAGCGGCTCGACCACCTCCGCCAGGTGCGGGAACACGGCCCGCGCTGCCACCGCCCGCACGGCCGTTACCGCGCCGAGCGCCGCCAGCCACGCGAAGCCCACGCCCGGCCGACCCGCCAGGAAGCCGCGATCGGCCGCCGCCGCCACCAGCAGTCCCGACGCCAGCGCGGGCAGCGCCTCCACCGCCGACCACCCGGCCACCCGCCACCCCGCCCGCCGAGCCGCCGCGTCCCGGGACACCGCCCCGGCCAGCCCGCGCAGCAGCACCCCCGCGAGACCGGCGCTGCCGGCCGTCAACTCGCCTTCACCCGGCGAACCTTGCCGCACCATCCCCTACTCCTCGTCCCCCGAGCGCCGCCCCATTGCGGCACATGCGTCATCGTCGTCCGGGCCTGACTCTCAACTCGCCGCCGCCCAGCGGCCCTTGCGTCACTGACCCGCCGTCACCGCCGCGCCCGCCAGGGTGGTGCGGTAGTCGGGGTCGGCGAGCAGTTCGGTGTGGCGGCCGGTCGCGCGGATCCTGCCGTCGGCGAGCCAGACCACCAGGTCGGCGCGGGCGGCGGCGGAGGCGCGGTGGGTGACGACGAGGCGGGTGCGGCCGGCGGTGGAGTCGTGGAGGGCCTGGCCGACCTGGTGCTCGGTGGCGGTGTCGAGGCTGGAGGTGGCGTCGTCCAGGACCACCACCCGGGACTGCCCGGCCAACAGTCGGGCCAGCCCGAGACGCTGCAACTCGCCACCTGAAAAACGGAGTTCACCGACCTCCGTACGTTCTCCCGCAGGCAGCCGGCTGACGAACGCGTCCGCCCGGGCGGCGGCGAGCTCGGCCGGGCCCGCACCCTCCAGCGCGTCCGCCAGGGTCGGCCCGACCAGCAGCGGACGTTCGAAGGCGTACCCGACCGCACGGCGGCGCGCCGCGACGTCCAGATCCGCCACCGGCACCCCGTCGACCAGCACCGCGCCCTCGTCCGGCACCCGCAGCCCGCCGGCCAGCGCCGCCAGCAGCGACTTGCCCGCACCGGAGCGGCCCACCACCGCGACGGTCGAGCCCCCCGGGACGACCAGCTCCAGCGGGCCGAACACGACCGCCCCGTCGGCGTCCCGCACCGTCACCCCGCGAAAGACCAACTCGCCAGGCCCGTAAGGAAGTTCCAGCATGCCCGTGAGCGTGCCCGGAAGCCCGGCAACCGCCGCGACCCGGTCCCGCCCGGCCCGGGCGTGGGCGACCCCGACCAGCGCCTCGACCTGCTCGAAGAACCCCAGCCCCAGAGCCGCCCAGCCGGCCGCCGCGGCGAAGGCCCCGGGCGGCAGGGCACCCTCGGCGATCAACTGGCCGGCCGCGCCGAGGACGGTGAGCTCGACCGCGGCGATCAGCAGCATCGCCTGCCACACGGTGCTGCGCTGCACCTGCCACAACGCCCGACCGGCCGAAGCCAGTTCAGGCAGGACGGCGAGCACCCGGCGGGCCTCCACCGGCTGGGCGCCGACCGCGTGAATGGTCCGGACGCCCTCCAGCGCGCCGGTCAGCCGGTCGGCGAGCCGGCCCTGGGCGGCCTGGTAGTGCGCGAAGACGTCCTCGGCGGTGCGCATGAACAACCGGACCAGCACCGCTCCCGGGACCACCCCCGCGAAGAACGCCAGCGCCAGCCAGGGGGAGAGCACGGCGAGACCGAGGATCGCGCCGGACGAGGTGAGCAACGCCGTCACGGCGCCCAGGCGGGCCACCCGCGCAGTACCGGCGTCCGCCGCCGCGCCGACCAGACGCGCCGTCAGATCACCCGCGCCCGGCCGTGCCCCGGCCGCCTGCTCGGCCGCCGAGGGGAACGGCCGAAGCCACAGCACCCGGCGCAGCAGACCCGTTCGCAGCACCACCGTGTCGGCGGCCGTGCACGCCGGACCGGCCGCCGCCGCGACCGCCGAGGCCGCCGCCCCCGCGGCCAGCACCGCCGCCAGGGCGCCGATCGCCCAACCGTCGGACCGGCCCGCCAGCACCGCGTCCAACGCCGCCCCGGCGACCCCCGGCAGCGCGAGGGTCGCGGCAGCCTCCAAGGGCACCGAAAGCACCAGAGCCAGCGACCAGCCGCGCAACGAGGACTCCTGAGAGAGAAGGGAACGGGCGGCCCCGGGCCGCCCGGCGGGGCTGTGCCCGCCCCCGGAGACCGGAGGCGGGCACAGCGCGAGCTCGGTGACCCGGCGTCAGCTGATGGTGAAGATCAGGCAGGTCAGGATCAGACAGGTGAACTGGCACCCGCCGCCGTGGCCGCCCAGCTCGACGGACTCGAGCTCGGGCAGCTCCTGAAGGGCCGCGAGGTCGGTCTCGAAGGCGGTCATGTTCTCCATGGTGTTTCCTCCCCTTGGGTTGCTCCGCCGGAACGCTCCGGCAGACTGCGCCCGGGACTCTCCCCGGCGCAGACCTCGCCCCGCCGTCGACGCTCAGGCCTGGCCGGACCCTTGAGGGTCGGCCGGCTCGCGTGCGCGGCGGGAAGTCTGATGTGTAGTCAGGCGGAATGGGCGGCCGTCGGGTCGACGGGCCGATGGCACAGGGCAGCCGGGTCGACGGGCCGATGGCTCGGGATGGCTGTCCAGCCGAGGGGCCGGCGGCTTGGGGTGGCTGTGGCGTTGACGGGCCGACGGCGCCGGGTGGGTGTCGAGGCGACGGGCTGGCGGCTCAGGCGGGTCTGCCGGTCCGCAGGAACCCCGCGAGCAGTTCGTGCAGCACGGCTGCGCCCTCCTCGGCGAGCACCTCGTGACCGGAGCCGGCCGCCTCCACGTAGCGGAAGTCGGCGCCCTCCGTCCGGCCCAGGCGCAGCAACTCGTGGCGCAGGGCCCGGGACTGGCTGACCGGCACGACCTCGTCGCGGTCGCCGTGCACCACCAGCAGCGGGCTGTGCAGCCGGTGGGCCAGGTGCAGCACGTCCCGGGGGCCGCGGGCGTCGTCGATCGCCCGGTCGCCGCCGAGCCGACTGGTCAGCGCCCGGACCGGGGCGGCCGCCTCCGCCAGCAGCCGGCCACCGGACAGGAACGGTGCCACCACCGCACAGCGCGACACCTGCCCGGACGGGGCGTGCGCCGCCGCCAGCAGCGCCAGGAACGCGCCGTAGCTGACCCCGAACAGGGCGGGCGGCTCCAGCCCGAGCGCGGCACGCTGCCCGGCGACGCCCTCCACCAGGGCGAGCACGTCGTCCAGGTCGGGACCGCCCCAGGCGCCGCGGATAGCCATCGCGAACTCCGGCCCGTAGCCGGTGGACCCGCGCTGGTTCGGGGCGAGGACGGCCAGGCCCTCGGCGGCCATCCGCTGCAGTGCCGGATCGAACTCCAGCCGCCAGGCGTCCGCCGGACCGCCGTGCAGCGCGATCACCAGGTGCGGTGCGGACAGCCAGGCGTCACCGCCGTAGACCACCGCCTCGATCGGCCCGGCCGGGCCCGCCAGCTCCAGGCTCTGCGCCGCACGCCACCGTCCGCCGTCGTTCGGCGGGGCCGAGCCGTCCAGCCGCCAGCCCGCCGGTGCGGCGCGCAGGGCCCGTAGCGTGCCGGTCGACTCCGGCAGCGCCGGGGCCGGTTCCGCCGCGCCGTGCTCATGGCCGCTCAGTGCGGCCGCGAGCTGGGACGAACTCACGTGCGCCGTGCCGCCGTTGAGCGGTGCGAGCTGGAGCGGCAGCGGCACCGCGGCGGGCATCACCGCCGGGCCCTGCGCCAGCAGCGCGGCTACGTCCAGGGTGGCCAGCGCCGCCGGATGGTCCGGCGCCGAGTACGGCATCCGCAGACCCGCCACCGACCAGTGGCCGACCGCACCGAGCCGGCCGGGCGGCACCGGCAGCGGGTCCAACCGCCCGCCGCTGGGCTGCCACAGCGCCAGCGCGGAACCCGCGCCGTGGTCGATCTGCAGCGCCACCTGCGGTTCGGCGGCGCCGAGCCCGCCGGGGGCGAGCGCGATCGGCCGCAGGAACATGCCCGGGATGTGCAGGCACTCCGGGAAGCGCACCGGCTCGTCGCCGCCGATCAGCGCCCAGCCCAGCCGGTCCGCACCGGGCGCGTCGCTGCGCAGCATCCCGAACCGGGTCGCCGGGTCGAACAGCACCAGCCGGTCGTTGCTGGCCTCGCCGAGCTCCAACAGTGGTGTGGTCTGGCCGAGTTGGAGGTCGAGGACGACGGTCTTGACCACCCCGTCGGCGACCCGGTCCAGCGCCAGCAGCCGGCCCACGGTGTCCAGCCACACCCCGCCGCCGTGCAGCCCGGGCAACTCGGCGACCTGGCGTGGTGCGGACCCGTCCGCGGCCAGCAGCCACACCGTGGTCACCGGGCGGGTGTCGGTGCCGAGCAGCACCGCGACCGGTGCGTCGGGGTCGGTCAGGTACTTCGGCTCGATCGGGTCGGCCGATGCGTGCGGCTGGGTCAGCTCCTGCGGTTCCTGCGGTTCCTGCGGTTCCTTTGGTTCGTGCGGCCTGGTCCGTGGGCCGGGCATCGCCAGCAGCCGCAGGCCGGGCAACCGCAGGGTGGCCAGCGGGAGTTCGACGGCCGGGCGGAGTCCGGCGGTGGCATCGGACGGGGCCTCGGCGGGCGCTGACAGCAGGGCCAGCGCGTGCCGGTCGGCGTCGTGCCGGCAGACCAGCACCCGCCCGTCCGGCAGTGCCATCAGCTGGGACCGCAGGCTCTCCGAGCGTCCGTCCGGCAGCAGCAGCGCGGTCGGCTCGGCCGGACCGCTCTCCGGCAGCCGCCAACTCTCGGCGTACCAGCCGCCGTCCGCCCCCGCCGCCAGGCAGGCGGCGTGCGAGCCGTCCCCGGCGAAGGCGAAACTGAGGCGGCGCAGCGCCTGCGGCGCGGTTCGCAGTGCGGTACTCATCGGCCACCTGCCAGGATCGGTTGACTGTCCGTCAGTTCGGCCGCGCGGTAGGGGAGCGGATCGGTCCACAACCGCGGGCCGCCGTGCCGCAGGCGCAGCAGGAAGGCCAGCGGGCCGGCGGTGCCGGTGCCGTACGCGGCGGCACAGCCGGTGCCGGTCTCGTCCGGGAGGACCAGCAGGCCGTCCCGGAGGGCGGCGCGGGCGGCGATCAGCCGGGCGAGTTCCTGCGCGCCGTGCCGGAACCGGCTCTCGCCGGTGGCCTCGGCCAGGTCGAGCAGGTACTCGCCGTTCCCGGCCAGCCCGTGGCAGGCGCAGACTCCGCTGTGCCAGCGGCCGTCCAGCACCGCCTGCCCGGCGGCCACCGCGAGGCGGTGCGCCTGCCGGTCGCCGGTCGCCTGCCAGAACCGGACCAGGAAGGTGCCCACTCCCGACGACCCGCTGCACCAGTGCGCCAGCCGGACGTGCTCCGGGTCGCCGTGGCTCTGCGGCCACCAGGCGGAGCCGCCGGACCACCGGGCGGTGGCCGCCAGGGTCTCCGTCGCCGCCTGCGCGCCGGTCGTCAACTGGTCTGCCGTATCGACGAGTTCGGGACGGTCCCGGAGATCGGGCAGCTCGCGCAGGGCCGTGGCGGTGGCCAGCAGGAAGGCGCCGACCCCGGCCACGCCGTGCGCGTAGCCGAGGTGGACCGCGCCGGCGAGCGCCGAGTCGAAGTCCGCGGGCACCGGCCAGACCGTCCCGTACGGTTCGGTGCGGGCGGCCGCCAGCAGGCCGCGGGCACACTCCACCGCCCGGTCCAGGTACGTGCGGGCGCCGGTGACGCGGTGGACGCGCAGTTGCAGGAAGCCGGCGCCGGCCGCGCCGTGGCAGACGTCCGGGTTGGGCCAGGCCAGCCGGACCCGGGACGCCAGGCCCGCCGCGCGCTCGGCCAGGCCCGGGTCGGCCAGCGCCTCGGCGGCCTCCAGCAGCGCCCAGGCGGTGCCGGAACGGCCGAAGTGCAGGCCCGGCAGCACCACCGGCTCGGCGGCGCACCGGCGTTCGATCCACTCGGCGGCCAGTGCGGCGGTGTCCCGGGCCCGTTCGCGGGCGGCCTCCGGCAGCGGCGCCTGCGCGGCGCGGGCGAGCACGGCGAGGACTCCGGCGGCGCCGTGCTGCACGTTGCACGGGTCGGTCAGGCGTCCGGCGGGGACGGTCGGCCACAGGTGGTCCCGGCGCTGCGGGGTGACGGTCTGTGCGAGGTGGCGCAGGCCGTCGTGCAGCAGCCGGTCCAGCGCCGGCGGGGTGACCGGGATTCCGGGACGCGGCGAGGTGGTCACCGCGCGCTCGTCGGTCGGAGCGCCCTGGACGGTTTCGGTGCTCCGCGCGGCCTGGGCCTGCTGGATGGTGAGCTCCTCGCGCACCCGGGCCAGGCTCCAGCGCTGGTCGGCGGCCTCGGCCCGCAGCCCGAGCACCGCCGGCGCGAGCCGCCGGGCGCTCTCGCCGTCACGGGCGGCCAACGCCAGCCAGCGGCCGAGCCGTTCGGCGACCGGCCGGGCCAGCGGCAGATCGTCCGGGAGCAGCGGGTCGTGGCCGGTGGCGAGCAGGAAGAACAGGCCGCCGAGTGCGAACAGGTCGGTGGTGTGGGCGGCCCGGTCGGCCAGGTGCGGACCGGAGTGCTCCGGGGCGCGGTACCCGGGGGTGCCCGCCGATCCTGCCAACACCCCGGCGGGGACGGCCAGTTCGAGGTCGACCAGGCGGAGTTCGCCGTCCGGGAGGACCAGCACGTTGCCCGGCGACAGATCGCGCAGCACCAGGCCGCGGCGGTGGACCCGGTCCACCAGCTCAAGCAACGCCAGCGCCATCGGGCCGGCCTCCGCCCACCCCACGTCCGGCGAGCCGTCGTGGCGCAACCGGGCCGCCACCCAACTGCCCAGCGCCTGGCCGTCGATGCGCTCCTGCACCAGGAACAGCGAGTCCTGCTGCTCGATCAGCGCGTACACCTTCGGCGTCAGCCCGCTGTCCGCCAGCCGGCCCAGCAGCTCCGCCTCGTGCCGCAGCGCGGCGCGGGCGTCGGTGCCGACCCGGTCGACCTCGATGTGGGCGCGGGCCTGCTTCACCACCACCTCGGCGCCGGTCGTCGTGTCGGTGCCGAGGAACACGCCGCCCTTCGCGCCGTGCCGCACGGCGGCGGTCAGCGCGTAGCGGCCGTCCAGCAGCACCCCGGCCCGGCGCTGCGCGGGCTTCGTGGTGGCGGGCGCTGTGATGGCGGGCTGCGCGAGCGCGGGCCTCGCGGTGGCGGGCTTTGCGGTGGCGGGCTTTGCGGTCGACCCGGCCCCCTCGACGGGGTCGACGGCCCACGGCGGGCAGCGGTAGGCGGCGGCGCGGACGTCCTCGACCAGGCTGCCGTCCGGGCCGCGCAGCATCGAGCGGTAGGCGCCGTCGTTGCCGAGTACTGCGTGGCCGGCGAAGGCGCCGTACCGGTAGTGCACGCGGCTGCCGGGGCGGTACGGGCGGTCGGAGAGAATCACCGGTCCGGGCATTCCGACGGTGGCGCGGTGGAGTTCCTCGGCGAGCCGCAGGAATTGCTCCTCGCCGTCCGGGTAGACCGTGATGAATTTCCCGGCCGAACCGCGTTCGCTGTTCCGGGAATTGATTTCGTGGACCTTTTCCCGGTCGGCTGCGAACTTGAACGCGCAGGGATCGTCGACGAGCGCCGAGGCGACCGCGGAGAGCACTTCCACCGCGACTTCGGACGCGGCACTGACGTGCAGTTTCCATCCCTGGGCGGGGAGGTCGCGGCCGGGCGGCCGTACCGTGCACCAGAAGCCCTCGACCGCGACTCCCCAGTCGCCGCCGCCTCCCCGGGCCCTGCTGCCGGTCACGGCCGCCCGCACCACCTCCACCAACGTGCCGTCCACACCCGGCACGTCCTCCTCGACCGGTACCGGCTCCCCTGCCATGCGCAGCGGTGTGCCCGCCCCCATCTGCTTCACACCCCTTCGCCGTGGCTCCGACCGGTACGGTCTTTGGAAGTCACGAGAGCCTCGGCCGCGCCTGCCGGAATTCCGGGAACGGAAATGCCGGCCGGTCGCCTCTTTTCGACCCCCCTGGTCGAGGCAACTCTCGTTCGCAGGACTGAAGTTACTTTCGAGGCGGGGGCGGCTCAACACCGCTCGGGTCACTTCACTCTTAAGGGTGATCAGAGTTCGCTTTCGAATGCGCGTCCACCGGCGCGTGTGGCCTGAGTGCCCCGCGCGGAACCGGACCGCCCCTGCCGGTACAGGCACGGATCGGGCGCCGCGCGCCCCCGCGCGCCAGGCCGCGCCGGGTTGACGCGTGGTTGTGCGGAACTCCGATTCCCGTGCGAATAGCCGGACGAGGGTGCGGCAGCCGGGCACGGCCGGGCCCGGGCGTGACACGCGGTAGTCTCGACAGGTGCCGAAACTGTCCGACGTCATCGCCGTGCTCGAAGACATCTACCCGCCGCAGTGGGCGGAGTCCTGGGACGCCGTCGGCCTGGTCTGCGGTGATCCCGACGCCGAGGTGAACCGGGTGCTGTTCGCCGTCGACCCCGTGCAGTCCGTGGTGGACGAGGCCGTCGAGTGGGGCGCCGACCTGGTGGTCACCCACCACCCGCTCTACCTGCGCGGCACCACCACGGTCGCCGCGACCGGCTTCAAGGGCCGGGCGGTGCACTCCCTGATCAAGCACGACATCGCGCTGCACGTGGCGCACACCAACGCCGACCACGCCGACCCGGGCGTCTCGGACGCGCTCGCCGAAGCGGTCGGCCTGCGGGTCACCGGACCGCTGGTGGCCGACCCGACCGACCCGGCGGGCCGCCGCGGCAGCGGCCGGATCGGTGAACTCCCGCAGCCGATGACGTTGGCCGCGTTCGCCGCGCAGGTCGCCGCCGGACTGCCCGCCACCGCCGCCGGGGTCCGCGCGGCCGGTGACCCGGACCGGCTGATCAGCCGCGTCGCGGTCTGCGGCGGCTCCGGCGACTCCTTCCTCGCCGAGGCCCGCGCCGCCGGCGTGGACGCGTACGTGACCGCCGACCTGCGCCACCACCCGGCGTCCGAGGCCACCGAGGCGGCGCCGCTCGCCCTGGTCGACGCCGCGCACTGGGCCACCGAGTGGCCCTGGCTCACCCTCGCCGCCCGCGAACTGGCCGACCGCGCGGCCAAGCGCGACTGGTCGTTGGAGAGCCGCATCTCCACCCGGGTCACCGACCCGTGGACGGCGCACGCGCCGATGCCGTACGCCCCCTGACCCCCCGTCGAAATCCACCCACAGGAGCCTGACGCGTGAACGCCGCGCCCGCCGACCAGATCCGCCTGCTCGACCTGCAGGCCATCGACTCCCGCCTCGACCAGCTGGCCCACCGGCGCCGCACCCTGCCCGAGCACGCCGAGATCGACAAGGCCGCCGCCGACCACACCGCCCTCAAGGACCTGGTGATCGCCGCCCAGGCCCAACTCGGCGACACCACCCGCGAACTGGCCAAGGCCGAGGCGGACGTGGAGCAGGTCCGCTCCCGTTCCGCCCGCAACCAGCAGCGGATGGACTCCGGCGCGGTCACCTCCCCGAAGGACCTGGAGAACCTCCAGCACGAGAACGTCTCGCTGGCCAAGCGCCAGGGCGATCTGGAGGACGTGGTGCTGGAGGTGATGGAGCGCATGGAGTCCTCGCAGACCCGTGTGACCGAACTCACCGCCCGCCTGGAGCACTCCTCCGTGGTGGTCGCCGAGGCCGAGGGCCGCCGCGACGCCCAGTTCGCCGAGCTCGACGCCGAGGCCGAGAAGGTCCGCCGCGACCGCGAGGCCGTCTCCGTCGCGATCCCCGCCGACCTGATGAAGCTCTACGTCCGCCTGCGCGAGCAGCAGGGCGGCGTCGGTGCGGCCCGCCTGTACCAGCGCCGCTGCGAGGGCTGCCGCACCGAGTTCTCGATCACCGAGTTCAACGCCATCAAGGCCGAGCCCACCGACAAGGTGCTGCGCTGCGAGAACTGCGGGCGGATCCTGATCCGCACCGGCGAGTCGGGCGTCTGACCCGGTGGCGAAGTTCATCGTCGAGGCCGACGGCGGCTCCCGGGGCAACCCGGGGCCGGCCGGCTACGGCGCGGTGGTCCGCGACGCCGACACCGGCCAGATCCTGGTCGAGGCCGCCGAGTTCATCGGGCGCGCCACCAACAACGTCGCCGAGTACAAGGGCCTGATCGCCGGACTCCGGGCCGCCCGCGAGCTCGACCCCGACGCCCGCGTGGACGTCCGGATGGACTCCAAGCTGGTCGTCGAGCAGATGTCCGGACGCTGGAAGATCAAGCACCCCGACATGCAGCCGCTCGCCGCCGAGGCCCGCGGCATCCTGCCGCGCGGCAACGTCGAGTACCGGTGGATCCCGCGGGAGAAGAACAAGGACGCCGACCGGCTCGCCAACGAGGCGATGGACGCCGGCAAGGTGGGCCGCCAGTGGGAGCCCAAGGCCCGGGCCGCGGCCGGGGCGGTCCCCGCGCCGCTTGCCGCACCGGTGACCGCACTTGCCGAGGACGAGGCGCTGCCCGCCGCCCCCGCGCCCCGGGCGGCC
Source organism: Kitasatospora sp. NPDC049285 (assembly GCF_040678815.1). Taxonomy (NCBI): domain Bacteria; kingdom Bacillati; phylum Actinomycetota; class Actinomycetes; order Kitasatosporales; family Streptomycetaceae; genus Kitasatospora; species Kitasatospora sp. NPDC049285. The sequence continues at coordinate 34,467 of NZ_JBFAQR010000060.1, read as the reverse complement.
TGGGCCGCGCCCGCCGACGTCGGCACCCCTACCACCCTGGTGCTGCTGCGGCACGGCGAGACGCCGCTGACCCCGCAGAAGCGCTTCTCCGGCAGCGGCGGCAGCGACCCCGGGCTGTCCGAGAAGGGCCGCTGGCAGGCCGAGCGGGCCGCCGAGGCGTTCGCCGCCCGCGGGACCGTCCAGGCCGTGGTCGCCTCGCCGATGCTGCGCACCCGGCAGACCGCCGAGGCGGTGGCGCTCCGGCTGGGCCTGGAGGTGCGGATCGAGGAGGGGCTGCGCGAGCTCGACTTCGGCGACTGGGAGGGCCTGACCTTCGCCGAGGTGCAGGAACGCCACCCCGACGACCTGGAGGCGTTCCTCACCTCCGCCAAGGCCAAGCCCACCGGCAGCGCCGAGTCGCTCACCACGCTCACCCACCGGGTCGGCCAGGCCCGCGACAAGGTGCTGGCCCGCTACCCGGGCAAGACCGTGCTGGTGGTGTCGCACGTCAGCCCGATCAAGACCCTGGTCCGGCTCGCCCTCGGGGCCCCGCCGGACGCGGTGCACCGGATGGAGCTCTCCGCGGCCTCGCTCTGTGCCGTCCAGTACTACCGGGACGGCAACGCCTCGCTGCGGCTGCTCAACGACACCGGCCACCTGCGCTGAGCACGCTTTCTGACGGGCCGTCCATAATCTTGTGACGGTCCGTCAGGTGTGTCTGTGGGCGAGGTGTGTGCGGGCGGTGCCGGGGAGATCCGGTCAGTGCACGTCGGTGACGATGACGTCCAGCTGCCAGGGCTTGCGGGCAGTGCCCCGGGCCGAGACCTCCACCCGGTAGCCGAGGCCGGTCAGCGCGTCCACCAGGTCCCCGGGGGAGGCGGGCTCGACGCCCTCGGCGAGCAGGTCGCGGACCAGCCGGCCCTTGGTCGCCTTGTTGAAGTGGCTCACCACGGTGCGCTTCAGCACCCCGTCCACCTCGCGCTCCTGCAGCACCCGCACCGTCGCCGTCCGGCCCGCCAGCTCACCGGCCGGCTTCCACGCCGCCGCGTACGCGGAACTGCGCAGGTCCAGCACCAGTCCGTCCGCGACCTCCGGCAGGACGCCGCCCAGCACGCCCCGCCAGTACGGGCCCAGCGCGCCCAACGGCGGCAGCTTCACCCCCATCGAGCAGCGGTACGGAGGGATCCGGTCGCTGATCCGGACCGCGCCCCACAGTCCGGAGAAGACCAGCAGCGAACGCTCCGCCAGCGCGTACGCCCGCTCGTCCAGCTTGGCCAGGCCGAGGTTGTCGAAGAGCACCCCGGTGTACACCTCGCCGGCCGGGAACGCGCCCGTGGTCGGCAGGGCCGCGTTCTTGCCGATCTCCCCACGCAGGCCCTTGCTCAGGCCCAGTACCTCGGCGGCCCGGTCCTCGTCCCCTCCGCACAGCTCCACCAGCGCGGACAGCACCGCCCGCCGCGCCCCGGTCAGCCCCGGCAGCGACAGCTCCGCCAGCTCCACCGGCGCTCCCGCCTCCGGCGCGGCCTTCCCCTCCGACGGCGGCAGCAGAACCAGCACGGCGACACCCCTCAACAATCTGTAGCACCAGGACGCGCCAACCCTAACGACCTCACCCCCCGACCCTCGAATCCCACCGGTGCCACCGAGTCCCACCGGCGACATCGAGTCCTACCGGCGACACCGAGTCCCGCCGCGGCCATCGAGTCCTACCGGCGACACCGAGTCCCGCCGCGGCCATCGAGTCCTACCGGCGACATCGAGTCCCGGAGGTGCGCGGGCAGCGCCGCCGGGTCACTCGCCGCCGGCCGCCACCACCGCCGCACCCGCGCCCAGCGCCACGCAGAGCGGCGCGTACACCCGCCGGTCCAGCCGGACGAAGCGGGTCGACCGGGCCGGGTGCCCGGCGGCGAACAGCGCCGGACCGCCGACCCCGCGCACCAGCAGCGCCCCCGCCACCCCGGCGGCGCCCGCCGCCCGCACCCAGCGCGGACCGCTCGCCGGCACCACCCCGCCGCGCGCACCCACCAGGTACGCGCCCGCGCCGAGCAGCCCCGCCACCCCCAGGCACATCCCGCCGGACGGCATCGCCTCCGGGCCGACCCCGACCACCGCGTCCGCGAACCGCGCCCGGTCCCGCCAGGGCCACGGCGAGTAAGCCCACACCGCGTGTAGGCCCCCGACCGCCGCCAGCGTCCCCGCCACCGCTGCCGCGGTCGCCCGAACCCGCCGGCCGCCCGGGCGAACCCCGGACGCTCCCGCCGCCACCTCCCGGCCGCACGATCCGCAGGCATGCCCGGCCCGTCCCCGACCCGCAGCCCGATCCGGGCCACCCGTCCCCACCGTCACGGCGCCACCTCCATGGCCAATCCCCCTACGCCACAACCGCATTAGCGGCGTTCCGACGCGCCATCCACGCTACTCCGCCTTACGCTGCGACCATGCCGCGCCGACACCTCAGCGTCCGAGCCGCCCAGACCGCCAGGATCAACACCGAACTCGCCGAGCTCCGAACCCGCTTGGAGATCCGCACCGACTGGCCACCCGAGGTGCTCGCCGAAGCCGATCGGGTGGCCTCGCTGCCCCGGCTGCCGGAGTTCGACGCCACCGACCTCGAACTGTTCACCCTCGACCCGCCGGACTCCCGCGACCTCGACCAGGCCATGCACCTGGCCAGGCGCAACGGCGGCTACCGGGTCCACTACGCGATCGCCGACGTCGCCGCCTACGTCGCCCCCGGCGGCGCCATCGACACCGAGTCCACCCGGCGGGTGCAGACCCTGTACTTCCCGGACGGAAACGTCCCGCTGCATCCCGCCCGGCTCTCCGAGGGCGCCGCCAGCCTGCTGCCCGGCGAACTGCGGCCCGCCCTGCTCTGGCAGCTCGACCTCGATGCCGACGGCGCGCTCGTCCTCGCCGACCTGCGCCGCGCCCGGGTCCGCTCCCGCCGCCGACTCGACTACGCCACCGTCCAGGGCCGGATCGACGCCGGCACCGCCGACGCGCAACTCGGCCTGCTCGCCGAGATCGGTCGGCTGCGGGAAGCCCAGGAGCAGGCCCGCGGCGGGATCAGCCTGCCGATCCCCGAACAGGAGGTCGAGGCTGCCGACGGCGGCTACCGCCTCGGCTACCGCGCACCCCGCCCCGCCGACGGCTGGAACGCCCAGGTCTCCCTGCTCACCGGCATGTCCGCCGCCGAACTGATGCTGGACGCCGGCATCGGCCTGCTCCGCACCCTGCCGCTCGCCCCCGAGTCCGCCTACGCCCGACTGCGCCGGGTCGCCGCGGCACTCGGCGTGGACTGGCCCGCGGAGCTGCCCTACCCGGCGCTGATCCGCTCCCTCGACCCGGCCCGCACCGCCGACGCGGCCTTCCTCAACGAGTGCACCGGACTGCTCCGCGGCGCCGGCTACCACGCCTTCGACTCCGCCCGCGGCATCGCCCCGCCCGCCGACCCCGGCCACGCCGCGCTCGCCGCCCCCTACACCCACTGCACCGCGCCGCTGCGCCGACTCGGCGACCGCTACGCGCTGGAGATCTGCCTCGCGGTGGCCGGCGGCACCGACGTCCCGGGCTGGGTCCGCGACGCCCTGCCGCGGGTGCCCGCGCTGATGGAGAGCGGCGACCGCCGAGCCCACGAGGTGGAGCGCGCCTGCGTGGACCTGGTGGAGACCGAGCTGCTCCGCGGTCGCGAGGGCGAGGACTTCGAGGCGGTGGTGATCGACGTCGACGAGCGCAAGCCCACCGTCGGCACCGTGCAACTGCGCGAGCCCGCCGTGGTCGCCAAGTGCGACGCCCCCGACCGCCTCCCGCTCGGCCGCCGCGTCCGGGTCCGCCTCACCCGCGCCGACCCGGACACCCGCACCGTCCGCTTCGCCCTCGCCCCGCTCGCGGCCGGATAGTGGGGCGGGTAGCGGATGGAAGAGGCCTCGAAACGTCCGGTGCGATGATCGGGTCATGAGTCGACCGAGTACCGCGCCGGACCGTCGCCGCAGGCTGTTGATCCTCGCGATCTGCTGCCTCAGCCTGTTCATCGTCGGTCTCGACAACACCGTGGTGAACATCGCGCTGCCCGCGATCCAGCACGACCTGGACGCCCCCGCCTCCGGGCTCCAGTGGGTGATCGACGCCTACACCTTGGTGCTCGCCTCGCTGCTGATGCTCTCCGGCTCGATCGCCGACCGGATCGGCCGCAAGCGGGTCTTCATGGCCGGACTGGTGCTCTTCGTCCTCGGCTCGCTGCTGTGCAGCCTCGCCCCCGGGCTGGGCTGGCTGATCGGATTCCGCGCGGTGCAGGCGGTCGGCGGTTCGATGCTCAACCCGGTGGCGATGTCGATCATCACCAACACCTTCACCGACCGCGCCGAACGGGCCCGGGCGATCGGCGTCTGGGGCGGTGTGGTCGGCATCAGCATGGCGCTCGGCCCGCTGATCGGCGGCTTCCTGGTGGACAGCGCCGGCTGGCCGTCGATCTTCCTGATCAACATTCCGGTCGGGCTGGCCGCCTTCGCCCTGACGTTCCGTTACATCCCGGAGTCCCGCGCGCCCCGGGCCCGCCGTTTCGACCCGGTCGGCCAACTGCTGATGGTGGTCATGCTCGGCTGCGGCACCGCCGCGATCATCGAAGGCCCCGGCCACGGCTGGACCTCCCCGGCGATCCTCACCCTCGGCGCGCTCGCCGTCGCCGCGCTGATCGCCTTCCCGCTCTGGGAACGGCGGGTCGCCGAGCCGCTGATCGACCCCCGCTTCTTCCACAGCGCGCCCTTCACCGGGGCCACCGTCACCGCCGTCTGCGCGTTCGCCGCACTCGGCGGCTTCCTCTTCCTCAACACCCTCTACCTGCAGAACGTCCGGCACTACAGCCCGGTCGAGGCCGGACTGTGGACCCTGCCGATGGCCGGACTCACCCTGCTCGCCGCGCCGCTCTCCGGCCGGATCGTCGGCAGCCGCGGCCCCCGCCTGCCGCTGCTCGTGGCCGGCGTCGCGATGGCCGCCAGCGGGGTGCTGCTCACCCGACTCACCGCCGACTCCTCAGCGCTCCTGCTGCTGCCCGCCTACGCGCTGTTCGGCCTGGGCTTCGGACTGGTGAACGCGCCGATCACCAACTCCGCGGTCTCCGGGATGCCGCTGGCCCAGGCCGGCGTGGCCGCCGCGGTGGCCTCCACCAGCCGACAGATCGGCCAGTCGCTGGGCGTCGCGGTGATCGGCACGGCGGTCACCAGCGCCGTCGTCTCGGCCGGCGGGTTCACTCAGGCCACCCACCTCGGCTGGTGGATCATCACCGGCCTCGGCCTGATCATCCTCACGCTCGGCCTGGTGACCACCACCCCCTGGGCGACCGCCACCGCCGCCCGCGTCGCGGCCCGCTTCGACCAGACCCCGGGTCCGGTACGGGAGGCCCCCGTCGAGCGGCTACGATGACCAGTACGGCGGACGAGCCGGCCGGGCGGTCGCGTCGGGTCCTTCACGGGCCCGCCGAGGAACGTCCGGGCTCCACAGAGCAGGGTGGTGGGTAACGCCCACCCGGGGTGACCCGCGGGACAGTGCCACAGAGAACAGACCGCCCCCGCCTCGGCGGAGGGTAAGGGTGAAACGGTGGTGTAAGAGACCACCAGCGACCGAGGTGACTCGGCCGGCTCGGTAAACCCCACTCGGAGCAAGGTCAAGATCGACGCCTTCGGGCGTCGTGCGCGGATGTTCGAGGGCTGCTCGCCCGAGTTCGCGGGTAGACCGCACGAGGCTGTCGGTAACGGCAGCCCTAGATGGATGGCCGCCGCCTTGGGCCGCGCAAGCAACCCAGGGGCCACAAAACCCGGCGTACAGGCCGACTCGTCCGCCGCCACCTGCGGCTTTATCCCGGAAAGGGCCTCTGACCTGCGTCGGAGGCCCTTTCCGATCTTTCACGCCCTTGCTGTCTTAGGCGGCAAAAAGTCCCTGGAAGGTCCCTCGGGCAGAGCGGAAAGTCCCTGAAAAATCCCTGGGATGATCTTGGTCTGGCGAAGGCGTTCGCTGGCCGTGGCCCATGGCACCTCAAGGTTCCCGTGGACATCGCCGGTCCTCCGGCCGTCTCAAGAGGTGATCGGTACGCGATTCGCGCGCACATGGCATGCTGAAGCCGTGATCAGAGAACCTGTCGAGGCCGTCATCCGCGAAGACGGGAGCGTCGAGCTTCCCATGGGGATCATCGTGGAGGCAGGCCTCTCGGTCGGTTCGCGGATCGTGGCCTTCAGTGACGGCGATGGCAGGATCGTCCTGCGACGAGAGGCCGATGCCGTCGACGACCTACTGAACGGTCGTCCTCTCTAATCGCTTCACCGCGGTGGCCTTCAGGCGCGCAGTGGTGACCGCCTCGATAACCTGTCGGGCGGCATCCTCTGCCGGGACGTGCTCCCAGAACCGGAGTACCGTCCAACCGGCCTGTTCGAGCAGCCGCACGGTTTCCGCGTCCCGGGCCTTGTTCCCTTCGATCTTCGGAGCCCAGAAGTCGCGGTTGGTCTTGGGTACGGTCCGATGCTCGGCACATCCGTGCCAGTAGCAGCCGTCCACGAAGACCGCCACCTTCGCCTTCGTGAACACGATGTCCGCAGTGCGACGGAGTGTCGGAACCGGCCGAATCGAAACCCGGTACCGGAGCCCCTCTCGGTGCAGGAGGGATCGGAGCCGCAGCTCGGGCTTCGTGTTCTTCCCCTTGTTCGCCTGCATGGACTTCCGGGTGCCAGGAGATGACGCCCACGAGCCCTCTGCAGCCGGCGCGCTCGAGAGCAGCCCGGACGATTCCGCCAACCGCCAACCTTCACGGAGGTTTTCGGCGCGAGTGCGGTGGTCTACCTCCCCGAGCGGGACGCGGCTCGAATGGCCGTCGACGGACCACTGGAGCACGGCCCTCACCCGCCCGGTGCGGCTGGATCCGCTCAGTACCACGGCTGCTGGCCGTAGTCGCCCTCCGCCGGCATCCACGAGCCGTCGCCCGGCGCCGCCGGCTGCACGGTCCTGTTCCCGCGATCGCTGTGCTCTATCGAGTCCCTGGCGAGGCCGCCACGAGCGGTCGGATACGGCCGTCTCCGACGATCTGCTCGTGCTCTTCACTGTCACTGGCCGTCCCTCGGCTGTCGAGAATGCGTTTCGATTCCGACGATACGGGTCGTTGGGTCTTGCTGTTGCTGCGCCGGAGGAGGCCCCGATACCCGAGGGCCAGCTGTGGCACGGCGTGGTCGCGCTCGTTGCGCGGTCTTCGGGAGGCTTTCAGAGCATTCACCGGCCCTGTGGAGTCCAAGCCGAACTCCGAGGGCTGCCCTGTGGTGGGAGATGGCCATCGGCTCCAGCAGGTACCTCGAAGTGGACGCCGGCCTCTGGACGACGGTCAAGCCGACTGGGCGGACGCGAGCGGATCCGACCCCGACCGACGTGCACGAAGGGCGGAACACCTCCCCTGACGAACCGTCACCAATCGCTACGTTCAGGAACGAAACGTTCGCCACTCCGCGAGCGAATGTGCCGCCGGTTCTTCGCCATCCCGGGGTTGCCGGTACCGTCTTCGCAGCAGAGAACTCGAAGGGGGGCCCGTGGCGTCGCAGGTGGTGTCGTACGAGCTGGATCCGGATACCGTGGTTCAGTTCGAGATCGAGCCGACGGATGAATACCAGCAGGTCGGTGCCGATCAGATCCTCGGCCGAGTCCAGGAGGCCGCGCGCCCGGCTATCGAGGCAGCGCGAGCCGTGCTGGACCAGGCCGTGAGGCTCGGTCCCTCGGAGGTCGAGGTTTCGTTCGGTATCAAGGTGAACGGGTCGGTCAACTGGGTAGTCGCCAAGGCCGCCACGGAGGCCAACTTCGGCGTAAAGCTCACATGGCGGCCCGGCACCGGCCGAGACGAGGCCGACGGTCAGGAATGAGCGCGGCATCCCCGGATGGTCGCCGACCGGCGGTGGACGGCTGGGTGGCAGCCGTCCACCGGTCCGAGCTGCACGATAAGCCGCTCGGCTCGGGATTTCTCATCGATGCCCATCGGGTGCTGACGTGCGCCCATGTGGTCTTCGCGCAGGATGAGCTGCGCAGTCCGTTGTGGGTGGCGTTCCCGAAGGCCGATGAGCTGATGCACCGGCGGATCAAGGTCGACCGGGTCGTGGCACCTGATCCGGCTGTCCGAAAGGTGAAGGACGTGGCCGTCCTGATCCTCGAGGAGGCGGTGTCAGAGGAGTTCGCTGCGCCGTTGCGCCGACCCAGGCCGGGTGAGCTCGTCGGCAGCTCGTGGTGGTCCTTCGGCTTCTCCGACGACCTTCTGGGCGACTCCTCGGATGGCCGCGTCGGTGAGTCGATCTCCTACGGTTGGGTTCGCTTGGACGCCGACCGTCGTCCCATCCGCCCCGGCGACAGCGGCGCCGCGCTCTGGTCGGCGGACCACCAGGCCGTCGTCGGGATGGTGGGTCAGGCCCGGCCGAACGGCGACGAGGCCCGCGCGCTAAGCATGTGGGCCATCGCCGATTACCTGCCGGACGAAAAGCTACAGCTGCTTACCGACTGGACCGTCGAGGACGCTGGCGAGGCCGCGCTGTCCGAGTGGGGCTGGACCCTGGCGGGAGATCCGGAAGCCGCCCGACACTGGCGCCCCCGTGCCCGCGGTGTGAGTAGGGATGCCGAGCGAGGCTTCCGGTTCCGTGGCCGTGTGGCAGCGCTTACTGCGATCGTCGACTGGATCACCCGCTCGGCGGGCGATCGCCGACAGGTCCTGGTGGTGACCGGTTCCCCCGGGGTCGGAAAATCCGCCGTGCTCGGCCGCATCGTCACCACCGCCGATCAGGCGATTGCGGCGACTCTACCGTCCGAGGACGACGCCGTTCGTGCGCCAGAGGGATCCGTGGCCTGTGCGGTTCACGCACGAGGCAAGACCGCTCTGGATGTGGCCTGCGAGATCGCCTCCGCTGCGTCCGCCGTGCTTCCGGGCGATGTGGAGGATCTGCCTCTCCTGATGAGGAACGCGCTTAGCGGACGGCCGCCGGGAACTTTCGCCGTCGTGGTGGACGCTCTCGACGAAGCCGCGACGCCCGAGGATGCGCGGGCGATCATGAGGTCCATTGCGATTCCCCTTGCGGAGACGTGTGCGGACCTCGGTGTGACGGTGGTGGTCGGCTGTCGACGTGTGGACGGAGTGGGAGGCCTCATCGCACCATTCGGCGGTGCCCTCGAAGTCCTGGACCTCGACAGCCCGAGGTTCTCCGCGCAAGAGGACCTGGTCGCCTACACGCTGGCGACTCTTCAACTACTCGGTGACGAGCGCTCGGACAATCCGTACAACGCACGAGTCGCAGCCGACGCGGTGGCCGAACGGATTGCCGTCATCGCGCAGGGAAACTTCCTGATCGCCGGACTGGTCGCGCGTTCCCACGGCATGCACGATCGTACGGCGATCGATCCCGCCTCGATCTCGTTCACACCGACCGTCGACGCCGCACTCCGGGACTACCTCGCCTTCCTGCCATCGCTGGACGGTATTCCGGCAGATGACGTTCTTACCGCGCTGGCCTACGCGGAGTCTCCTGGGATGACGCTCGGTCTCTGGTCCATCGCAGTAGGCGCTCTAACCGGTCATACCCCAGCCCCGGACGACCTTCGGGCGTTCGCCCGATCATCGGCGGCGAACTTCCTGATCGAGTCGAGCGATGTCGCCGCTCAAGCGAGTGCCTTCAGGCTATTTCACCAAGCGCTGAACGAAGCGCTCGTCGTCGGCCGGGCAGCCGAGCTGGCGATCGCCGATGAACGCTCGATCGCCATCGCCTTCCAGCGCGTCGGTAGCGACACCGGCTGGGAAGGTGCTCCCGACTACCTGTTGCGCGCACTGCCCGACCACGCCGCCCGGGGACGTGTCATCGACGACTTGCTCGAAGACCACTCCTATCCCCTCTACGCCGACCTTCGTCGGCTGGTGCCAGCCGCAAAGGCTTCGACCTCGGCGGCGGGACGTACCCGTAGCCGATTGCTGCGAATGACCCCGCAGGCACTCGACGCGGCGCCGGAGGACCGGGTAGCCCTCTTCAGCGTGACGGAGACACGCGAACACCTGGGCCACACGTATCGCGACGCCGGGCTTCGCGCGCCGTATCGCGGGGTCTGGGCCGCAGGGGCACCTCACCTGGAAGAGATCGTTCTCGAAGGCCACGGTGACTGGGTCAATGCCGTGTGCATGCTTCCGATGGAGGGCCGCGCCATTCTCGCCAGCGCCGCGAACGACGGTACCGTCCGTCTCTGGAACCTCGATACCGGAGACCAACTGCGGGTTCTCGAAGGCTACAACGGCTCGGCTCAGGCGTTGTGTTCCGTCTCGGTGGGGGGCCGGCCACTTCTCGCGACCGCCGGGAACGATTCTGTGGTTCGCCTCCAGGATCCCGAGTCCGGAGTGCTATTGCACGTCCTTGAAGGGCACACCGGAGCAGTCAGGGCCGTGCTCGCGGTCGAGACGTCCGGCCGGTCGCTTCTCGTTACCGCCGGGAACGACTCCACGGTTCGCGTGTGGGACCCGAGGTCGGGCGAGTCGGTGCACGTACTCGAAGGGCACGACGGTTGGGTCAACGCCGTGTGTGCCGTCTCGGTGGAGGGACGGACGCTTCTCGCGACCGCCGGGAACGACTCTGTGGTTCGTTTGTGGGATCCGGAGTCCGGTGCCGGTTACAGAGACCTAGAAGGACATGCGGGTGCGGTACTGGCGGTGTGTGCCGTCGAGGTGGGGGACCGGCCGCTTCTCGTCACCGCCGGTGACGACTCCACGGTTCGCGTGTGGGATCCGAAGTCGGGCGAGTCGGTGCACGTACTCGAAGGGCACGACGGTTGGGTCAACGCCGTGTGTGCCGTCTCGGTGGAGGGGCGGACGCTTCTCGTGACGGCTGGTGATGATTCCATGGTTCGCATGTGGGATCCGGAGGCCGGTGTGGCGTGCGGGGGGCTTGAGGGCCATACCGGTCGGGTGTTGGCGGTGTGTGCCGTCTCGGTGGGGGGTCAGCCGCTGATCGTGACGGCTGGTGATGATTCCATGGTTCGTGTGTGGGATCCGGAGGTCGGAGCGGTTTCCGGCGGACTTGGGGGCCCCACCGGCCGGGTGTCGGCGGTGTGTTCCGTCTCGGTGGGAGGCCGGCCGATGGTCGTGACCGCCGGACACGACGCTGGCGTTCAGTTGTGGGACCCGGAGTCCGGCGCCGTACGGCGAACCCTGGAAGGTCGTACCGGCCGGATTAGAGCCCTCTGCGCCCTGTCCACGAGTGATCGCAGTCTGCTCGTCACGGCCGGCGATCACACGATCCGTCTTCGGGATGCCGGTACCGGTGAGATTCTGCATAGCTTTGAAGGGCACCCGGACGGAATCAATGCAGTATGCGAGGTCCCGATCGGTGATCGGACTCTGCTCGCCACTGCTGGCGACGACCGAACCGTTCGTCTGTGGGACCCCGAGGCCGTCGAGTCCTCGCGGACCTTCGACAGCGAAACCGGGTCGTTCAATGCGGTATGCGCACTCTCGACGGGTGGTCGCACCCTGCTCGCGGCTGCAGGCGAGCGCCTCGCCGCGGTCGGCGGCGGGACGGTGATTCGTCTTTGGGACCTGGACTCCGGCAGCATGCGGTGGACCTTCGAAGGCCACACCAAGGCGGTTAACGCCGTGTGTGCCGTGCCGCTGGGCGATCGCACTTTGCTCGCTTCCGCCGGTGACGATCGCACGGTTCGTCTGTGGGACCCCGAGACCGGCGAAGTGGTTTCCGTTCACGAGGGCCACACAAGCCGGGTCACGGCTGTCCGGGCGGTCGTGACGGGTGATCGGACTCTTCTGGTGACCGCGGGAAACGACCACACGGTCCGGCTCTGGGATCCCTTCGTCTCGCACGCGGTGCGGGTCATTCCCGTTCGTTCCCCGGCGCTTTCCATCGAGGAGGTCGACGGGCTGGTCGTAATCGGCCTGAACGACGGGGTGATGGCTCTGGCCGTCACCCCGGAAGCGGTATCGCTGATGAATACTCCACGGTCCTCTGGCTTGCACTCCGCCGTGGGTCGGAATACGCGCGGTCTAGCCGCTGGAGCCGAGAGGCGCAGCCTGTGAAGAACGCTAGCGTGTTTTTGCGGTGCGGTAAGAGCGCGACGGCGCGGACTTCGAATAATATTGGCTCTATCGAACGAGATCGGGGAACGGTCGACTGCTATGACCGATGAATTCGACGGAATGTACGACACGTTCAAGGCGCTTCTTGACACGTTCACTCCGGCAGACTCGATTAAGCGGCTGGAGCAGTTCGGTATCGGCCCCGATGTTATCCAGCAAATCCGAGACCGGCACGAACGGGAGGCGATTCGTGTCAGAGAGCTCGAGGAACCCCATGTCGTAGAGGACGGGGCTCGCGAAACCTGGTACACGGGCTCGCAGCCCAAGGACAAGTGTTGGCCGGCGATCGAGGCCCTGCTTCGTAAGGACGGATGGCCGGAGCCAGCGGTCAAGAGTCTCGATGACTCCTCTTACCGCATCGTGTCGTTGCTCAACCATCCGCGGGAGAGGGCCTTTTCCACACGCGGTCTTGTCGTCGGTTACGTGCAGTCCGGCAAGACGACCAATTTCACGTCGGTCGTGGCGAAGGCTGCAGACCGTGGCTACAAGCTGTTCATCGTCCTCGCGGGCGTCCACAACGGCCTTCGTCGCCAGACCCAGGCGCGACTGATTCAGCAGCTCGTGGAGCCGAATCCAACCTTGTGGTCCCAGCTAACGGGGCCCGACAAGGACTTCACTCCGCAGGAGAACCCGGCCTCGTATTTCGGCAAGAGCAACAAGACGCATGTGCTGTGCGTTGTGAAGAAGAACGCCACGGTGCTGCGCAAGCTCGCTCGTTGGCTCGATCAGGCGTCGGAGTACCTGCAGGACTGCCCGGCGCTGATCATCGATGACGAGGCTGATCAGGCGACCGTGGCGACGAAGTCGATCAACCCGCTGATCTTGAGCATCATGGAGAGTCTGCCGAAGTGTGCATACCTCGGCTACACCGCGTCTCCGTTCGCCAACCTGCTGATCGATCCGAGCGCCGAAGATCTTTACCCGAAGGACTTCGTGGTCAACCTTCCGAAGCCAATCGGTCATTTCGGCACGGAGGTTCTGTTCGGGCGCTATGCGCTCGACGGTGAGGATCCGGAACAGGTCGACGACGGGCACGACATGATTCGGTCGATCCCCGACGAAGACGTGCCGTACGTGCGTCCCGCCACGAAGGCGGACGTCGACGGCTTCGAGCCGGTTATCACCGACACCCTTCGTGAGGCCGTCGAATACTTCTGGCTGGCCACGGCCGCTCGACGCGTGCGCGACAGGGGGAATCCGCATAACACGATGTTGATCCACACCAGCGTCAACACGGCGGTACACAACAGCTTCGAGCGGCCACTCGAGCGACTGCGCGATCGGTCTGCGGAGGCCCTGGCGAATCCCGAGTTCGTCGCTCGGCTGCGCGGGCTGTGGGACCGAGAGACCGCCCGCGTCGCAGCCGAGGAGTTTCACGAGACGAAGGTGGAATTCGACCGACTTCTTCCGGAACTCCCGGGCGTCCTCGCGAGCTGCCGGATCATCATGGACAACTCCAGCAGTGAAGCTCGACTGGACTATGAGAACGGTCCGGTCGTGGCGATCGCAGTGGGCGGTAACACCCTTTCCAGGGGACTGACCCTCGAAGGCCTGTCGGTCAGCTACTTCGTCCGCTCGGTGTCGGCGTACGACACGCTCCTGCAGATGGGACGCTGGTTCGGGTTCCGAAACGGATACGCGGACCTCCCGCGGATCTGGATGACCGACGAGCTCGCCGGATGGTTCCGCCACATCGCCACCGTCGAGACCGAGATGCGTCGAGATATCGACGTCTACATGACCGAGGCCGAGACGCCGCTTACCTTCGCCGTGCGTCTTCGTACGCATCCGGCGATGCGTGTCACCGCGGCCGCCAAGATGCGGGGCGCCGTCATGGCCGCCTCCTCTTACGGCGGGAAGCGCGTTCAGACCCATTACTTTCACACCAACGCCGAATGGCTGAGGGGCAATCTCGATGCCGCCCGGACGCTCGTGACCGCGGCCAAGACACACTCGGTGCGGATGGAGGAACGCCCTGAGGACGGTCGCTACATCTTTCGCGACGTGCCGCACGAGCTCGTGACCGACTTCCTGGCGTCGTATCAGTTCCACGAGAAGTCCCAAGAGAACGACGGCGACCTGATCACGGGTTACATCAAGAAGCGAGTCCGTACGGCCGGCTCGCTGGGCAGGTGGAATATCGCGATCGTCGGCCACCCCGGCGGTACCGAAGACAAGCCTCTGACCTTCGCCGAAGGCGTAACGGTCGGCCGGATCAGCCGCGCCCGCGTCACCACCACCAGCCCCACGCCGGACTTCGCCGACATCAAGACGCTGATGAGCCGCCGCGACGCCGCCGTCGACCTGGGGGGCGACACGGCCAAGCTCGCGGAGCAGGAGATCAAGGCCGAGCGGATGCGTCAGTTCCCCGACCACGGCCTGCTGGTCCTCTACCCGATCGACAAGGTCTCGACGCCCGACCCGTCCAAGCAGCAGCGGCGTGAGCCGTTGAACGCAGAAGAACACGTCATCGGCGTCGGCCTGGTTTTCCCCGAGCCGAGGGGCTTGGACAGCACCGTGGAGAAGTACATCTCGGCCGACCTCTCCGGGATCCAGATCGAAGACGAGGACTACAGCTTCCTCGACGGTGAAGGCGCATGACCGACAGCGCGCTCCGGAAGGTCGTCGAACAGCACTGGACCGCTCTCGAGGCCGAACAAGCCAGTGGTGAAAGGCACCTGCGAGTCTCCCAGCTGCCCGTGAACACAGACAGCGGGCCCTTGGCGGTGGGTGTCGATCATGACGGTCACCGCCACCTCCTCGTGCCGATCCATTCGCATCAGAAGGTCCGGACGGGCTTGGACGGCCCAGTTCTCCGGCTGCGCAAGCGACCGTTGGAGGACAAAGAGATCTATCAGACGTACGCCGATCTCGGATGTCTGAGAGGTGACCTCAACGATCTGTTCACGGAACTGTGCGTGGAGGTTCTGGTCGTAGCCGAGAGCATGCCCGAAACCCCGGTCAAGGCCCTATACCGCGTCCTCGACCGGTGGCGGGCGCTGTTCCGTACAGAGAACAAGCCGCTGGGGCCAGAGCAACTCGCCGGTTTGTTCGGAGAGTTGATCCTACTGAATCGGCTTCTAGACCAGGACCCGAGCGCTCACCGGCTCTGGCGCGGTCCGCATGGTCACAGTCACGATTTCTCGACGGCGACCACCGCCGTCGAGGTGAAGGCCACCACGGTGGGTGAGGGACGTAGACCGCGGATCCATGGGCTCGACCAATTGGAACCACCGGCAGACGGTCTCCTCTGCCTGGCCTGGTTCCGCCTCCAGCGAACCACCGCAGACGGCCTGGGCACCGGATTCATCGAGTCGATCGAACGGGCACTGCGGCTCTGCGACGACGAGAGCTCGCTACTCGAACTGCTCGCTTCGGCCGGCTTCCACCCCTCCGACAGCGATTACTACCGGGATGTGCGCTTCGTGATCACCGAGGAGGCGTGGTATCGAGTCGATGCTGAATTCCCCGGACTGACGAGCCAAGCCCTCGCGGCGGCAGGCGTGCCGGTGACGATCCTGGAGGTCGAGTACACGATCGACCTGTCCGGAGAACATCCCGTGCCGCTGACGCACGAGACCGTGTCCGAGGTGATCAACACTATGATCCAGGAGTCCGTGTGACGGATCCCCGCTGGTTGTCCCAGCCGTTCCCTCCGGAAGGCGCAAGTGCGGCCGAAGGCATCCGTAACCAGCTCGGACGCCCCGAACTCGACCTTCTCACCATCTTGGTGCGTGAGTCCGCACAGAACAGTTGGGACGCGCGCCTGGAGGGCTCCCCCGAACCGGTCGACTATCGAATCGACCTGGGGACGGTCGGCCCCGCACACGTACGCGAGTGGCGTGAGCTGCTTCTGGGCGGGGCACCGATGAGCGCCCATCTCCCGCTGCGGGAGTCGCTGATGCGTGGCGTGGTTCGAGTGGTGGCGATCTCCGACCGGGGCACCCGAGGTCTCGGTGGACCCACCAGAGCCGATGACGCGATCGGCGACGACCGAGACTTCGTCTCGTTCATCCGCAACATCGGCGAACCGCGTAATACAGCGCTCGGTGGCGGCACTTACGGTTTCGGCAAGGGCATCTTCTACCTGCTTTCCAGATGCGGCACGATCCTGGTACACACACGCTGCCGGACCGACGAGGGCGGGTACGAGACCAGGCTCATCGGTTGTGCCCTGTGGAAGAGCTACGTCGCCTCCGGGCCTAACGGCGAACGTCGGTACACCGGTAGGCACTGGTGGGGCGATGCCTCGGGCCCGGTCGTCGAACCCCTCGTGGGAGCCGAAGCCGAGGCCACGGCCCGACGTCTCGGTCTCAAGCCGTTCGGTCCCGCCGAGACGGGCACCACCATCGTGGTCGTAGACCCTTCCCTTGAGGACCTCGAGCCCGCGGCCGCGGCAGAGTACCTCGCCGAGACCGTGACCTGGCATCTGTGGCCGAAGATGATCGCTACCGGTACCGGACAGTCCGCGATGCGCTTCACCGTCGGTTGCGACGGCAGGGATCATCCGGTCCCCGACCCGCGGCAGACCCGCCCCCTCGACATGTTCGTCGCCGCTTACGAGGCCATGCTCGGCCCGAACGGCAAAGACATCGAGTGCCGCAAACCCAAGAAGCACCTCGGCAGGCTCGGCCTGGTCACACGGATCATCCCGCCCCTGGAACCCAGCAGCGCCTCTCGCCTGCTCGGGATGGAAGACCTCGTCCATCACGTCTGCCTCATGCGGCCCGCCGAATTGGTCGTCACCTACCACCCCGGACCCAAGCCGCCGAGCGTGAACCAGGGCTACGCCGGGGTGTTCCGGGGAGACCCGGACATGGACGACGCGTACGCGCGGGCCGAACCACCGACGCACGACGCCTGGCACCCTCAGTCACTGGACTACCCCGATAGCACCTTCGTCCGAACGACGTTCCGGCGCATTCAGGAACAGATCGACGGGCTACTCGCACTCGGAGGGACCGCCCGCCCCGGTGCTGCCAAGGTGGCACTGGGAGCGGCCAGCTCACTCTTCGCAGGGCTCGTAGGAGGCGCTTGGGGAATCGGCGGCGCAACGGACTACCGCAGACCCGGTAGCACGGCGACTCCCTCTTCGCGCGTCGCGGAGGTCGCCGAGCACGAGCTCCTCGAACCGGTCGACTCAGGCCGCCCCCGGGTGAGTACCGGCTTCACCACTACTCACCCGGCTTCAGGGGAGTCCGGCTCGGGAAGCGATAATGCCAATGCGGGTGCCGCGCACGGCCACGGAGTAGCCGCTCCGGGGGGTGGGTCCATTCGCCGTCGCCCCCGCGTGCAGTATCTCGGCGATCCCTACTACGAGGACGGTTCCGACACCACCGTCCTCGTGCAGGAGTTCATATTGCCCGTACCAGGGCGCCAGCGTGTTCGCGTCGACCTGGCGGTCACTTTGCCGGGCAGCGGCGGCCGAGAGTCGGACCCGCCCCTGGATGCGCAGATGCCCGAGCTCGTCGGCTGGCAGGACGCTACGGGACGCCTCCACACCGACCCGTCGTTCGAAATCGACGGAAGTGACGTCGTGTGGCGAGCCGTGGTCCGTCCCGCTCCGGACACCATGACGGAAATCGACATCAAGGTCGAGGCGGTGAAGGCCCAGTGAGCCGTCGGGCACTCCCGTATCGAATCCCGTCCGAAGACGTCGTCCAGGTCGACCCCTGGGACCTGATCACCGACGACGGCCACATCCCTATGCCCGAGGCCCTGCCCGACTGGGACTACCAGATGGATCTGCACCTGCGTAGAACCGTCCGGATCGACCAGGACCGAGCACGCTCCCAGGCAGGACTCCCGCCCGAAGCCGTGCTCATGCTCGCCGTCGTTTGGACGGCCACCGGCTCCAACCTCAGTGGCCCCGCCCAGCACGTCCGCCTTACGGGCAGCGGGTCGGCCGCCGTCTCGCTCGACGTCCGGCTTCGAGGGTCCGATCTGGGTGGACTCCTCTTCGTGGATACCGCCCTTCTACTCGCTGAACACCGAAGTGACGGCCGGCCGTCCTCGCCGCGCCGCGCCGGATCGGTCCTGTGGAGTGACCGTTCGGCCCTACGGCTTCAGGGCGACGCACCGCAATTCCCGATGGCAGTGATCGACTTCGGGCGGACCTCCTTTCCAGACGGTGCGGCCTGGCATTTGCAGATCAGCGGCAACCTGGAGAGCGCGACCATGGGCTCGCTGCTTCTGCTGGTCAACGAGCGGAATACGGCGGTGGCCACGGCCTTCGAGAACGCGGGCAAGCCGCGAGACATCGACAGGATCGTACTTTCCGCGGTGTACGCGGACACCGCACGGACCATGATCGAACATGCGCTGTCACTCGACGAGTTCGTCGATGGCGCCGAGTTCCCAGCCGAGTCGCTCGGGGAGACCTTGACGGCGCTGTTCGACCAGCTGTTTCCCGGTCGCTCGATCAGTGACATGAGGTTGCGCCGACACCAGTCACCGAGCCTATTCGCCTCGGAAATGCAGGAAGCCGTGAAGATCTTCGAGGTGTCGCGATGAGCAATCTCTACCCCCGTCTGCTCTCCGACCAGGCTCGACGCCTGTTCGACGAATACCGCCAACTCCCGCTTGCCCAACTCACGAAGCAGGTGGCCACTTCCCACGACTCCGCGGTCTACGTCGCGACCGGGGGCGACCGGATTTCCGATGCCCAACTCAACCGGCTGCGCGGCCTGGTGCTGGACCTCGCCGCAGATGCCGGCTTTCCAGAGCCGGCCGGTCGCGCGCGGAACGCCGAGTTCGACATCCGACTCGCGGCGCTGTTGCACTCGGAGATGGGGCTGGTCCCCGCCGAGGCCGCCGCACGGGACGTGTGGGCGTTCCTGGCCTTGGTCCTGCTGCCGGACGTGGCCTACTGGCGCTACCCCGAACCGCCCAGAGACCGCATACTCGGCACTGATCTCACTCGTCATGTCTTCGGCCGTCTGTGGTGGCGGGCCCAACTCGTCCATTCGTCGGGCGACACGGAGCCCTACGGCGCGCTCGGAATCCTCGGCGAGGCCGCCTTCGACCAGATCTATGCCCGTCGAGCGGCGCTCGGCGGAAGCCCGCACACGGTCAAGGCCATCCTGCGGGTTTGGAACGGACTCGACCTGCGGGGTCTGAACGAACGCGACACTCTGCGTGACTTTCTCAAGAGAATGCTGCGACTCGCTCCGTTCGTCCTCTTCGACGGAATCGAGGAGCAGGCGCTTGATGAGGAACTTCGAGCCGTCGCGCATGAATCGGTGACCGCGCTGCTACGAGCGTCCTCCCCGGAATCCCCATCGTCGGGAGCATCGGATCAGGTGCCCGCGCCCGTCTCGGAGCGCACACAGTCCAAAGCCCGGCCAGCGAGTGATGCTCACCGCGAAGTGTCGTCACGGCTCACCTCGCTGGAGATCTGCGCCGGGTCCGGAGCCCAGGCACTCGGTCTCGAGCGCGCGGGCTTCGAACCGATCCTCCTGCTCGACCGCAACCCCAAGGCGTGCGCGACCATCTCTCTCAACCGCCCCCACTGGGACGTGCGCTGCAGCGAGATCGGGGACTTCGACCCTCTGCAGCACCCAGAAGCGCTAGAGGTAGACCTGCTCAGCGGTGGCCTGCCTCGAATCAAGTCGGCGGCCGCGGTGCGGAGGGCCGACGACGAGGAACCACGCAAGGTGCTCGAGGCCGCTCTGCGACTGGTGACCCTCGTCCGACCCAAGGTGGTTCTCATTGAGAACCTCGCCGATCTCGTCGCAAGTCCGGATTTCTCCGCCGACCGTGCTTGGATCGAAGCCGAGCTGGCGCAAGCCAGCTACCACTCGAACTGGGCAGTGCTCGACGCCGCCGACTTCGGTGTGCCCCAGCACCGGAAGAGCGGATTTCTCGTCGCTCTCCTCGAGCCTTTCAGCTCCGGCTTCTTCTGGCCGGAGCCCATCGGCAGGCCCGCGCCGACCGTTGGTGAGGTACTCGGTGCTTCCATGGCCAGCCACGGCTGGCCCGGTGCCGATACCTGGTCCGCCCGAGCGGATCGCGTGGCGCCCGCGCTCGTAGGCGGCTCGGAGAACCGAGGCGGGGCAGACCTCGGCCCCACCGGAAGCAAGCGAGCTTGGGCCGGCTTGGGGGTCGACGGCAACAGCCTGGCAGATGATCCCCCAGGCGCCGACTTCCCGGTGGACGGCCACCCCAAGCTCACGGTGAGGCAGGCGGCGAGGATCCAGGCGATCCCCGACGATTGGCAGCTCGCTGGCGGAAAGACCGCCGAGTACAGGCAGGTCGGCCATGCTCTGCCACCGCCGGTCGCCGAGGCCGTGGGCCGCGCGATCGCCTGCGCGCTCGAGGCCGCCGAGCGAGTATAGGCGGCGTCACCCGGTCATCCGGTTCGAAGAACCGATCCGGCCGGCTAGCATAGGGGCGACCTGTGTCCGCGACGCGGGAGAGTGGGCATGGACCGCAGCTCTCCCACACCTCCCGAACCGCAAGGAAACCGCGTGCCTGCGCCCTTCAAGATCATCGACCTGTTCGCCGGCCCGGGAGGGCTGGATGTGGCAGCGCAGGCGCTCGGCGTTCCGGTGGTCGCCGGTATCGAATGGGACGACGACGCATGTGCTACACGCACGGCAGCCGGGCTCCCGACAAGGAACCGGGATGTGCGCGAGTTCAAGCCGAGCGATTTCAAAGACGCCAACGTGCTGGCCGGCGGGCCCCCGTGTCAGACCTTCACCGTCGCCGGGAACGGTGAGGGAAGGGCCGCACTCGATCAGGTTCTCGAGTTCGCGAATCGTTATGCCGCCGTCCAGCCGGGGCGCCACGACGAGGAGTTCGCGGCGATTCGCGACGACCTCAAGCAGCTCAGCGACGAACGTACCGGCCTGGTCCTGGAACCGCTGCGATGGGCACTTGAGGCACTCATCGACGGACGGCCTTATCAGGCGATCGTCCTAGAACAGGTTCGTGCGGTACTCCCGGTCTGGCAGGCGTTCGGGGAGATCCTCAAGAGCAAGGGCTACGCGGTAGCCGAGCCGGAGATCCTCCACACTGAGGAATTCGGGGTTCCCCAGACTCGCCGTCGTGCCATTCTGATCGCTCGCTGGGCGGGGGATGGCGCTCAAATCGAGGGGGCGCCAGAGATTCCCGAGCCTTCTCACCGGCGTTACAGGAAGGGGGTCAGCCGGAACTCGGGGAATTCATCCCGCCTGCCCTGGGTGACAATGGGGGAGGCGCTCGGGCGAACGGACTGCTTCGAGGTGGTCTCCAACTACGGAACCGGCGGTAACCCGAAGGCGCGAGGGCGACGCCGGTACGACGAGCCTTCCGCCACCGTGACCGGCAAGGGTTCACGCAACAAGCTCGACTGGCGTGGCCGGGAACTCGGAGTGTTCTCGCTCGCCGAGTTGGGTGTACTCCAAACGTTCCCCCGGGACTATCCGTGGCGACGCGAAAACGGCGACGACGTCAATGCCCCCGGTGCACGCAGCGTCATCGCCCAGCAGATCGGCAACGCCGTGCCACCACGGCTGGGCATGCACGTCCTCGCCTCCGCGCTCGGTTTCAAGCGCGAAGATCTCGAAGCCGCGATCAAGCTGCAGTACGACTACTGAGCCGGAATCCACCGGTGATCGGGCGGGTTTGGCCCGGCGAAGAGAGGTATCTGCTGAGCTGGGAAGACGGGAGTTCTCACGCTTTCGTCGGCCCGACCAGCAAGGCACCTCTGAATCGGATGGCGGTCAGCCGAGCGCGGCTGGGCGCTGGCCCGGGATGGTCCGGTCGCGTTGAAGGTCCAACAGTTCCCGGAAGAGGCCGTCCTTCTGCCCAGCCAGCTCTTCCCACGTGCCCGTTTGCGCGATCCGGCCCTGGTCCATGACGATCACCCGGTCCGCGACCTTGGCGTTGCTGATGTTGTGCGTGACCAGCACGGTGATCCGCTCCGGTGCGAGTGGTCGCAGGGCGTGCAGGATCTTGTGCTCGCTTCGGGGGTCGAGGTCGCTGGTCGGCTCGTCCAGGATTAGCAGGCCGGGGTTGAGGGTGGTGCGGTAGAGGGCGCGGGCGACGGCGGCGCGCTGCCAGCCTCCGCCGGACAGTTCGGCGCCGCCGAGCCAGCCCTGCGCGAGGAGGGTTCGCCAGCCGGAGCGAAGCCGGGCCACGATCTCGTCGAAGCCGGTCTTCGCCGCTGCCTTCTCGATCTCGCCCATCAGGTCGTCGGTGGTGTGCCCCAGGTGGACGTTCTCGGCGGCGGAGAGCGGCCAGCGGGCGAACTCCTGTGGGATACGGGCGACGCGCTGCCACATGCCGTCGGCGTCCAGTTCCCCGACCGGGACGCCGTCCCAGGTGATCTGCCCGTGCTGGGGCAGGAGCAGCCCGGCGAGTAGTTTGAGCAGGGTGGTCTTGCCGCTGCCGTTCTGGCCGATGATCGCGACCACCTGGCCGCGGTGCAGGGTGAGGCTGACCCCCTTGAGGGCTGGTTCCTGCTGGTCGCCGGGATAGTGGTGGGTGAGATCCTTGACCTCGACCACCGCGGGCGCGGCGGGGATGATGTCGCCGCGCTGGATGCGGTATCCGCCAGCCTCGTCAAGGAACTCGAAGAAGTCGTCCAGGTACAGGCCCATGCGGTAGAGGCGGGCGCCGTTGCCGACCATGCCCTGGATGCCGCCGGTGGCGGTGCGGATCGCGAAGACGGCGCTTCCGGCGGCGGCGAGGGCGATCCGGCCCGAGGCGAAAAGGTACAGCAGCGATCCCCAGATCAGTGCGCTCCCGACTCCGGTGCCGACGGCGGCCCACAGGGAGACCCAGGCGGCGTCCCGGGTGGCCTGGTCGGTGGCGGCGGCGATCCGCTGCTCGACCTGCCGGTACTTGCGCATCATGAACGGGGTGATCTGGTCGGAACGGACCTGGTCGGCCCGGCCCTTGTCGATCAGGAACCAGCGGTAGATCCGCAGCGCCTGTCGTTCCTCGCTGGTGGTCACCGCGGCGAGGTAGTGGATGCGGGCCGTGCGCACCGCGGCGATCCCGGTGGGTACGGACCCGAGTAGCAGGAACGGGACGATCCGCCAGTCCAGCGAAGCGAGCACCCCGGCCGCCGCGATGAGGGAGATGGTCGAGGCGATGACGTCCTGAGCGCTGGACAACAAGTCCGGCGTAGTCGCAGCCCCGCGGTCGGCGGCCTCCCACTTCTCCGTGTAGGCGGGTTCGTCGTAGGCGCGCAGCTCGGCCGCGCACCCGGCGGCGATCAGCGCGAGATCGGCCTCGCGGTTCATCCGAGGCGACACCCGGCCCGACAGCGCCACTACCGCGATGCCCAGGATGGCGCGCAGCCCCGCGGCGACCAGCAGCGGGATCAGCGACGGGACCGCGGCGCGCAGGTGGTCGGTGACGGAGCCGGGCTGGAACAGCGCCCTGATGGTGCCGGTCGTCGCGTAGAGGGCGACGGCGCCGGCCACGCCGGACAGTGCCTGGCATACGAGCAGCAGCACCGTGGAAGTGCGGTCGGTGGCCCACGCCAGTGCCATCGCCCGGCGCACGAGTTGTGGCAGCCGGCGCAGCATCGCCACGGTGGAGATCGAGGTGCCGACCTTGAGCCGGTTGTCCCCGTAGTACCGCGACCGCAACTCTTCGTCGTGCTCCTCTACTGCCTGATCGTCCGTCGCCTGGGCAGGGAGGGCTGGTGCGTCCTCGGGGTCCTGGGCGGTCTTGACGCTGGGTTCGGTCACGGCGCTCCCATGAGTGGCTGGTGGCGAGAGGGACGGGCATTGTTTCGACCGGGTCGGAGCAGCGCTCCGCCCGCCGGCGCGCACTGTGCGGGTTCTGCAGTGCTGCTACGAAGACCAGGGATGGAGGCGCCTACGCTGGTCGGTCGGGCGGCGGGAAGGGCAGCCCGGTCGCGTCCAGACGGGTCAGCTCCCGGTGCACTTCGCCGTCCGGGCCGGTAGACGGCGCGATAGAGGAACGCGGCGTCGCCGCTCGCCGGGACGGCAACGCCTTCTTCGACGACGGTGCTCGCGCTGGCGACCGCGCGCAATCGCTGGTCGAGATCCGTGTCGGCGACCGGCGGCTCGGGCAGCCAGCGATGGCGTTGGCCACGCTCACACCTCCTCCATGTCCCGCAGCGTGGCCGCGTCCCAGCCGAACGTGGAGAACGCGGGCCCGCCGCGCAGGTGCGCCTCGACCGCCCGGCGGGAGGTCGGGAACATCGGGGCGGGCAGCCGCGCGGCGGGCGACCAGCGCACATCCAGGTGCTTGTCCGGCTCCATGTTGGCGAGCGTGCCGCTGAACTCGGTGACGGCGAATGCAAACAGGACGAACCCGCCCTTGCCGTCCCAGCCCTGCCTGGCCTGCAGGGTGTGGACCAGTCGAAGGTTCTCAGGTGCGGCGATCAAACCGCACTCCTCGTACAGCTCGCGGGCGGCCGCGAGGTGGATCTCCTCGCCCGGGTCGACCTTCCCTCCGGGGATCGTCCAGGCCAGCTGGGGTGTCCAACTGTGCTGGGCATAGTGGACGGTGGCGATCTGGTCGCTCGCCAGGTCGTGGGCGATGACGCAGGCCGACAGCCTGCTCGTCTCGTGCACCGAGTACTCCAAGTCCTAGGGGGGAGGGAACGTGATTGGCGGTTCTACGTCCCAGGCAGCGGGGAGGTCGAGCGCAGCGCCACGAAAGACGTCGACCGGTCCTCCTCGTTGACGTCTGGGCGGCGATCAGTCGGCGGGGCGGCGGAGCTGGTCGAGCATCGTGAGGCCGTATCGGTGGATCTCATCGTCGCGGTGCTTGGCTGCCCAGCGCAGCGCGGACGGGCAGTCGATCGCCGCGTACGCCCGGCACGCGGCCTGTTCGGCTTCGGTGAGGGTGCGGCCGTAGCCGTCGAAGAACGCCTCGCGCAGCACCGGCCGGTGGGCGGTGATCTGGTAGACGATCCGCATCAGGTCGCGACGGACCGCTTCCTCGACCTGGCTGCGCTCGAAGTCGATCAGCCGAACCAACATTCCGTCGCCGCTGGCGGTGTCAACGATCCAGTTCCGCGGGCTGAAGTCTCCATGACACACCACCAGCGGCAGCACGGGCGGCGGCACGGCCAGCGCCGCGTCCAGCACCGCCAGGTCCTCGCCCCCAAGGCCGACCTCGCGCGCCACGTTCAGGGCTCGCTCGCGCTCCTGTGGCCACGGCATACCCCGCTCGTCGCCGGGGCCGACCACATCGGGCAGCGGCTGGTCGTGCAGCCTGCGCAGCAGCTCGCCCGCCTGCCGGTAAGTCTCCGTTCGCTGCCGCGCGGTGAGCGAGGTGTGCCGCAGCGCGGTGCCGTCGACCGCCCCGGTGACGACGAGCAGCGCGTCGGCGTCGTGAGCGTGGAGAGCAGCGACGCGTCCGGGCGGCAGGACAGCGGTGGCGTGCTGATAGGCGTGGACCTCGCGCCGGTAGGACAGCTCCTTGCTGTGCCGCTTGGCGAACCACCGCCCGCCGACCTGGTCGGCGACCTCCCACAGGTAGGGGGCGCCGTGGCGGGTGTGCCCGTGGACAGCGAGTAGCCGGACGTCACCGAGGGCCTCCGTGAGGAGGCGGGTGACGTCGCTGGGCAACGTCTGGTCGTGGATCACGACGGCCAGCCGACGACGGACATGGTCTGCCCGGCCGTGATCTGAGCGAGGGCGAGAGCCGTGTACTCCACGATCGGCTCCGGCAGCTTCTCGATGGGGAACCAGGCCAGCGCGGTGCACTTGCCGGGTTCGCGGTTGGTGACTTCTCCCGTGAAGGTGCGGGGTGCGAAGAACATCTGCATCCGTCCGGCCCCGTCGTCGGCGTCGAGGTGGTGCAAGGTGTGGACGAGCTCGAGGTCCTCCTCGCGGATCTGGATGCCGAGTTCCTCCTCGGCCTCGCGGGCCATGCCGCGCAGGACGGACTCCCCCTCCTCCAAGTGGCCTGCGGGTACGTGCCAGTGCCCTTCGGCGAAGGAGGTGCCAGCGCGCTGCCCGAGCAGCACCCGGCCGTCCTCGATCAGGACCAGGTGCACTCCCACAACCATCGTGTGCGGCACGGGACTTCTCCTCCGTATATGACGGACAGCGGACTCGGGTATCGGCCCAGGCCGGTTCAGGGCACGGCGAAGCAGCGGTTCGGCCATGAGTACGGTCCTCGCACGTGAGTGCGTTGGCAGGTGTCCCACCGTAGGCGGCGCGCCGGGGCCGCATCGGCGTGTCGCGCCGGATGCCACACGATCCGGTGAACAGCTCCAACTGCCTTTACTGAGAGTGTCGTTGCCAGCAGCAGTGAACACCCTCTCAGAGGGTCCTGACAGCGGGGGCCGGACCGGCCTGGCGGTCGTGTTCACGCCGTCTCCAGGGCGGTGATCTGCTCGCGGATGCGTCCGCGCCGCGGCTGCTGCCGGCTGCCGCAGCCGGGTGAGGAAGCGGTGTCGTCCGGTTTCTGTGTCACTGGCGCTTGTAGAGAAGAGCTGGAGCCCGGACGAGGTCGAGGATGAAGCGTTCGGGGACCATCTCGTCGTCTTCAGTCCCCTGGACGGTGATTCGGTAGCCGGGGCCGATGTACGTGAGCGGTCCTGACTTGGTCAGCCGGTCTCCAGTGCCTCGGCGCCAGAGATGAAGGGCTCCGTCCTTGTGACTGAGCCGCAACGTGCCGGGCACCTCGGCACAGACAAACGTGCCGAGAATGGAGGGGCCCTCACTATCGATCCGGGTACCTTCGCATGCGTAAGCCGACGCCCTTGGGCCTGTTGACACTGCCAGCGCTGCGGCGACCGACTCCTCGAGTCCGTCGACGCGAGGGGTTCGGAGCTGCGCACCGAGCCTTGCCGCGACGTGATCGGCCGCGATGGTGTGGTTGTTTGACATGCAGATGATGCGCGCCCCGGTCGAACCCAGTTGAGCCGCTGCAGAAAAGCCTTGTTCGTGGCCATAGTGGAAGACGTCACGCTGCGCGGTGTGGGCGTCTGCGTATAGACCAGGTCCGTACAGATAACGGCCTTGGTCGGCTGGCTGGTACGGAACGGTGCGCTGCTCGGGGAGAGCGAGACCGTCTTGGTGCCAACGGCCATGGAGGTAGTCCAGCCAGCGGTCGAGATCGGCTGGTGTGGTCCAGAGGGCGCCGGGTCCGGGCAGGGCGGCTGGCTCGGCTGCGTGTTGCCAGCCTCCCGAGGTGGGCTGGTAGCTGCTGGCGCCGCCGAGGACGAGTTGGCGCGGGTCGGTCTTGAAGCGGGTGGAGGCCATGCCCAGCGGGTCGAAGAGGCGGACGCGGGCGAGGTCGGCCAGGTCCCTGCAGTAGACGACTTCGAGGATCTCGGCGAGGAGGAGATAGTTAGTGTTGCTGTAAAGGAACTGGCCTTCGGGGACTGATCTTTGCTTCTGCCGGCAGGCGAGGCTGAGTAGGTCGTCGGCAGTGTAGTAGTCGAGGTCGCGGAAGCCAGCGAGGGAGAGCAGAGTCTCGGCGTCGCGGAGGCCGGAGCGGTGGGTGATCAGGTCGGCGATGGTGACGCGGACCTGGAGGCGTGGGAGGAGGGTGTTCGCCGGCTGATTGAGCGTGAGGAGGCCGTCCTCGGCGGCGAGCAGGACGAGGTGGGCGGTGATCTGCTTGGCGACGGAGCCGACGTTGAAGGTGGTGTCCGGTCCGATCGCGACGGCGTGTTCGAGGTTGGCCAGCCCGATGTGGAGCTGGGCAGCGTCTTCACAAGGGCGGCGGACCAGGATCGAGATTCCGGGTGAGGTGTGGGGGTCGGCCGTCGGCAGGGTGTCGTGGTGGGCGTTCACAGGCTGAGGGCCTGGTGGTGGACGGCTTGCAGGCGGGCGCGGAGGCCGTCGTTGGTGATCAGCTGGAGTGCCCGGGCGTAGTCGTCGGTGGTACCGGCGAGCAGGTCGCGCTGCTGGTCGAGGTAGGCGGTGAGGAAGCGGTGGAGGTCACCGCTGGTCCGATGGAGGACGCGGGCGGTGTAGATCATGGTGAGGGGGAAGGCCCAGCAGGCGTGGAGGAAGCCGAAGGCGGGCCGGGTGGTCTGCTTCCACGGCGAGTAGAAGTGCTCGTTGTCGCTGATCTTGCAGCTTGTGGCGGCCAGAGCGTCGTTGAGCCAGTTGTGGCCGGCCTCGTGGATCAGGTCGCGGGCGAGGACGACGGGGTCGCCGACGTGGTCGAGGAAGACCGTGCCGGGCAGGCGGCTGATGGTCCAGCTGTCCAGGGTGTCGCCGAGCTGTTTGTTGCGGAGCAGGCAGAGGACGAAGGCGTGTGCGGCGAGGAGGTCGGCGAAGCCGTTGCCGGCGGCCGTGGAGTAGGCGGAGGCCGCGAGGCTCCGGAGCTTGAGCGGGGCCTGGGCGGTGTCCGGGCGCAGAACGTAGTACGGGGTCTCGGAGATCGGTGACCGGGGCAGGTCGGCGAGGTCGGGGCTGAGAATGACGCGCGGGCCGACGGCGGTGGGGGTGAGCTTATCGGTGGCTCCGGCGTCGGGATTGACGGAGTACCAGTCGAAGCGGTCGGGGTCGTTGGCCCGGGCCGCGGCCTCGGCGCCTTCGAGGACGTGGTGAGCGAGGGCGTAGTCGATGGCGGCGTCGCCGATCGGTGGCGGGGGTGCGGTGGGGTGGGTGACGCTGTGGATCTTCGCGATGCGGCTGCGGTGAAGGCGCTTGATCGGCGGGAAGTCGAAGGCGATGGGTGCGTCCATGCGGTTTCTCCTCGGAGGGTTGAGGCCCTGGGGCCGGGCCGGCTGGCCCGGCCCCAGGGTTCACTGCCGGTGCTTGGAACTCCGGCGAGTGAGAGTGATCAGGCGGCGTCGACCTCGGTGGTCGGCCAGCCCTCGGCCGAGACGCTGGAGGTGTGCGCGGTGGTGCGGACGGTCTCGTCCTCGCCGCGCAGGTCCTCGACGGCGGCGATGAAGTCGCTGATGCGGTCGTTGGTGTCCATGTCCGTGCCCTTCTTGGTTGATGGATGGAGTGGAGCGTGTGCGTTGCGGGCTCGGCTCCAGGGCGGTGCTCTCGCCCTGCGCATGGCGGGCCTCCTGGAAGGTTGGTCAGCTGCGGTGGCTGGTGTGCCGGAGTGCGTCGCGCAGTTCGTCCATGCCTGGCCGGTCGGTCGGTGCGTGGGCGAGGGCGGCGGCGACGGTGGTCTTCAGTTCGCGCGGGATGCTGGTGTGCTCGTCCGGAGAGCTGAAGCGGGGGATGTCCGCGCGGAGGTACCGGTACGTGAGGACGCCGAGGCTGAACACGTCGGCGGCCGGGGTGGCGTGGTGGTAGTCGGTGGCGTACTCGGGCGGCCAGTGGACCTCGGGTCCGCGGGAAGCCGGTCCGCGCGGGGCGTCGGTGTGACAGGCCGCGCCGAGGTCGGTGATCAGGCCTTGGCCCCCATGGATGAGGATGTTCTCCTGGTAGACGTCCCGGTGCACGATGCCGCGGCGGTGAAGGTTGTGCAGGCCGTCGGCGACGTCGGCGAGGATGCCCAATCCCTGGCTGGACGTCTGATTTCCCAGCAGGGTCCGGAAGTTGCCGCCCTCGCAGTGCGGCATGGTGTACCAGTCGAAGCGCTCACAGCTGCCGCGCTCCAGCAGGGGGACGACGTGGTCGGTGCCGCCCGCGGCCCGGGTGAGCTCGGCTTCGTGAAGGAAGTCCTCACGGGCCAGGGCGCGTTCGGCGTCGGTCATCTGGGCGTACCAGTAGAAGCCGTAGGCGGCGGGCTTGGTGGTGTCGTCGAGTTCGGCGAGGACGTGGTTGCTGCCGAATCCGGCCTTGAGGACGACGGGTGCCTGGCCAGGGCGGCTGGCCTTGATGAGGGTGCTTGCGCGGGTGAAGGCGAGGAGGTCATGGACGTGCCAGCCGGCGTCGCGGACGTGGTCAAGGACCCATGCTGCGGGGTGGAGGGGGTGCAGGATCATCGGCGAATTCCTGGGTTCGGGGCTGGGGGACGGTCTCGCGGAGCCGTTCGAGGCAGGCGGCGGCAAGGTGGTCGAGGTGGGCCGTGGTGGCACAGAAGTGCCGCAGGACGGGCAGACCGGTGGTCTTGGTCCAGGCGTCGGCGGCCTGCTCGTACAGGTCGGCCAGCCGGTCGGCGGTGTCCGGATGCTCGGCGAAGCGCCGGGCTGTCGCCCGGGCGGCGATTCGGGTGTTGCAGGTCTCGGGCGGTGTGGTGAGCAGGACGGTCAGCCGTGGCCAGGTGGTGGACTGCTCGGCGAGGCGTTCGACAAAGGCGTGGACGGACCGCTGGTGGAGCAGGGCGAGCAGGGCCGCGGTGGAGAGGGTGAGCCGGTCGGCGATCACCGGGCCGAGCGTCAGGGCGGGGGTGAGGTTGAAGCGGGCGTGGAGGGCGAGGTCCCAGCAGGCGGCCTCCGAAGCCTCGTCGGCGCTGGCAGCCGGTTGGCCGGCGCGGAGGCCGATAAGGGTTCGGGTGGCGATAGGTGATAGCCAGGAGAACTGGCCGGTGTGGCTGAGGGTGATGCCCTCGACGTGGGCGTCGGCGAGGAGGCGGTCGCGCAGGGTGCTCTTTCCGGCACCTGCGATTCCTTCCAGGGCCAGCAGCACCGTGGTCACCTCCGGCGATCGGTGGTGGTGGGGTTCGGGTCGGGCTCGGCGGTCAGCCAGCTGATGAACTTGGCGGCGCGACCCTGGATGACGGGGAGAGTGCCGTGGGTGAGCTGGGAGCCGTAGAACAGGGCTGTGCCGGGGGAGGGGTCGACGCTCCAGCGGGTGCGGGGCATCTGCTGGAACCAGGTGGCGGAGTTGTCGGCGCCGTCGTTGGCCAGCCACATGCCGTCCGCGTAGCCGTGGTCGCTGGCGTCCGTGGGCTGGGTGTTCCAGAGCTGGTCGCTGGAGGCGGTCTCGACGTAGAAGTCGCCGCCGACTTCGGCGGGGGTGATGACGACGCTGATGCCGGCGATCTGGCGGGGCCAGGCGAGCGGGTCGGGAGCGATGCCGTCGAGGTGGCCGGTGATGTGCTGGCCGGGGCCGTACTCGACGTACGTCCAGGGGCGGCAGGTGGTGATGGAGGGCATGACGCGGGCGAGGGCCGGGCGGGCGCGCTCGAAGGCGTGCTGGAGCAGCTTCTCGGCCTCGTCGGGGATGTGCGGGATCTCGATCCGGCCGGCGGGCTCGTAGACGGCCATGGCCTGCTCGGCGGTGTGGCCAGGGATCTCATGGATGGAGACGCGGCGCTCGCTGCCGAAGCGGGCGCGGTCCTGGGCGGCCAGGAAGTCGTTCATCAGGGTGGTGAGGTGGCTCTGCTCGGTGGGATCGATGAAGTACTCGACGCTGCCGAAGCCGACGGTCTCGGCGATGTGGATCACTGGTGGTTCCTCCTCGTCTCAAGTACGCGGTGGACGTCGTCCAGGGCGGTGCAGTGGTTGAGCCAGCTGACGACCGGGCTGCGGGCGGCAGAGAGGGGTTCCTGCCACAGGGCGAGCAGTTCGCCGGTGAGCGGCAGGTCCTCCCGGGTGGGCAGCAGCGGGTTGCCTGCGGCGGGGCTGAGCGGCACGAGGGCAGGGCAGGCAGCGGAGTGCTGGGTGGCGAAGGCGTGCGCGAGGCGGGCGGCGGCTGTGGTGCGGCACGCCTGCCGAACGAGGTCGTCAGGCTGAGGCCGGTGGTAAGCACTGTGTTCGGTGACGATCCAGGCATCGATGATTGTGGCGCCCGCGGTGGCGACTCGGCAGGTCGCACAGCAGGTGCCATCCCGGTCAGGACAGGGCGCGTGGTGTCCAGACAGGGCGGTGGCGATCTCGTCGAGGGCGGCCCACGCGGTGGCGGCAAGGAGACCGTAGGCGGTGCGCTGGCGAGTGTCAGAGCGGTGGTTGCAGCACGCTTCTCCCGGGCCCAGCTCGGGTGCGGGCGTGAAAGCGGGGTCGATGAAGAGGGTGTGGAAGTAGACCATGCGGCCGAGGAGCTGGTGCAGCGTCACGTGGTCGAGGGCCGTGGTCATCACCGCATCGCCTCCGGCTGCCGGGTCGGCCGTTCGGCAGGGAGCGGGCAGAAGCACGCCGGACCGAAGTTCGGGTGTTCGTCTCGCAGGGCGTCCGCGAGCACGGCCGTGGCGGCGTCCAGGTGGGCGAAGTAGTCGTCCCAGCTATGGCCGTCGGCCGGTTCGAGCGCCAGGTCAAGGACCGGCGTAACCGTCCCGGCGGTCTCGCAGGTCAGCTCCGAGCGGCCGAGGGTGATCGCGACAGGGGCCGGCAGACGAGGCGTTGCCGTGCTGACGGCGCGGCACAGGGTGGCGGCGGCGCGAGCGTATTCGTGGCGGTCGCGGGCGAGGATGCCGACCTTGCGTGCGGCCGGCGCCAGGTCGAGGCCGGTGTAGGCGTGGCCCTGGCAGCTGTCGTACGTGACGAGGTTCCAGCGGCGGGTGACGGTATGGACGAGGGGCCAGACGCCGGGTTCGATGGCGTCCCGCCACTGGGTGTAGGTCGGGTCGAGGTCGTCGGCCTCGTGGATGCCGGGCTGACCGGCGGTGTTGATGTTGCCGTGGTCGCTGGTGTGCAGCCTGACCGCACCGCGCGGAGCGTCGTGGTCGTCCCAGCGGGCGAGGAAGCCCGTGACGTCGCGCATGCTATTCGGAGTGCGGGGGCGCCAGCGCAGTGTCCGGCACCAGGCACCGTCGGGATGGGCGGGCTGGGCGAGCAGGGCGGCGGTGCCGTCCACCACGCGCATCCGGTAGTCGCAGTAGGCGTCGTGGCCGTCGGCGAGGTTCATGCGCCAGCGGGTGGCGATGCAGCCGCCGCCGCAGGTGCTGCGGTAGTCGCAGGTCGTGCACTTGTTCATCAGGGCCTTGCCCTGGTTCAGCAGGTTGGAGCTCTGCTGGACGGCGGTGATCTCGCGCTGGTCGCTCGTCGTGTGCAGACGGGTGAGCTGGGCCTGGGGCCAGGGCAGTTCGTCGCAGCTGCCGAGGCGGCCGTCGGGGTAGAGAGTGAAGACGTGGTCGCACTTGAGGTCGGAGAAGTGACAGAAGCCGGTTCCCAAACCGCGGAGGCGTCGGATGGTGGAGACGGCAGGTTCAAGCTTGATGCGCCTGAAGTGCCCAGCGCTTATCCAGTGCGCAGTGGCGGTGAGGACGAACTCGGCGTACACGTCGGGGTGGATGGCCCAGGCCGGTCCGCTGGCGGCGGCAACCGCGGTCTGCTGGAGGCGGCGGCTGACCGGAATGCGCCGACTTCTGGTCGTGGTGGGCCGGCGGATGGTGGTGTCGAAGCAGGGCACGAAGCTGACCGCGTTCACCGCGTCGAAGGCGGCGAGGTGGTCGAGTACCGCCCCGGCCCTGCCCAGCACAGCCGGGGTGACGGCGGCGATCACCCCGACGTGGCGGTCCCGCTCGCCGAGCAGCTTCAGGGCCCGGGCGACCCGCGGGTAGACCGGCTTGCCGTCGTAGCCGACGCGCCAGGCGTTGCCCTGCGCGTCCCCGTCGAGCGAGATGCCGATCTGGAGGGCCGGGTAGAGGTCGTCGAAGAGGTGTAACCAGTCCTCGTCGAGCCGGACTCCGTTGGTCTGGAGGGTCACCCGGACGACCTGGGGCAGCTCGGCCAGCTGGCCGAGGATCTCGGCGAGGTGGTCTTTGCCGGCGGTCAGCGGCTCGCCTCCGTGGAGTTCGACGGCGAGCGGGCGGCCCCGGAAGAGCTCGGCCAGCCGCCCGATCTGGGCGGCGCCGACCCGGGCTCCTCCGGGTGCCTCCTTGCGCTTCTCGTAGCAGTAGAGGCAGTCGATGTCGCACTCCTCGCCCCGCACCTTGACGATGACCGACACTGCGGTGCCGGTGTCGTCGGCGTCCAGGCTCCGGTAGAGCTGGTCGATCCCCTGGTAGTGCTGCTGCTCGGTGGTGCGGTGCATCGGCTGTCTCCCTCTCTACTGCCGTGACCGGATGGGGTTAGTCGGACAGGCGTCCCAGCAGGGCGCCCTGGCCGGACTGGAGGATGTGGGCCGCCTCCAGCGGGATCCAGAAGCACTCGAAGTGGGTGGGCTCCTGCTCGCCGTCGTGGTCCTCCTGGCTCATCCATCGCTCCGGGGTGGGCTCGGTGAGCTCCAGGTGGAAGACGTGCCGGCGCTGGATCTCGAACCGGTACGGGCTGATGTCGTACTCGGTCTCACCGAGCTTGCGCACGATCTTGAAGTCGGTCAGGCCGGTCTCCTCACGGGCCTCGCGCAGCGCGGCGGCCTCCGGGGTCTCGCCGGGTCGAATGCTGCCCGCCGGGACCTGGATTCCGACCTCCTCGTAGGAGTAGTCGGTGTGCCGGAACACCAGCAGCCGACCGTCGCGCACGACGTAGACGAGCACCTTGTCCTTGGTGACCTTCTCGGGCATGGATGAGCCTCTCGCTTGGTGAAGGTGGTTGTGGCCGGGTCGTGTCCCGTGGGGTGGTGTAGTGGTGGTGCGCCAACGGTCATGAAGTAGACGGGAGTTCGTCGAGGCCGGGGTTGTCGGGGTAGATCTTC